>NZ_LGEB01000077.1:0-33887 GCF_001279555.1 Micromonospora sp. NRRL B-16802 | reverse complement strand
GGGAGATCCGTGACGACATCCACGAAGCGTTCCTCACCCTCGCCTGCGCCATCGTCTGCTGGCGCCGGCTGCAGCGTTCAAAGAGTTAGGAGTTCTAAGACGATCGGAACTGCCTTCAACACGGCGAGTCACCGCGGCACACAGGCCCAGCCAGCACCGCCGCCCGTGCGGACCTACCTATTTGGCTCCCCTCTGTGTCAAAGACTGCGGCGAAGGTTGTTCTGAGCCGGGGTGTGGCGACGGGTCCGGGAAGTGAGTTTAGTTCCTGCTAGCTTCCTTGGAACGCCGGTAAACGCGTTCGAGGTCACCGATCAGCTCCACGGCGAACCGCCGTCGAACCTTGCCAACCGCGTCCCGGGCAAGCGCTGCCAGCAGTGTCTTGGCCTGGGCGGCGGACAGGCTACTCTTCGCCATACCCCCGGGATTAGTTTCAGCAGTTGGTGAAGCTGGGACACAATCCGGGTGTGGTCCTCGCCGAGCGTGCGGCGCCTGTCGACCAAGATCCGTAGCAGGGCGAGCTGCTCATCGTTGACCACTCGGCGCAGCCGGGCCATGCGGGTGCCGACCAGCGCCATGGGGTGGGCGTCGGTGGCATCAATCTTGCGGCCCTGCGACGCGCCGGCCACCAGCAGCTTCTGTCCGACGACGATCGTGTCACTGGTGAGGTGGATCAGCGTCTTGATCGCGGTCACGGTGGTCCGGTAGGTCTTCGCGATCCCGGAAGAGGGCGTCGTCCTTCTTGACCATGTGCGTACCGCCCGGCTTCGGCGCCGGCTTGGCCGGGGTCTGAGCGTCCGCAGCCAGGTTGATCCTGCCTTGGACGTGCCTGCGCAGCCGATTCTAGCGACGGCCGCTTCGCGGTCGTGATCGGCCTTCACAGGTAGGCGCCCCGCCATTGGCGGCGCAGGCTGCGAAAGGAGGCAACCATCCGACGGTAGCCCTTCCGTCGGCAGATTGATTCGAGTGCCGCGATTACACGAAAGAGGTCAGCCGAAACTTGATAAAAGCACTTCAGTCGCCAAGCATCACCGATTGAACGGTAGTTGCAAACTTGCCAATACTACGGAACGGGCTGTGGGTTGGAATCATTCTCGCCGCCCATTTCCGCAGCGCCGAAATCGGATTGCTCGCGAAGGTGGCGGATTTCACCGTGAAGCGAGTCGATAATCTTTTTCAGTTCGGCTCCGTATACAAGCTGAGTCGCACTAATTTCACGACCGACTTGCGCGGCCCAAGCCTGCGGCCCGATGGACCCGATGGCGAATATCGCACCGACCACCAGCGCAACGCCGAGTTCTGTCGCAGAGGTCAACAGCGTACAAAGAATGCCCGCTACTAAGCATAGAACGCAAAACACGATGTAAGCCTGGGCTATCCCCATCGATCCGTAGCCTGCGGTGAATCGGACGGGCCCTACTTGCCAATTCGTTCCGTACGCCAGGTTGCTTCGCAATTCTTCAAGCTTTGCCAAGCGAAGTTCAAGGGGTTCGGGCTGGTCCTGATTTTCGTTGCTCTCCACCTTGAATCACTCCAAATGACTGTCGGCGCGAGCGGGTTATTTGCTCTAGATTCACCGTACAGGACCCTGGCAAGACCCCGACGCGCACGCGCAGGCGCCCCGAGGCGGCACTGTGACGAGCGGTAGGAGAACTCTCGCATCCAAAGGTTGACGCAGCTCAGTGTTAAGTCGGACCGCAGGTCGGCACACAAGGTCGGACCGCAAGTCGGCATTCCCAGCCGCTGCGCGTTGGGAGAGTCTGGGCGTACGGAGTGATGACGCCGATTTCGTGGGCTCTGCGAGAGCACGACTCACTCGTGTGATTCCGCTCCGGATGTTCGTTGCAAGCATGGAGCCGCCGCGATCCGTAGCAGCTTCAAAACGTCGAGGGGACGTTCATGAGCGTCGAAACGATCAACAGCGACAACCTGCGCCAGGCGATGGTCGATCTGTTGGCCGCTGATCATGCCGACAAGAATTTGACGTTGCGGCCAGAGGTGGAGGCGGCGATGAGGACGGTACCTCGCGAGTTGTTCACGCCGGGCCTTCCCCTAGAGGAGGCGTACGAGAACAGGGCGGTCATCACGAAGCGGCGCGGTGAGGAGAACATCAGCTCGGTGTCGGCGCCGTTCCTCATCGCGGAGATGCTCGGCCAGGCCGCTGATGCGCTGGGCGGTCTGAAGGGCCGTCACGTACTGGAGGTCGGTAGCGGCGGTTACAACGCCTCGCTGCTGCGGGAACTCGTTGGCCCGGCCGGCTCCGTGACCACGGTGGACATCGACCCGGAGGTGACGGACCGGGCAGTCGCGTGTCTCAAGGCAGCAGGCTACGACGATGTCAAGGTCGTGTGCGCCGACGCTGAGCATCCTGTCGATCCTGGCCGCCGCTACGACCTGATCATCGTCACCGCCGGGGCGTGGGATATTCCGCCAACATGGTGCGAGCAGCTCACCGACAACGGCGTCCTGGTCGTGCCGCTGCGCACGTTCGGGATGACTCGATCGTGGGCGCTTCGCCGTTCCGGCGTCGGCCTGGTCAGCGTGAGCGAGCGGCAGTGCGGGTTCGTGCCGGTACAGGGCGGCGGGGCGTACGACGTGCAGTACGTCGACGTGGCCGATGGGGTCCACCTGCGGCTCGATGAGGGCCAGCAGATTCCGAATCAGGGCCTCGGCGGCCTGCTCGAGACGCCCCGGCAGGAGGCATGGGCCGGACTGAGCCTGCCGCCACCCACCGTGCTGGCGGACTTGGACCTGTGGCTCGCCACCCGGATCGCCGCCGCAGGACAGGAGTTCGTGGTGCTGACCGCACAGGACGCGGCTATCTCGTCCGGTGTCGTCGCGCCGTCGTGGCGGTTCGGGACCCCTGCTGTCCTGCACGACGACGGCGCATTCGCCTACCGTTCGGAGCTGCGATGGACCGGCGACGCGTTCGATCTGGGCGCGTACGCCCACGGCCCTGACACCTTCGCGGCGGCTGCGGCAGCGGGGCGAATGGTTGCGCACATGAGGGCCTGGGTGGGCGCCGGCTGTCCCGCGCCGGCGCTGCACGTTCTGCCCGCGCAGACCCCCGACGGCGACTTGCCGGCCGGGACGGCCGTGGACAAGCGGCACAGCCGCATCGTCCTGGCTTTCACTACTGAGGGAAGGGAGTCCTGATGGAGTTCGACGAGTACGAGGTCGGCCTGGAACACGTGGAGGGCGAGCTCAACCTCCGGCTGGTCGACGCCGGGCCGGCGTTGAGCGCGTACGCGACTGCCACGGACGACGGCTGCGGCTCGGGCAACACCGGCTCGAGCGCCTGCTCCGGCGGCGGCAAGTAACAGCGACGCCGCGCGGTGGGGTCCGACCGCACGAGGTCGGACCCCACCCTCACATCTCCCTCCTTGCCCCGCCGGTCTTCAGGAGCGCGCGATGTTCCAAACGACGGGTGCAGCCCTAATCAGGGCAGCGTCCTACCCTTCCGACCTCGAACTGCCGACGTGGCCCGACCTGACCATCGAGCAGCCAGACCAATGGCGGGAATGGCTACAGCAGGCCTGGGCGCTACCAGGATTCGCCGCTGCCGTCACCCACGCTGCACCACAGTTGGCCGACCAGATCGCCCGCGCACTCGTCGCCCATGCCGTGACCGGGCCGAGGCTGCGCCGCGTGGTGGAAGCGACAGTCCGGTACCTCCTGAGGTGGACGACGCGCGCGACGCCGTTCGGTCGATTCGCCGGAGTCGCTCCCGTGCAGCTTGGCCCCCGCGCGGTAGTCCGCTGGGGTGCGGCGCACTGGGAGACGAGGTGCCCCGATGGCCGGTTCATTGCCGAGCACACAGCCCGGGCGGAACGGCACCTGCACGTGCTCCGCTCGGTCAGGGTCGTCACGAACCCGATCGGGTATCCGCGCGGCGGTACGTGGGTGGTGCCCTGCGGCCACAGCGACGGCGACCGGATCAGCGACGTGGAAATCGACCTCACCGACCCGATACGACTGGCGGTGCAGCTCGCCAGCTCACCAATCGCGTTCGCCGACTTGACGGCCCGGATGGCCGAGCGGACCAACACGAACCTGCCAGACGGCCCCGAGCGGCTCCTTGCCGAACTCGTTGCCGCAGGCGCCCTCGTGTCCGAGATCCGCCCACCAGTAACGGTGACCGACCCAGTGGCCTACCTCAGTCAGCACATCGACCTGCCTGACCCTGGCGAGCGTGTCCAGGTTGACCTGCGCGTCGACTGTTCGGTAGCGCTGCCACCGGCCGTGGTCAGCGAGGCGTGCGAGGCCGCCGCAGCGCTCGTCAGCGTGGCACCGCGCCTACCGGGCTGGGCTGCCTACCACTCCGCGTTCATCGAACGCTGGGGACCAGGCGCGGCCGTGCCGCTGCGCGACGTCCTGCGGATTTTGGGCTTTCCCGCCGGGTACCGCGGCTCGCTGCGCCGTGATCCGGCGGGACTGACCGCCCGCGACGATCTCCTCGCGGAACTCGCCCAGCGCGCGGCCCTGCAGAACTGCACCGACGTCGTGCTTGACGCCGAGCTGATTGATCAATTGCGCGGTGACGACGACCGGCCTCCGGTCCCGCACACCGAACTTCAATTCACTCTCGCCGCGGCTACGTGCCGAGACCTCGACCGAGGCGACTTCACGCTGACGGTCATCAGCGGCGCCCGCCACGCAGGCGCCGCAGCGGCCCGGTTTCTACACCTACTCGCCCCGCCCGAACTCGCGCTGTTCTCGGACGTCTACACCCACCTGCCGACGGCCCTGCCGGGGGCGGACGCCGTACAGATCTCCGGCCCGCCACTGGGCAGCCGGCTGGCCGCTCTCGCCCGCGCTCCCGAACTGCTGCCCGTCCTGCCCGTCGGCGACTTCCAGCCCGACCCGCGATGGACGCTCGCGGACCTAGCCGTCGCAGGTGATGGTCAGCGGCTCTGGCTCATGTCGCGCACGACAGGCCGCCCGGTCGAGCCCATGCTGCTCAACTGCCTGCTGCTACCGACGCTGCAGCAGCCGCTCATCCGGTTCCTGACGGAGATCCCCATCGCGTGGACGGCGCCGTGCGTCCCGTTCGACTGGGGCCGCTGCCACGGCCTGCCGTTTCTGCCACGCGTACGACGGGGCCGGTCGATCCTGCACCCGGCCCGCTGGATCATCACCGCAGCAGCACTACCCGGGCGTAGTGCGACGTGGCACCAGTGGCGGGCGGCCTGGCAGCGCCACCGCGAACAGCACCGGCTACCCGCAGACGTACTCCTTGGCAGAGATGACGCACGGCTACGCCTCGACCTGGACGACACCGCCCACCTGGCGCTGCTGCGTAGCCACCTCGACCGGCACAGACACGCCACACTCACCGAGGCGCCGGGACGGGCCGGCTGGATTGACGGCAGACCCGCCGAACTCCTGCTCACCCTGACCCGCACCCCGCCGCGCGACGAGCTGCCTCCTCGGCCGGCGCGGCCCGCCAGCACCGTTCAGCACCGCCCCGGCCAATCGCGCTGGCTGGACGCCCGCCTCACCGGCCGAACCGAGCACATCCTCGCCGACCTGTCGAAACGCCCCGAGGTGTTGCCGGCGGGCTGGTGGTTCCTGCGCTACCCCGATCCAGAACCCCACCTGCGGCTGCGTATCCCACTACGCGATGCCGACCAGTTCGCCAACAATGCCCGCCACGTTGCCGCATGGGCTGAGCAGCTCGACGAGCAGGGCCTGCTGGCTGACTACAGCCTGGCCACCTACCGGCCCAAGACACGCCACGGCACCGGACCCACTCTCGCCGCAGCCGAAGCCGTGTTCGCCGCCGACTCCCGCGCCGTCCTCACGAACCTGACCGGCGACCGGTACGCCACCACCGCCGCCAGCATGATCACCATCGCCCACGGGTTCACCGGCAACGGCCCACACTGGATATGCGAGCATGTCCCGCACCGCAGTGGCCCTCGCCTGAACCCCACCCAGCTCCACCACGCCCGCCGAGCCCACCGAGACGACGACCTGACAGCGGCGCTGACCGCCTACGGGGCACTCGTCGACCGAGACGGCCTCGACCCGGACCAAGTGCTGGCCGACCTGCTCCACCTGCACCACGCCCGCATGATCGGCGTTGACCTCCCATCCGAACGGCACTGTCTCCGCCTCGCCCGCGCCGCCGCCCACACCACCCTCATCCGCAGCACGCCATGACCGCAGGACAGTCACTCGCCGACGGCACAACTGGCGTCGCCCTCTGGCACCTCGAAACCGGCAGGTGGAACGCGGCATACGACGCGCTCCAGCAGGCAACCGCCGACGGCGTCAGCGCCACCGACAACGCCAGCCTCTACTACGGCGTACCCGCGCTCGCGTTCGTCCTCGCCGCGTCCGACCATCCCGCGCTCACCCGGGCTCAAGCCGTCGCCGCCGCCGGGACCGCCACGGTGACACGCAGACGACTGCACACCGCGCACCGCCGGATCGACCAACGCCAACAGCCCGCGTACGCCGAATTTGACCTCATCCGCGGCCTCACCGGCCTCGGCGTCGTCCTACGTCGCCTCGGAGACCTCGACCTCCTCCGCGAGGTACTGACCTACCTCGTACGACTCACCGAACCCATCGGCGAACTCCCCGGCTGGTGGTGCCCACACAGCCCCAACCGCACCGAGCCAGGACCCACCGGAGGCCACAGCAACCACGGCATCGCCCACGGCATCACCGGCCCACTCGCACTCCTGGCACTCACCCTCCGCGACGGCATCACCGTCGACGGACACACCCAGGCAATCAACCGCATCTGCCAATGGCTCGACACCTGGCAACGCCACACCACCAACGGCCCATGGTGGCCCCAAACCATCACACTCGACGACCTCCGCCGCGGCGACCCGAGCCAACGCCGACCACTACGGCCGTCCTGGTGCTACGGCACCCCCGGCATCGCCCGCGCCCAGCAACTCACCGCGCTCGCCCTCGGCGGCACCACACGTCGACGCCTCGCCGAGAGCGCGATCGTCGCCTGCCTGAACGACCCGGCCCAGATCGGTCAACTCACCGACCGCAGCCTCTGCCACGGAACCGGCGGCCTCCTCACGACTGTACGCCGCATCGCTGTCGACACCCCCACACCCATACCGCTCGCGCCACTGCAGCGTCTCCACCAGCAGGCACCAGAGATGACCGACGAACCCGCAGGTTTCCTCGACGGGACATCCGGCGCCGCCCTGGCCGCGACCGGAACCACGAAGACCTCGTGGGACGCCTGCCTACTCCTCTGCTAACCCACCAACATCGACCGGACGGCCTTCATGGAACAGAACTCCTGGAAGCAGGTGAACCTCGCCTACCCTGGCCCAGACTCAAGGCAACGGGAGACGCAAGCTGTTGAACACCTCAGCCGCGTGCTACCCGCCGCCGAAGCCGAGGGCCTCATCACCTCGTGGTGGTTCATCCGCAAAGGCCCGTGGCGGATCCGCTACCTCCCCGCTACGTCCACCCACAACTCGGTGCACCTACTGCTCACCGACACAGTCAACTGGACCACCGACATCTACGAACCAGAAACCCATGCCTTCGGTGGCGTTGCCAGCATGAGCGCCGCCCACGCCCTGTTCCACCACGACAGCCGCCACCTCCTGAACTACCTCAGCGACAACCCCGACGACCGGCGGGAACACGCACTCATCCTGTGTACTGCGCTCATGCGCGCCGCCGGCCTCGACATCAACGAGCAAGGCGACGTCTGGGCCAAGATCGCTGATCAGCGCCGCGCGTTGACGAGCGCAGCGCCGACCCAGGGCCTTCGAGAGTGGACTGATCTCACCGCTGACGTCCGCCGCCTCCTGCTCGGCTCACCATGCGCAGGCGGCATCACCAGCGACTGGCTGAGCGCCTTCGAAGACACCGGGAAGGCACTGCGCAACCTCCGCGAGTCGGGCATGCTCACACGGGGAATTCGCAGAATTGCCGCGCTGCACATGATCTTCCACATGAACCGCCTCGGAATCCGCGCAAGCACCCAAGCCACCCTCGCCCGCGCTGCCAAGGAGGCAATCTTCGACGGCGTCTCTACCTAGAGTGAGAGCGCCTGCTGGGGAGCGCGACCCGCTTGCGTTCAGCCTGAATCTCTTATTGGGCGTTTTGATCGTTTCTGCCTGGGATCGACGGCATTCGGCTTGCTGGCTGCCAGGTCAGCAAGCCGACGACTCGCAGCTATCCGCACTATTTGCCCTGACTGATGTCGCATCGATATGCCAGCTTCGTTCCGCGGAACGTGTCTGGTTCAGAAAAGCACTCGTATCGTCGGACTACGGGTGCGATCCACCGCGACTCGTCCACAGTAGACCTATGCCATGGCTGAGCGACCGGCTTGCCCCTCCGACCTGTCCGACGCCCGCTGGGCGTTGATCGCACCACCCCTGAACGCCTGGCGTCAGGACCGCACCGACGCCGGCGTGGGCGGACGCACCGCCACCCACGACCTTCGCGAGATCTTCAACGCCATCCTGTACGTCAACCGCACCGGCATCGCCTGGCGCTACCTGCCGCACGACTTCCCACCCTGGCAGACCGTCTACGGCTACTTCACCGCCTGGACCACCGACGGCATCTTCACCCAGCTCAACTACCAGCTCACCGGACTGACCCGCACCAAGGCCGGCCGCGCCGCGCAACCGTCGGCCTGCATCATCGACAGCCAGAGCGTGAAGACCTCCACCAACGCACCCCTGCCCACCCAGGGCATCGACGCCGGCAAAAAGATAGTCGGCCGCAAGCGGGGCATCGTCACCGACACACTCGGTCTGCTCCTCGCCGTCGTCGTCACCGCTGCCAGCACCAGCGACAACACCATCGGCATTGACCTGCTCGACCAGGCCAAGCCACTCACCTCGCCCTGGCCAAGACCTGGGTCGACGCCGGCTTAAGAACAAGGTCATCGAACACGGCGCGACCCTCGGCACCGACGTCGATGTCGTCACCAAAGACCCACAGGTCAAAGGATTCTCCGTGGTCAAACGCCGCTGGGTCGTCGAACGCACCCTCGGCTGGATCATGCAACACCGACGCCTCGCCCGCGACTACGAAGCACTACCCGACAACTCCGCCAGCATGATCCGCATCGCGATGATCGACAACCTCACCAAACGCATCACCGACGAAACCACCCCAACCTGGCGAGAAACCTGAAGACAGCATCACTCGCAAAATACGTGAATCAGACGTCTCTTAGCGACGACGACCTGGTGTGGGCTTGCAGGCCCGTCCGCGTCCCCAAGACCAATCGGGCACTAGCTGGAACGCCGCGTTCTACGCCGGTCCGGGTATCCCAATCTCGCCGACCAACGCCAATGGCCTCGCGGTCGCCTACTCGGCGGTTCGTCCCTGCACGACCTCCACCTCATCGTTGATGGCATCGTCAGGGTCCCAGCCGAACTGACGCGCCCGAGCCTCCGCCTCGTCCCGCGCCGCAGCCAACGCCTCAATCAGGTCGTCCAACTCGACCGTGTCCAACTGGCACTGGTACGCCACCGACAGGGCGCCCTCGTTTGTCTCCGTCATCCGCAACCCGAGATTTACGTACACGAAGTCGGTGCCCTCGTAGTCGACGGCCTGCACGTCGAACGTCATGCCCTTGCCGTCCGACAGGGTTACCTTCCGGTGCGAAAAGTCGGGGGTGTCCAGCGGGTCGGGGGCGTTGGTCATGAGCGCTCCAAGGTGAGTGGTGGCGTGAGATCAAGATGCTAGCCACCCTGGCGGTTGGCAGACCCCCGCCAGCCAGCAGAAAGCCTCGGCCGTCTGCCGAGGGTTCGACATCAGTCCGTCCGGGACTTCACTCACCACTGGTACTCCGCAAGGCCAGGTGAGCTAGGCGTTCTCGCTGCCGTATACGCCGTCGCCTGCGTGAGCACCGGGTGGAGATCGGCGCGAGAGTTCAGCGGGATGCCGTCTCGTCGATCCATTCTTGGGGTATGAGCTTTTCTCCGCCGCGCCAGTTGTGTTCCACCGAGTCCTGGAACCATGCCTCGGGCAGGTTTGCGTGGTCGCAGACGATGACTTGCATGTGGGGTGTTAGCTCGACGATCACGTCGTAGATCAGTCGGAAGAGGCGACCTACTGCTTCCCGGTCGGTGTCCTGGCCGGGTGTGCCCGTTTTTTGGTCGACCTCGGATCGATACCATACCTGGGTGGGCTGGTCGAGCATGAGCAGTCGGGGGACTGGTCGATGCTGTCGTACGAAGTAGCGGTGCAGCGCGAGGTGGGTGATGAGGTGGTAGCCAACCCAGTTCTCCCCGCTACCGATTCGGAATAGGGGTGCCGGGCCTTGCTCGGTGTCGGTGACGACGGTGAGGCGGTTCAGGTCGAGACGGACGCTCCCGCCGCGGTGTTCGAGCTGGAGCCGGTCGGCCCATCGGGTCATGTCTTGGCTGATGGACACCAGGCGTGAGGTGAGCTGTTCGCGTTCCTCGGCTGGGTCGAGTTCCGCTTCGAGCGCTTGCACCTGCCCAAGGGCAGTCTCGTATTGATGGCGTAGGCGCGCCAGCTCGGCGTCCGAACTGCCAGGCAGCGCGGCGAGCGTCGCGTGGATACGGCCGCGGGTGAAGTCCCTGCGGGCGGTGTCGGGAAGTTGTTCGGTGACCGTCTGGCTTGCCGTGAGCGCCTGCATGACGCCCTCGGCCGCTCTGAGTTGGTTGCGCAGCGAAGAGGCCCGCTCGTCGAGTGCCTGAAGGGCGGCGCGCCGGGCGGGTCGCGCGGCGTCTATGCCGCTGAGCTGGCTGTTGAGCTGTACCAGGCTTTGTCGTAGTTGCTCTGGTGAGGGGTCTGGTTCGGTGAGCTGCGAGCCGCAGAGCGGGCAGGGCGGTGCTCCATTGATGGTGTCAGTGGCTGTTGAGGGGTTGCCGTCGGTGGGCAGTCCGAGCAGGTTGAGGCTTGCCAGCCTGGCGGACTGGAGGCGGACGGCTCCAGCGAAATCGGTCTCGGTGTCATTCTGCTGTAGGAGGACGTCGCGTTCCGCGTTGAGGGCGCGTAGCTGGTCACGGAGTTGGTCGCGTTCCCGCTGTAGCCCGGCAATGCGGTTAGCGGTCTCGGAGTCGAGCGTTTCCGGGGTGCTAACCGCTGCGGTGACGGCGGTGTGCAGAAGGCCGACAGTGGTGGAGCGGTCCGCCGGTTGTGCGGTGTCAACCATGCCGAGGGCGTATGCCTCGCGCCAGAGCGTCGCTAGGCCCGTGTCGCCGGCCTCACTTGCCCGAAGTGTTTGCCGATAAGTCGTTTCCGCGCGCCGCAGCTCGCGACGGGCGGCTGCGAGCTGGGCGCGCTTGAGTGCCTGGTCGCGCGGTACGGCGCCGATGAAGTACGGGATGGTGTCTTTGAGGGTCTGCGCCATGCCCTGGTCGCCCTGGCGGTGGAACAGCGAGTCCCGGGCGGCGATTTCGCCTTGTCGCTGCAGGCACAGCAACGCGGCGTGTCCGATGTGCGCTTCGAGCGGGTACCGTGCCGACCCTATCGGCGGTTCGTGCAGATTCTCCTCAATGCCGATGCGGCGCCCGAGTTGCTCCCGAACAGCATCCGAATCGGCGTTCACGACGAGGTCATCGAACTCTAGTGGGGCCAGGTCGCTACCGAACTCCAACATCGCGCGCTGGGTGGATGCCTTGCCCACATCAGGTGCAGGTCGCGCGACGAACGCTCGACCGCTGTCCAGCTCGAACAATGCGGCGTACCAGGACACGGTGCTGGTGATCGGGCCAATCGGCATCTGCAACGTGTCGCGACCCAAGCAGTACTCGACGATGTCGAGCAGAGCACTCTTCCCCGTCTTCGACTCCCCGGTGACGATATTGAGCGCGCCGGGCGTGAAGTTGAGGACGCGCCGACGTCCGTGGGTGCTGTAGAGGATGATCGCGAGCAGCTGCACAGTGGTCAGGGTGTCACGCCGAGTACCGCAAACACTGTCGCGGTGTTGTCAATCTTCGCCAACCAACGGCCAACAAAGCCCGCCCTGCGGAGGATGTCCGAAAGTTCATCGGGCATCTGAAACCCCTTCGGCCGACGCGTCCTACCTCGTAACGCGCTCCCGTCAAGGGTGAGCGCGCCGTGAGTGAGACCGAACCGCACCCCCTCCCTCACCGGCTCGACAAGACCCTGCGCACGGGGCGGGAACCCGGCGCGCAACACTGGATTGCGGGAGGTCCACGTCGCGAGGTGAGTTCTGACCGAGGTAGGCAGCGCTTGGCGGGTGCCGCGGTGCAGGACTAACGGAACGATGATGAAGGCCATCGGCCACGGCATCGCCCGGTCGGACTCCTTGCGGTACCCGTCAGCGGCGGTAGCGAGGATCGCCGCGATCAGCGCGGGGTTCAGCATCGCCGCCGTGATTGGCGGCCGGTCAATCCACGCCGTCACAGATCCCCCAAGGCGTCGCTTTGCTGGAAGACGGTGATGTGCCCGCTCATGCGTCGACCTTCAGCAGCCTCTCGATGCGGCTCTCGAAGTCGGGGTGCCAGCCGATCCGGCCGGCATCAGCTAGGACGTGGCGCTTGCCGCGAACGAAGAACGGCTCGTTGTAACGCGCACGGACGCTGATGCCCGTCTGCGCGAGTAGTTGCCGCAGCATCTGCTTGCCAGCCTCTTGCTTGGCAGCCTCGTCCGCGTCGTCATCGAGCGTGTCGAGCATCCAGTCGAACTCACGATCCCACTCGTCGATCAGCTCGGCCTCGAATCTGTTTAGCTCGGCCACACCGATGAGGTCTTCATCGAGCCACCGGACCGTTTGGACGTAAGCGCGGTAGTAGTCCACGATCGCCTTCTGCAGGTTCCGCGGTGGATAAGCAACCCACTGCATTTGCTGCACGAACGTATGGGTCCGGTACTCCGCAGCGACCGTCTCGCCATCGACGTCCAGCAACTCGACCAGGGTCGGCAGGCTCTCGCTGGTGAAATGGTCGCGGATGTCGGCGATCGCCGAACGCGCCACACCGACATCGAGGCTCGAAATCCTGCCCTGCAACATGGCCAGTGCCTGCTCATCCCACCAACGCCAAATCATCGCTAAGAACAACTCCTCGTGCCCCGTCGGCAGCGCCCAGTGAAGGTGCGTGCGAACCAGCGCGGGCACGTCATGGATGTGCGGCGATCCATCGATCACGCGGATCCTCGTGAGGAAGGCTCGGCGGTCTGCCGGACTCAGCTCGAGGAACTGCTCCCGTGCCGGCTTCGTTTGCTGTGAGGTCGTGTCTCTAGCCACAGCTTCCAGCCCGATGAGGGCGGTCTTCTCGTCGAGCGTCTCCGGCCGCAGGGCGGCGATCGCTGTGCCAGCAGCAGCTGTCTGGGTCGTGATCAGGAGCAGCTGCGGCCCGGACGCGTCGCCCGGCGCCGCGGTATCCATCCAAACCTTCAACGTTCGCCAAACGTCCGGCGAGGTATCGGTCAGTGCTCGGTGTGTCAGCTGGTGATGCTTGACTTGGAGCAGATGAGTCGGGTTGTTGTCCGCCTCCCAGGCGACGTCGTCATGCAACTCAAGACTGATGGACGCGTCCGGTCTGTCAACCCCGGAGCCCAGAAGCTCCACCAACGCCCACCAGGTCTGATGCTGATACCCGACCGCGTTGGGCGCTGCACTGTGCGAACCCGGAGCCATTGTCCGAGTTTCCACCCCTGCTAACGATCATGTCTAGCCGACAAACAGGGCATTGACGAGGCACCGTCTGGCGCGAACATGAAGCGGATCCGGGAATTGGGGCGGTCTCGCTGGCTGACGGAGACCCGCAGGCCGAATGACTGTCTGAGCGCGTGTCGCCGATGTCGCGGGAGGCACGGAGCGGGCCGCCCAACCCCCGCCCTGCCGCGGCCTCTGGGCAACACGGCCGAGCCGCACAAGGTGTCCGCTTCCGCTGGTGTGAATCGCTGGGCGTGATCGACCAGGATCCACCCTGGCAGGGCCCGGGCGAGGTCGCGACGTGTCCGCTTCGGAATTGAAGGAGGATGCTCGTCTGCCCACACGAGATCCTGGACCATCATGCGGTCGAGCATGTGCAGGCCGGCGCTCCGCTCCACCAGACCCACGGCGACCTCCCGGAGCCGCTCGTCCGGGACCGCTGCGGCGCTGCTCTCGCCGCGCTGCGCTTTGGTCCCACCCTCGGCCGACGGCGGAAGTCCAACCGCGACTAGGTCCTCGTCGAGCTGGTCATGAGTGCTTCCGGCAGCGATCGCGCGGGCGGCACGGATCACGACCGCACGCAACGCCGCGACACCCACGTCGTCAGCCATCGTGTCATTCTGGCAGGCATCGCACCGACGTCGCCTTGCCTCCGGCGGCGATCAACGCTAGCGCCACACAGGGTCGTAGAGCGAAGCCTGTTTTCCTGTTGCGTAACCGCGTCAACCACGGAGGTGGGGATCGGGTGTGCTGCGGGGGATGGAGCGGGTCCGGGTGTGGGTCATGATAGTTCGGTGGCGTACGACCTGAGCAGGCTGGACGAGCGGCGATTCGAGGAGCTGTGTCGGGCGCTCGCGGTGCATGTGTTGGGCCCGGCGATCCAGGCTTTCGGCGCGGGCCCGGACGGGGGCCGCGAGGCTACCTTCGATGGTCGGGTGTCGTATCGGGCCGACTGGAACGGCTACGGTGTCCTGCAGGCGAAGTGTCGCCAAATTGCTGACGGTGTTCCCGATGCCCAATGGTTGCGCCGGACCCTCACCAGTGAATTGAACCAATGGCTTGAGCCGCGACGGCGGCGCGTCACCGACGGCCGAATGCCGCAGTACCTGATCGTCGCCACGAACGTTCGCCTGTCCAGCGTCGCGGGGCGCGGCGGCATCGACCGTGTCAACGACCTCCTCAGCGAATACGCGCAGCGCCTTGGCCTCAAAGGCTGGGCCTTGTGGGACGCCAATCAGTTGTCCGCCTACCTGGACGCCTTCCCCGACATCAGCCGACGTTTCGCGGAATTCCTCACGCCCGGGGATGTTCTGGCCCAGGCCATGGACACCATCAACGATGTCAACGAAGCCCTGCGTGTGCGGCGGCGCTCGTCCGTCGCGCCGGAGCGGCCGGTAGTCGACTGGGAACCCTTCGACCTGGGCGTGCACCGCTCGATCAGCCCGGCGGAGCGGGTCGCGACGATACTGCCGGACTACGTCGGGCGAAGCCATGACGCGAAGCTTCACCGGCTGCTGCACCCCCTGCCCACGAACGGCGTGCTCATCGTCCTCGTCGGTGGCTCGTCGACCGGGAAGACGCGCACCGCATACGAGGCAGTCCTGACGTGCCTGCCGGACCAGGCGCTGGAGTTCCCCACCACCGCGCTCGCGTTGTCTGAGCGGCGGCCAGCGGGTCCACCCTCAGTGATCTGGCTCGACGAGGCGCAACGATATTTCAACTCTCCCCACGGCGAGGCGGCCGCCGTCGCCGTGATGGAGATGCTGCGCTCGAACGCGCCTGTAGTCGTGATCGGCACCCTGTGGCCGCAGTACTGGCAACGCTTCACCACACAGCCGGAGCCGGGCGACGCCGATCCACACCATGAGGCTCGAACACTGCTGGCCCGAGCCGTCCGCATCGACGTACCCCCGACATTCCTACCCGTCGACGTCGACCTGGCCCGGTCGCGCTCCGATCCACGCCTCCGCGACGCCATCGCGACCGCCGGATCCTCGAACCGGATCACCCAAGCACTGGCAGCCGGCCCGGACCTGATCGCCGCCTACCAGGACGCCGATCCGTACGCCCAAGCGCTCATGCTTGCCGCAGCCGATGCCCGAGCCGCCGGTCGCGCCGCCCCGCTGTCTGCGGCCATGCTCGAACACGCGGCGGCAGGTTATCTCGACGAACAGCAACGGGCCCGCACGGCGCCCTGGTTCGCCGCGGCCATCGCTTACGTCACCCGGATGGTCAAGGGCGTCATCGCTCCGCTGACGCCGGTGCGGTCTCAGCCCGACCTCGGCGAGCCCGACGGCTACGTGCTCGCCGACTATCTCCTCCAGCACCTGCGTCCCGAGCAAGACATGTATCCGCTGCCCCCACAGTTGTGGGCCGTCCTGCTCGCCGATCCAGGCCCGCTTGAGGACCAGCTACGCCTGGCCAGGGAAGCCGAGGAACGCCACCTCTACCGCGACGTGGTCACACTCTGCGCGTCGCCAGCCAACCAGGGCTCACCTGGCGCGGCCATGGCCATCGGCGTGCTCCTCAGCAGACTCGACCGGCACGACGAGAGCGACCCCTGGGTAAGGCGCGCCGCCGAACTCGGCCATGAGGGCGCCATTCAATCGCTCGCACAGCGGTACGTGTGGGACGCGACCTCGGGTCAAGCGGTGCACGAAGACCCCACCGACGCCGAGCGGCACCTGCGACAACTCGTCGAGAACCCCAACGATCTCGACGCTCTTGTTCGGCTCGTGTACCTACTCACCGACAGCGCACGCAGCGACGAGGCCCGCGCCTTGTTGACGGAACGCGCAGAACAAGGCAATCCCCCCGCGCTCGTCGTGCTGGCAAACCTGCTGTACGAGCAGGACCAACAAGGCGATCTGGAACCCCTGCTGCACGAGCAGACCGCCAAGGGCAGCCCGATCGCCGCGATCCTGCTCGCCGGCCTCATGAATGAACTCGGCCGCGCAGAGGAGAGCCAGACACTACGCTCGACCATTGTCCACAAGATCCCCGCTGATGCCCTGGAGCACTGCGTCGAACTTCTGATCGAGGGCGACCAGTGGTGCGGCGCGGACGGATTGTTGCGACACGCCGCCGAGAACGGCCATGCCTGGGCCATGCAGCGGCTCGCCGGACTGCTCATCGAGGACGGCATCGAATTCGATGACGATCCGGAGCTCTTCGAAGAAGGCGAAAGCTTGCTGCGGCGGGCCGCCGACGCGGGCGACAGGTACGCGAATGTGCTGCTGCCCAGCATGCTGAACCGCCTGGGCAAGACTGAGGATGCGGCGGATGTCCTACAGCAGCGGGCAGCCACCGACGACCAGGAGATCCTTCTCGACGTTGCCAGCCAACTCATGCACCTCGGGCATCACGACGAGGCGAACGAGGTGCTTCGGCGGTTGACCGCCGCTGGCAAACCCCAGGCGCCGGTTCGGGTCGCGTACCTCCTCCGGCAAGCCGGTCAGCCCGAGCAGGCCGAGGCGCTCCTTCGCCAGACAGCCGCTGAGGACCTGCACGTGCTCGTCGAACTGGCCCGCATGCTCGCCGAAACCAGGCGTACTGCTGAGGCGGAGCAACTACTGCGCGGCGTGGCACAACCAACGACCGAAGTGTTGTCGACACTGGCAGATGTACTCGAGAAGGACGGGCGCGCGAAGGAGGCCGAACGGGCGCTTCGCGACGCGTGCCTGGCAGGTGCCGACCTCATCGATCTCCAGTTGAGCTTGAAAGGGATCGAGGCGGAGCAATTGCGCCGCTACGGGCTGGAGCCTGATGGGCGAAACGCAGCACCGTGGCGCGCTCCTGAGCCCACCCCCGAGGTGGGCACGGCGGTCAACGAATATCCACCGTTCGCAGAGTGGTTCGGTCTGCCCTATCCCCGTTATCCCTATCGGGAGCCATAGGCGCCGACGGCTGCTGTAGTTGTTTGGCGGGCGCGAAATCGGTGCGGGCCGGCGATGACGTAGGCCATGGCGCTGGCGGTAACGACGATGGTCGTCAGCGGGAGGTTGGTGGTGGGTGGGCGAGGATGGTCTCCCACCAGACCTCTCCGTGCGCGGCGTAGCAGCGAGCGCGGGTGCCCGCGAGCAGCCCGGGTCCCGGAGCGGACAAGACCACGCCCGGAAGGACTTTCTACGGGCCGTCATCATCTACTACACATAGTGTGTGGATCACCTCTACTGGAACCTTGGTGAGTGCGCCACTGGCGCGGTGTTCGAGATCGGGTTGCGTGGCTCGACCGCCAGGGTCTGCCTCATGGACGGCGACGAGTATCAGGCGTACGTCGACGGCGACGAGTACGAATTCTTCGGTGGCTTCTACGACCTCACCCTCGTGGTCCTGGAGGTGCCCTACGACGATCACTGGTGGCTCATCGTCGACAGCAACCCCGAGCGCATCCGAGTCACGGTCAACCAGGTCTTCGACTGACAACTGGGGGACTGGTACGAGCGGTGATGGTGTCGTACCGCTCCGCCATGCTCGACGTATACGCGTTTCCGCGACCATCGGTGAGAGGTGTGCGTGGGCGAGATCCGCTTGGTCACCAACGATGGCCCGGTTGTCCGTGGCACGTTTAGACGGCGGCGGTGAGATGGCCTTCGCGGCGATCCATCCCGAGGTGGGCCGCATCGACGCCACCTTGTCAGACCTCGGCTGTGACCTGACCTGGTCGGCGGTGCACAGGATTCGGCCGCGGGTGGCGTTGCGGTGTCCGGAGTGCGGGCATGGGGTCCAGGCCAAGGTGTCCGCCCGCGGGCTGCGGTACTTCGCCCATGGCTCCGGACGCCTCACCGACTGCGCCTGGTTGAACGAGTCCCTGGAGCATCACCTCCTCAAGCTGGAACTGGCTACCGCGGTACGGGCCGCTGATTGGCACGCCGAGCTGGAGGTCCGCTCCCCGGATGGCTCTTGGCGCGCCGATGTCCTCGCCTCCTCGCACGACGGCACCCGACGCACCGCCTGGGAGGCCCAACTGTCGCCCATCACCATCGAGGACATCCAGGAGCGCACCGAGCGATACCGCGCCGCCGGTGTCGGCGTGTGCTGGGTCAGTCCGGCCGCGCAGGCCCCGTGGATGGGACACGTGCCGTCGATCCGGGTCCGCGAACCCACGCAGGGCCGGCCCTGGACCGTCGTGGAGGGTCCGTCAGCGTTCGACTTCGACCGCGGCGCCTGGGGCGCCGTCGACACGCTGGCGCTGATCGCCTTCGTCCGCTGGGCATCGCAAGGGCAGCCCATCGTGCACGAGGTCCGCCCCCGATACCGACCGGTGTGGTTCGCCACCGACGACCTTTACCGCCGACGGCGCCTGGTCTGGACCTCCAGCCCGCACATTGAGAGCGAGACCCAACACGAGGCGATGCAGCAGTGCCAGGAGGCACGCAAGCGCCAACGCGAAGAGCAGCAACGCCAAGCCGAGCAACAAGCCAAAGTAGAAGCCGAAGCAGAAGCCGAAGCCCGACGCAAAGACGAGCAACGGCAACGCGAGATCAGGGCAGCGGAGGAGGCCGCCCGGCGAGACGAGCAACTACGCAGATGGGCAGCCGAAGCCGAACAGACACGCCAGCGACGAGAAGTCGAGGAGGACCAGCGGCAGGCACAGCAACGCGCCGCCGAGCAGCAGCGGCTGCGCCAGGAGCAGGACGAGCGACTGGCCGCGGACCGATGGTGGGGGGAGTTGTCTGCCGAGCAGATCCACGAATTCCGCGAGGCCGTCGCGGATCCGCTGTGGAAGACACACGCCGCCCGCCCCGAGTTCGATGCCCAAGGCCCCACCCCAGACCGCGCCTACGGCATCGCCATTCGCGTTCGCCAGCGGCTACACGGGGTACTCCGGCCCAGCCCCGCATCTCTGCATCGGCTGCCCCCTGCGGACCCGGTGTACGTGCGTAACGCCCGGGAAGCCCAACAACTCGCCGCCACCGGCGCCATTGACCCCACCCGTGTCGTGCACTTCGACCTCCCCGACCACGAGCAGATGTCGCTGATCTAGATCGGATTCCATTCGACGTGCGCGCCAGGTCCCCGGCACCCGAGACCTGGCCGGTCGCAGTCCCGGGTCCTCACCAGCGGCAAGGGAAGCCCGTAGTCACGGCTGACCCCGGTGGTGGCGCTACGGCAGGATAGGGGGTGACGCATTCGTCCACACCGACGCGCCCGTCCGAGAGAGGCAGTGGAGACACCGAGTGGCGCTCCGAATCGCACTGGGACTTCCAACCGACACGCCAAAGGTCTACGCAGCGAGGCCGGAGGGTGGACGGACCGGCTAATCGAGGCTTTCCTCCTCGAAACGCAGCGCACGCTCGGCACCGTCAAGCAGGTCAGCGTAGGTGAGGACCTGGATGCGCGAGAGATGGGCGTTGTAGGAGCGGATTGTCTGTTCGATCCGGGTACGGCCGACTGCGTCGGTCACGGCTCGATCCGGGTGACCAATAATCACGGTCGCACGGCTACGTCGGAAGTCGTAGGCAGGTCGCCCTTCGTTCTGCCGAAGCGTCTGTAGCGTCGCGCCGGTTTCGTCCAGCGAGCGCAGGTAGTTGAGGCATTGGCTGACCGCCTCGTGTACCTCGTCGGCCACGATCAGGCTTCCGCGATGCTCACGAACCAGCCGGCCGGCAGGGCCTTTGAGTTCGACTACATGCAAGCTGCCGTCCGCGCTGACCAAGGGAATATCGTACTGATCAAGCGGCACGATGCTGCGCGGCGCCATCGCGATGTACTGGCCGCCGAACAGCCAGTAGTTCCTGCTGATGGCAGCTTGCATCGCCGACTCGGTCGTTGCCGGCTCGAGCGCCAGGCTTTGAAGCCTGGCGACCACGTCACGACGCCGCTGAATGACCGAAGCCTCTGCTGCGGACAGGCCCCGCGGCGTAGAGGTGATGCCCGACAGGATGTCCTCGATATCGGCGTGGTCAGCCAGCGTCTTCCCGAACGCTGTCGCGTCGTCGTCGGCGGCGCGGATCTGCCGAATACGCTCGGCAGCCGTGCGGGAGAAGTGTTCGAAACCAAAAGCGCTGTCCGGTTCGGCAACGGTGAAATCCGGCGGCGGGGCAGTGACGACAAACCACACCGCGTCGTAAAGGCCGTCCTTGACGATCCTGCCGAGAAATGTGCGGATTTGTTCCTGGTAGGACATGGCGCTGGTGCCGGCTGTAGGTTCTGGGGAGCGGCGGAGGCGGGCCGAGACCTCGTTGTCCTCCACGATCAGGACGAGGCCGACGAAGGGTTTCACCTCCTGCACCTGCGGCAAACGATATGTCCGGGCGAAGTCGGTCGCCACGGCAACGATCTCCTCCTGCCGATTGCGCATGTTGTTCCCGATCGACGTGCCGGTCATGGCCTTGACTTCGATCGCCGCGATTGGCAGCTCGTCGTCGACGACGAGCAGGTCCCAGCGCCGGTTACCCAACCCGTAGCCGCCGGGAAGCTTCGGTGCCTGGCGCGGGCGAACCGCGTCCTGGCTGACGCCATGCCCCACCAGCATGTCCGTCAGCAGTCCTGTAATCGCGTCGCCGCCGGACGTCAGTCGTCGCTCGGCAGTAGGAGCTTGGCGGTCCTGCCAGAACGCGCGGATCGCCTGCGTCGCCGGGTCGTCCGTCACGGGCTCCTCTTTGTCTCGGGGTCGTCACGCCGTTCGGCGGGTGCCACCACGGTTCCCTATATCGTGGCAACCAAGCAACCAAGCAACCAAGCAACCAAGCAACCGATCAACAGAGCCCAGAGGGTGCCGGAGATGGTCGGTGCGGTGGGGCTCCCGCCTACGATCGATGCTATGCCGCTGGATCTCTGTCAACACGGTGGGACTCGTAGCGAGCCCCTGCGGGGGAGCTTGAGTGGCCGCGCGCCGGTTGCACCAGATCGTGCGGCGGGGCAAGCACGCGACCTTTGTCGTGCCAATGCTCGTTCAACGGCGGTGACCTGGCGTCTTGAAATCAGTTCAGGCTGTCCGTGGTACTCATTTGATCACCTCGCTCAGGGGTCTTCGACGGAGTATGGGGCCTCCCGTAAACGTCAAGCCTTAGACGAGCCGTTCGAGCCTGAAGTCGGCATCGATGTGGCTCTCGGTCCGTGACCGTTCAGTCGCTCGGTCAGAATGTCAAATGACGTGGCCTGCTCGTATGCGTCGCCGTTGCGTAGCCGCTCACCGAGGAGATCCTCCAGCCGCTGCGCGGCGGCGTTCTGTTCGGCGATGAGGTCTCGAACGACAGCAGCGAGACTTTCGTTGGTCATCTTGGCCGCGCCGCCGGCGACGGGGTTGTCGACGAGTTTCTCGAGGATTGCCAGCCAATGACGGCTCATCCGATCTACGTATTGTGCGCGTTTCGCGTCCACGTCGTACTCGCAGTCGAGCTTGATCAACTGCTCCCAATACGGTTTGACTGCCTTCTTCACGCCCTCATCGAGTTCTACCCATAGGTACGGCTGGCAGGTCACCCGCACTCCGTTGCGCTCGTACCGCCATGCCCCGCTGTCGGCGATGGCCCGCTGCAGCTCTACTTCAAGTTCTCTCGCGCGGTGCGCGACGACGTTGCGGGCTCGGGCGGCGGCGAGACGTGTCAGGGCTCGAACGGCATAGGGCATGAAGTGCTGGGCAGAGCCGTTGAGAAACTCCCTTGGTATCCCTTCGGATGACCATACGAATGTGGCGTGGATGCGAAACGTGAAGACGTAACCGCGCGCCGGCACGATGATCGGCGCCGGTGCGTCCCGGCGTTCGGTTAACCGGCCTGGCGGCGGTGGTGGCGGGGGCGGGGGGGGCATGGGGACAGGCTCGGGCCCGCGCAGCGCCGCCACGAGACGGTGCCATAGCGTCAGTAGCCAGGATCGGAACCGGCGCCAGGCGGCGGGAGAACTGGCCGTGTTGGTGGTGTCGGTCATGTCGTCACTTCCTCATCGCGGCGTCGAGCCATTCCGGTAGCCCGTCCTCGAACTGTGAATGCCGGGCGAGGTGGAACCTCATCCGGCGACCCATGCTTGGTAAGGCGGTGAGGTCGGTGACCAACGCTGCGGTCGCCTTGCGCAGGGCTTCGTCGGAGTCAGCCTTGGTCAGCCATTGCTCGAAGGTGCTCCATGCCCTCCGCGACACATCGGCTGTCAACAGCGCCACCTGCCAGAGGCGTACGAGATCGTGGCTGTCGACCTCCTGCGCTGCGGCTCTGACCATGAGTTCGGGAACGCCGCTCGGGGAGGTGTCGGCCGGTATCGCGGCCAGACTGAGCAAGGCGCCGGCGGCATGCAGTTGTAGCTGTCGGTCGTCCGACCACCTCGCGAGTTCGAAGATGATCTGATCCGCCCTGTGCGGGGCGTAGAGCTGGTACACGCCCTCGGCGACCGTGTACGTGTGCTGCTGCATCGGATCTTGGGCGATGCGGCGTAGGTCGGCGAGGCTCCAGCTGAGATCTGGTTGTTGCAGCCCACTGGCGTACACGCGGGCGGCTGCGTCTCGCTGCAGATTTCGATGTCCACCAGCCCACTCCCGAACCTGCCGACGGACGAGATGACCCACCTGGCCCCCCATGTCCGCGGCGACCATCGCCCAGGCCGCCGCCTGCCGGAGCCGGCGTTTGGGGGAAGCCGCCCAGTCGTCAATAAGGTCAGCGCAGACCCTTGCGAAATCATGGTGCGCGAGCAGGCCAGCCGCCTCAGCGGCCGCTCGCTGCATCGGCTCGTCGTCCTCCGAGACCAGCCTGTCCAGCCACTTGAGTAGGGCTGGCCGAGTGCTGTCGAACTCATGCCACGCCTCATCGATGATGACGCCGCGCATGCCGCCGTCGTGCAGCCAGGCTGAGCGTGACGATCCGCCCCGTAACCGGGTGGCTTCTCGGCCCTCCTGCCAGTCCACCTCGAGCGGTCCGAGCAACTCCGACACCGGGTGTTGCAATGCCAGCCGGCCCCAGTCCACCCGGTTGGCCTGCCCGTCGACCTCCTCGAGCAGAATGCCGGCCGCCTCGAAGGCGTAATGCAGGGGCTGCCAGGCGAAGACGGCGTACGCAATCCGGAAGGCCCTTTCGTGTTGGTCAGCCCGCCGGGGCCGTCGGCTAGCGCCGCCGGCGTCCGAACGCAGGATTTCCGCGGCACGAGCCCTGCGCCGCGGTTGCGAGCTACGGAGGATCTCGGCCAGTGTGCCGCCGTCGGCCGGATGCCTCTGCCCGACGGCCGCAGCGATTGGCACCACCTCGCGGGGCCCATAGGAGCTGTGCAGGGCATCGACGAGGTCGCTGTGGTGGAGATACCCGCGGATGAGTTCGGCGCTTTCCTCGTCGCTGAGCCCCAGCCGGCTGCGTAGGTGATGGCCAAGATGAGCGCGGAAGACGGCCAGCGGTGCGGGCCGCCTGTGCTGCACCTCGGCGCTATGCCGAACGCCCGCACGCGAGTCGTCATGCCTGATCAGCAGCAGGCTCGCGGACCGTCGTCGAAAGAGGTCTGCCAGTAGGCGCATTACCTGACTGTGGCTGTTGCCGGGCAGCCGGAACACGTATCCGTGATCCTCCTTGATGCTGTCGCCCGCTCGGCGGAGTACTTCCGGCGCAACATCCCCCGGCAGCAGGATCTCATGTACTCGATCCGGTTTGTGGCGGCGAGCCAGCGCCACGCAGGCGGTACTGAACCGCCCGGTGTGCGGTCTACCTGCCAGGCACGCCGTGGATCGCTGGCCGAGCTTCCCCCCGAGTTCTTCGTCTGCGGCCGTTGCCGCGTACACCGCGAGCAGATCGGGTACTCCCACCAGATCTCTGATGATGGGTTTTGCCGACGGTTGACCCGTGTTTGTCACGATGTGAATCGTGTTGTTGTTGCCGACGGCGTTCACACCGCGGGCGTTGATCCCCGAGTAGGCGGCTGAGAACTGGGTGCCGTACAGCTCCTCACCCACTCGTGGGTCCAACCGTAAGGAACCCGGGACAATCTCCTCCTGCGAGTCGGCTGTCGAGTCTGAAGCAGTCTCCTCTTCACGGGGAACCGGCTCATCTATCCGCGGCTCCGGCAGGGCTGCGTCGCCGGACGCCGCCTCTCCGGAGGATGTACTGGGCGGCGACGGGTCTCCGTCAGGGGTGGTGTCGCTCATCGAGGCGAACCCCACGAGTCGAGGTCTTCTGGGCGGCCCGAGACGGAGATCGAATTGCTGTTGCCGATCGCGCCAATTCCCCGCGACCGGATGTCCTGGAAGACCTGCCCACCACCGGCCGGCTGTGGGCGAGACCGGTCGTCACGGCGTTCGACGCTCTCACCGCCGTTCCCGTCGTCTGGTCGGTCAGAGGCTGAAACGGGAGGATCGGGAGGCTCGTAGGTGGTGGAAATACTCTCGCCCGGAACGTAGATCCAGGCGGTGGCCTCGAAGTGCTTCTCAGGTAGTCGTGCCGTCACCTGCTGGAAGTGCTCAGGCCGAAGATCCTGGTACTGGCGGACGATGTCGTGGTAGAGCCGGTCCGACACAATCAGCGCGACCGCAGCCCCCGGAAACTGCCGTAACGCGGCCTTGAGCTGGGGCGAGTCCACCAGGCGGCAGACTGTCACGACGGCGTCGCCTGGGTAGCCGTTCGCCCCGTCGAGATGAACCGGCCCTTCGTGAACACCGACGCGCAAACGGATACGTGCCTCAAGCCTGAGCCCACGGTTGTGTTCGCGCAACAACCGATCGAGGACCGGCGTAAGCCGCGTCACAACCGCCCGCTCGCTGGCACCTGGCGGGAGGATGGCCAGCTCACCATCGCCTCCCTGTTGGATCAACCAGTTGGCGCGGTCGAAGCCCAACTCGTCGCACGCCGTCGCCATAACCTCCCGAAAGGCCAGCTGCGCTCGATGCTGTAGGACGTTGTCTCGGCCGCTATAGGACTCCATGTCCACGGCGACCAACACACGCCGGTCTGGATCCGTGACGTAAGCCATGCTTTCCATCCCTCACTGGCGCGACGAATCGTTCGAGACTCATCTCTACAGGCTGGCGGCGCTGGAAATCCCATACAAATACAGAAACAAGGTCCACTGTCGAGTCAGCGACAAGCGATACTTCGATCCCATGGTTCTCGCCAATCTGGGCTCTACTCGGATCATGGGAAAAAGCCGGAGAGCAAGCAACGGCGAGGACACGTGGCGGGATCTTCACGTCGGCCTAGCCACGGCAGCATCACTGCAAGCCTCGATCAGACATGCGGACGCGAAAGCCCTGGCGCTGCTGACGGCCGAAGGAGGCATGGCAGCAACGGTCGTGGATCAAGCCATGCCAGTCTCGCCGGATGGCAACACAAGCGTTGCCGCCCTTACCGTGCTCCTCGCGGCCACCATGGTGATAGCCATGACGGCGGCCACCTGCCAACTCGCGCTGTCGCTTCGGCCCCGTCTGGCCAGCGCTGGTGGTACGAACCGGTTCGGTTTCCCGGATCTCGTCGCGGTAGGCCAGCGACCACCGATTGCCACAGCCACCCGACACAGGAACGAAGCCTGGGACTTCGTGGTGGTACTCGCCCGGATCGCGATGGCAAAGCACCTATGCATCCGACGGTGTATGCCCTGGTTTCTCACCTCGCTGGGCTCCGCCGCCAGCTTAGTGATCCTCAAAGCCTTCGCGGATGCGATCCCGTGACTGGCTACTGCGGGGACACCGTGACTGGCTACTGCGGGGAGTAGCGACATCGACGCCAAACGTGAAGGATGATCTCTAGAGCCTGAGGAGGTGCACATGGAGGAAGTGCTCTGGCCACCCGCTACGTTCCTCGGACGCCTCCAACCGTCGACACGAGAGCAACTCTTGGCAGTGGGAGTCAGGCGCTCGGTGCGAGAGGCCCAGGTGCTTCTCCGTGAGGGCGCCTTGGAAACCCACGTGGTCCTGCTCCATGACGCGCTCGTCAAAGTCACGGCAGCACTCTCCGACGGCCGGCACGCCTTGCTGGCAATCCGTGTGTCCGGCGACATAGTTGGAGAGATCTCCGCCCTGAACGGGACACCGAGGACGGCGACGATCACCGCCTGTCGCCCATCGACCATCCGCATCATCCACCGCAACGCATTCAGAGCCTTCCTCCGCGACCACCCTGAAGCCGCCCTAGAGGTGGCCGGGATCGTCGCCGACCGTCTTCGGTGGGCCAACCGGCGACGGATCGACTTCACCTCCTACCCGGTGCGAGTTCGTCTGGCCCGAGTCCTGTGGGAACTCGCAGCCGCCTACGGACGACGCAGCCCTCGCGGCTTGGTCATCGACATCCGACTAACGCAGGACGAGCTGGCTACCCTCTGCGGCGCCGCCGAAATCAGCCTGCAGAAGGCGCTCGGAGGCCTTCGGGCGGACGACGTTGTCGCCACGGGCTACCGCGAGATCGTCGTACGAGACAGCGACGCGCTGCGACTAATCGCCGAACTTGACTAGCTCAAGCCGGAACTCCTCGACGGGTCGGATGGCTGACCGGGGCGGATGGTCTGACACGGCCTCCTCCAGTGGCGGCTATTCGTACGTATGGGCGAGTGTCGCGCCTCTTCTTGGGTTCACTGAGCGTTACAGTGTCGAGCCGGGCGCTCAGACCATCGGCGAACGATCACACGGAGCGAGTGTTTTGACGTCAGCAACGGCTTCAGCGGGGAGTAGTCGAGCGGCATCGCCGGCGGGCACCAAGCGTGGACCCGCACGGTTCTGGGCTGTCGACCTTCACGTGCACACCCCTGCCTCACGCGATGTCGACACGCAAACTTACGGCGCGAGCGAGCCCCATCAGATCGTTAACGCGGCGATCGATGCGGGGCTGCACGCCATCGCCGTCACCGACCACAACACCGCCGGCTGGTGTGACAGAATGGCTGAGGCCGCCCGCGATACGACGCTCGTAGTGCTGCCCGGCCTGGAGCTCAGTACGGCCGAAGGGCATCTCCTCGCCATCTGGGAGGAGGGAACCTCGGCGCAGCACATCGAGGACGTGCTCGTTGAACTCGGGGTGCTCCGCTCCGATCACGGCGACCTGCACAAGGCCCTGGACAAGGGCTTTATCGACACTGCGAAGGTCATCACCGCCCGGGGCGGCTTGGCAATCCCGGCGCACGCCGAGCGGGAGAAGGGCCTGCTCCGCCTCGCCGTGGCCGACCGCATCAACCAGACGCTGCTCGATGACGCCATCGGCGCGGTCGAGATCGTCGACCTAGTTGAGGTCGAGCGGATCAAGACGCGGCTCGAGGGCCGGCGCGAGCTCGCGGTCGTCCGCAGTTCCGACACCACCGCACCCGGTGCCAGCACCCACGTCCTGAGTGGCATCGGCCACCGCCGGACCTGGATCAAGGCGTCGCGGCCGGACTTGTGTGGCCTGCGGCATGCGCTGGCGGATCCGGCTCTGCGTGTCCGCCTAGAAGAACCCATGGCGTCGGAGCACACGGTGATCGAGTCTGTGACCGTGACCGGTGGGTTTCTCGACGGTCAGCAGTTCGAGTTCTCGTGCGATCTCAACTGCCTGCTTGGCGGGACCGGAGCGGGCAAATCGCTGCTCATCGAGCTGGTCCGGTTCACTCTCGACCAGCAGACCGATGCCGACGACTTTCCACAGGTCCGCAGGGAGGTCGAGTCCCGGCTGAAGTACGCGCTCACCTCCGGCTCAACCGTCGAGGTCGTGCTCACCCGCGGCCACGCGCGGTGCCTCGTACGCCGTGCGTACTTCGAGGACGGCTCCACCCAGCCTGAGTTCATCGGCGACGCCGAGCAGATGACCGGCCTGTCCGGCCGGATCGCTATCACCGGCTTCTCGCAGGGCGAGGTGATCGAGTACGCCCGGACTCCGGTCGGCCGAATGGCGCTCATCGACGCCGCGCTCGACCTGACCGAGTTCGAGATCCGCGAGACGGACGCGGTCAGCCAGCTCAACGACAACGGTCGACTCATCGGATCGCTCGAAACGAAGATCGCGCAGGCCCGTGCGAGGTTAGAGACCCTTCCGGAGGTCGAGAAGCGCCTGGAGGAGCTATCCGGCTTGTTCGACGGCGAGACCATCAAGATGCAGGCGAAGTGGAGTGCGGAGAGCGCCCTCTTCGAGCCCGTGGTCGGCATCCCCGAACTGAAGGTCACCGCCCGAACGGACAGCGGAGAGAAGTTCCGGGTCTCGGCCGCCATCGCCGAAAACCAGGACCTCTACCAGCGAGCGCAGACGGCATACGCACAGTTGCGCGAGGCGATTGAGGCGGCCAACGCGCAGTTGGCGCAGGTCCTGCTGGTGGTGAACAAGGAACTCGTCGACATCCGACAGGAGTGGCACGACCGGTACCGGCAGTTCGACCACGAACTCGCCGAAGCGGTCAGCCGTATCGATGTCGATAACAAGGGCCTTGCCGCCCTGCGCACCCGGCTCGTCGAACTTCAAACGGAGAAGGCGAAACTCGACGCGCAGCAGGCCCAGCTCGACGACGAATTCGTGCCGAACCTGGCCACGGCCACGTCCTACCGGGAAGAGGTGATCGCCGAGCTCATCGAGGCGCGCAAGGCGCGGCGCCGGCGGCGTGAGGACCGGATCAAGGCGCTCAACAAGCTTATGGGCGGCATCGTCCGGATCAAGATGCTCTCCGAGAACGACGACTCGGCCTACCTGACCGAGCTGACGGCCATCGCCAAAGGATCGCGGCTGCGGGCTCAGGTCCTCCAGATGATCTGCGAAGGGTCGATCCCGGTCAAGCTGGTCCGCTCGTTCCTCGCTGACGACGTCGATGGCGTGTGTGACGCCACCGGCGCCGAGCGCAAACACGTCGAGACCCTGTTCGAGTACGTGCGGGAAAAGGGCACCACCGAGGACTTCCTGCGGATGCAGACCCTCGACCTGCACGACGGCCTCTCCGTCGAGTTCCGCAAACACGCCAACGACGGGTATGTCGCGATCGAGCGGCTCGCGCACGGCCAAAAATGCACCGCCATCCTCATCATCGCCCTCGCCGACGGCAACGAACCTCTCATCATCGACCAGCCCGAGGATGCCCTTCACGCACCGTGGATCGAGGAATACCTCGTGGCGAAGCTTCGCGACCTGCGAGGCAGCCGGCAATACATCTTCGCCACCCGCAGCCCTGGCCTCGTCGTCTCCGCCGATGCCGAAATGATCATCACTCTCACCTCCGACGCGAACAACGGTGTCGTCGAGGCAACCGGATCCCTCGAGCGTCACGACCTCAACACCCTGGCGCTGTACCACCTGGAGGGTGGCCCGGTCCCTTTCAAGCGCCGGACGGTCAAGCTGGGTTCGTCGATGTTGTAGGTCAGAATGGCTGGCAGCCCAAAACGTTACAGCCGAAATCGCATCGACCATCGAGCTGTCGTGTGCAGCGATGCCTGACGCTGCCGAACCACCCGATCCAGGTACCACCTGACGAGCTCGTGACCCTAGCGGCGCTTGGGCCGAGGGCTGCCGAGGTCGGCCGCACCCTGAGTCGAACCCTTATCGACGCTGTCTCGGCCCGCCGGTAGCCAGCAGACGATCGTCCCACCGGGCTTGTCCGGTTACTGGTCGCACCGGGCGGGCGGCAGCGAGGGGCGTTCGCTGCCACGGCGGAGAGGACGGTCGTCGGATGGCTGCTGCTCTGCGTTCTCGCTGTCTCGACGCTTCAGTAGATGAGCTGACCGTCCATCACATCGTCGCTCTGATCGACAACGGGGGTGCATGAGGACTTTGACCTGGACCTCAAGAGGGCGACCTTCGGCAACAGCGAGAGCGCGAAACGGGAGCTGGCCGCCGACGTCGCCGCCTTGGCTGGCCCGCTGCTTATCCCTAGAGTGCAGGTTCCCGCAGGGCTGAGGCCTCACGAGACACCATAGTGACCCTTATGGTCGCTGTGCTCCAGCCCTGTGACGATCTGATCTTCGCGAGTTCAACAGCGTAAGCCCAGGAACTCTTGCCGGCCGCCGGCGCAGCCGGTGCTCCGCCAGCCGTCCGGGACCTTCGCTGAAGAACTGGTCCTGACCGTCGAGAACTGGACGATGTGCTGACGAGGCATCTGCTTCCCTGCCCCGACATCGCCGTCGGCCGCATCCCGCTCGACCGTGCGCCGGGGAACCCGGCGAGATGTCGGCCCTCAAAGTTTTGTGACTGCGTCCTCACCCCTTCACAAACATGGCCTTCGATGGACATGATCCTCAGGGACGGTTGCCGTCCACCCCGTGTCGAGGAGGCCCCCATGCGGGTAACCCGAGTCTCTGCCCGTTTTTCACGCGCCAGGCGCCACGCTGCCGCAGTCGTTCTCGCCACGGTGGCCGGCGCCGGCCTGGTCGGCGTTAGCGCGCAGCCCGCGTCGGCCGCACCTCCCGGGATCCCGTCGAAGGCGACGGCCCAGTCGCAACTCAACGCCCTGACCGTGGCGGCGCAAGGCTCGACCAGCGGCTACTCCCGTGACCTGTTCCCGCACTGGATCACCATCAGCGGGAGCTGCAACACCCGCGAGCAGGTCCTCAAGCGCGACGGCACCTCCGTCGTCGTCAACAGCTCCTGTGCGGCCACCTCCGGCCGCTGGTACAGCCCGTACGACGGGGCGACCTGGACGGCAGCCTCCGACGTCGACATCGACCACGTCGTTCCCCTCGCGGAGGCGTGGCGCTCCGGCGCGAACTCGTGGACGACCAGCCGCCGGCAGAGCTTCGCCAACGACCTCACCCGCCCACAACTGATCGCAGTGACCGACAACGTCAACCAGTCCAAGGGCGACCAGGACCCCTCCACCTGGCAGCCGCCCCTGTCGTCGTACCGGTGCACCTACAGCAAAATGTGGATCACCGTGAAGTACAACTGGGGCCTGACCCTGCAGTCGTCGGAGAAATCCGCCCTGCAAAGCATGCTCAACACCTGCAGCTCCTGACCTCGACCTTGGCCTGCGGTCTGCGGCCCCGCAGGGGCCGCGGACCGCAGGTCGAACGCTATGCCTGCTGTGGCGGCTGGCTATCGCCGGACTGCTTGCGCCACTGGCCGCCCGCGTCGGCGGCGAGCAGACGCTTGACCATGGTGAGCGCCTCGTCCTCGGTGTCGAACTCCCACCGCAGTACCCGGCCGGTCTCGCTGTCGCCGGCTCGGGCGGTGACCTTCCACCGAACCTCGCGGACCAGCCACACATCTCGGCGGCCCAGGCGCCCCCAGATCCCGTTCCACCAGCGCGCCGCCACATCCTCCACCAACGAATCGTACAAGCGTTCGACCGGCGGATGATGTTGGTAGCGATGTGGCCGGGCTGGGGTGGTGTCGTTCCCTGGTCGGAACACGGACCACTCCGGGCTTTGGGTGGTTGGCCCATGCTGACGTCACTGGTCCTGGGGGAGAGGGCCGTCGTACTGGAAGGTCGGCGGGTCGACCTCGCCGGCGCAGCGAAGGTAGCGGTGCTGCACCGGCTGGCTGGGATGATCTCGGGCACCGAGGTAGGCGCCGCTCTGCGGCAGGACGATGGCCTGCGGAAGAGTGCCGTCGTCGTCAACCTCAATGTGGGTGATGCGGCCGTCGGCAGGTCCGCCGAGCAGCCATACCTCGACGGCGGGCATCAGCGATCCTCCGTCAGTGCGCCGGCGGCTGTCAGCAGCCCGGCGACGGCGGCGATCAGGGCGGCCGTTGCGCCGATGAGGCCGGTGACACCGGCGAGGTGCTCCAGTGGTGTCGGCCTGTCCGTGCGCCGTGATCGGCTGCGTTCACCCCGGGTCATGGCTGCGCTCCTTCGTCGTTGGGCGGGGACGTGGCGTCGTCCCCGCGCAGGTAATTCAGCAGGGGTAGTCCGGCCGATCAATGCCTGATGCGCAAAGTTGTGGACAACTCAGGCGCTGTGGATAGCCAGATGATCACCGCGGGCTTCTGAGATCATGCGCCGCTCGTTGTCGACCCCAAGCGAGGTGGGCCGATGGGAACGCCGTCACGGGTCCACACGTGGTGACCTGACCGTCGCGCCATTGGCTTGAAGGTGGGCCGACAGGTCGAGGCGAACCGGTCTAGCTGCCGCGCCCGTCCGTGCGCCCTCCCAGCGCTGTGGGACTGCGGTCCGCAGGCCCATCTCAGCTTCGCTGGATCCCACCCGGACGGTGTCAACTCCAGCACATTGATCGGCCCGGGCGTGGTCTGGTCCTCGGCGCAGCGCTGGAACGGCGCCCCAACCAGCAACGTCCGCCCGTGACCTCCGTCGATACCACGGCTGAGCTGGGCACACATCGAAATAGCATGCCATCTGCACCGCTCTGGTCGGAATGTCCTTATGGGCATGGGAGTCTCATCGGCGGCCTCCCATTCGCATACTCCCATCGCTGACTGTCTACTTAGCAGAGCGATTGGCGGCATGCGCCGGTCGGGCGCGACCGACTGGCGCAACGGGGACAAGGGGACTGCGATGAATCTCCCGAACGACACGGGCGACAAAGACGGCCGGGAGGGCGTCATGGAGCGCTGGATCTGGCTCACCGCCGGGAGCGGACTCGTGACCGTGGTGCTGCTGACGGTACTCGCCGGCTGGGGCGAGGCGGACGCGACCGCAACGTCGGGCATCGCCACCGCAGGCACCATCACGACGGCGGCGTTCGGCGTCCTGGCGCTGCTTGTACGCAGACGAGGCAGATGACGGGAGCCACGGCAGCGGCACTTGTCGGGCCCGAGGATCAGCTCGCATGGTGATCTGGCCGTCGCTCGCGGCGGCCGGATCTGGCCGGACGGGGCGGAACTGCCTGGGTGAGCGCCGCGCTGTCACGGTAGTCGATATGCGCAGGAGGAGTGAAAGTGAGGAGCCTGGAATTGGATCCCCCGGCAGGCTCCCGGCGTGGTCAAAAGGTTCCGAGCTGCCGGGGGAACCTCACGTCGGAGGTCGCTCGGTTTGCCGGAGGGTTGGATGTTCCCCGGGTTTCTCGGAGCACTACCGCGTGTCGTGTCGGTTGGGGGTGGCGTTCACGGACGTGATGGCGGCAGCATGTGTCTTCTAGCGGCGGCAGCGACGCCACCGACGGCTGATCTGGAGTTGGCATGCAACGCCCCGCGCTGTACTACCCGTACATCCACATCCGCGATGAGCAGTGGTTGAAGACAGCGGCCTTGTATTGGCCCTCAATTTACCGGCTGGTACCGGACGGCTACTTCCGCAGCGATGGACGGACATCGGCGGCCTTCTGCGATGCAGGCATACTCCGAACGGTGGACCCAGGGGCCTTCACAGCCGGGATGGAGAGCGAGCTCGCTCAGGCTTTGCGCCGCCACGGCGAAGATCTCGTGCGCGAGTTCAGCGTCGAACGCGCGCTAGTGCCTCGTCATGCGGCCTTGAACGGGTAATCGGGATGGCGGATCTTGGAGTTGATCGCGTATCCGGTTTTGGGTTGGGCGTGTTGGTTGCGCCA
>NZ_LGEB01000076.1:0-34065 GCF_001279555.1 Micromonospora sp. NRRL B-16802 | reverse complement strand
CGGTCGTCTACGACCACAGCCCCGGCAGCACCGAGTTCGACGTCGACCGGATCGCCCCGCGCGATCTGACCTCCGGCGCCGTCCAACTGCACCGCACCGCAACGCGCTGAACCGGTACCCGGCGCCGGCCGATCACGCGGCCGGCGCCGGGCCCCGGATCTACTAGCGCAGGAATCACTGCGGGTGGGCGGAGGCCTGCTTCTTTAGCAGCGAACAGATTTCGCAGCAGCTTGCCGGACGCCGGATCGCGTTCCAGGGCGGTGCAGAGGGAGCGTTCTGCTCAATCTGCCGCAGCCCGGCCAGGTGGCAAGGAAGACCTCACCGGCCATGACAACGGTCGCCTTGGCGGGCACTCGTGTATCGCCGTGGCCTGGCAAGATCGCCGCGGTAGGTGGAGCCGTTGCAGTACACGTGGGTTTCGTCGGCTGGCGGACCGCTGCTCGTCGCTCCGCAATCGGCGCTACCGCTGTGGACCGGTGCGGATAGCACGGATGGTTCGGTGGAGAGCTGGGGGACTACGGCCGAGCGTGCGCGGTCGACGGTTACGTCGGCGTGGTCGCGATAGGTCAGCGGCAGGCGTTCGTGCTGGGCGACGAGCCGGCGATGACGACGTACCTATCCCCGGAACGGCTGTTCCTGCGGTGGGCAGGCGGCGTACGAGGAAGATGACCTTGTGGGCCCGCAACTCCTGGCACTGCTCGACGCGATCCGCGTCAACGAACCGGGCCCTGGACGGCCCCGCAAGCGGCCCGACGTTCTGATCGCCGACAAGGGCTACGCCCACGACTCCACCCGACGAAACCGGCGTACTCGCGGGATCCGGCACGTCATCCCGGAACGATCCGACCAGGTCGCACGCCGGGCCGCCAAGGGCAGCACCGGCGGCCGACCACCAGCCTTCGACAAGGTGATCTACAAGAAGCGCAACGTGGTGGAACGCTGCTTCAACCGGCTCAAGCAGGCGTGACCTTGCCACCCGATACGCCAAACGCGCATCCCTCTAACGGGCCAGCCTCGGCCTGATCGCCGCGATCATCTTGCTTGCATGATTGAGGCTGGTTCCTAGTTGCCGAACCACTTGGTGAAGTTGTGGATGAATGTCTCGGTCGTGTCTCCCGCGAACACCGGGCGAACCGCGCCGAACTTCGCCAGCATGGCGCGAGCCCCGGGCAGGTCCCCCGACACCGCCAGGCAGATGGCCAGGGTTCCGTACTCGACCTGCGATTTCGGCCGTCCGAGCAGGGTTTCGATCACTTTCGGCAACGTCTGGTTGCCGCCTAAGAACGGCTCACCATAGGCCGTCAGGTCGGCGACCACCTGGCCAACAGCTTCGTCCAACTGTTCCGGCGATGCGACCCACCAGCGAAACGGCGTGACCTTGGACGGCTCCGCGTCGTGGACCAGATTGGTCATGCTTGCACCGACCTGGCACACGGTGTCCGTGCGGCCGAAGAGTTGCCTCTGCAACTCGGCGGCGGCATGTTCGACGCCGAGGCTGGAGCTGAGCGAGACACCGTCACGTCCGGCGAGGTTGACGCCGAAGTGGAAGACGACTCCGTCGAGAGGTTCGCGCACAAAGGCACAACCTCGTCGTCGGGCACGACACGATGCCGCCGCCATCCACCGGGTACCAACTGCTCGGTCAATCGATCAGCCAGCCGCATCGGGATCTGGGCAACTTGTTCCGGTCCTGACGTCACCGGGGGATCGTGACGCGCGAGGTAGCGGCTCCTGCAGCGGCACAGGCAGTTCGACGCCCGACGCGGAGATGCCACGGGCGCGAATCTGGGGCTGTGCATTCACATGATCGGCAGGACAGGACCTAGTCGGCTTGGTCGCGAGAGTGGCCGCGCTTCGGCTGACCTGCAGACATGGCAGAACCGTATAGCCGAGGTAGCGACTTGCGGCTTCCGACCAGGTGCACGCTTCTGCCGCGAGCCGCGCGTATCGCGAGGTGACGAGGAACCGTTGGGCTGCCGCTCAAAACTGCCGATGACAGCTGCGGGAGCGGTCGATGGGTGCCGGTAGGGTCCTCGGCGTGGACGCGAACGAGATCACGCCGCATCTGTTTCCCAATCGCTTTGCGGATGCGGTCGGACCCGGTGCAGGCGGTCCGGCCCGCGACCACTGCCGCTGCGTTGGCCACTCGGTCGCGACCCGACCGAACAACGTCGTCTTCCACGCCGACCGTCAGGACACCGAGGCGGCGGGTTGGCGGCATCTGCTGGCGTTGATCGATGAGGCCGCAGCGGATGGGCGGACGGTGTTCAAGCCGTTCGTGGAGCTGAGTGCTCCTGAGCGGCGGCAGATCGTCACGCTCCCGGCGACGATCGCGAAGCTGACCGCCGTCAAACGTCTGGTGCTCTACGGCACGAATCTGGTTCGTATCCCGCCCGAGATCGGGTTAATGAGCAGCCTTGAGGTCTTCGATCCGTACACCTCCCACCGGCTGCACTGGTACCCGTACGAGCTGACCAGATGCACGAAGCTCACCGACAGCACGGTGAGCACGCGCGTCCTCTATGGCAACTTCAAGTTCCGCCCGCCGTTTCCGCGGCTGCGGGCGGTGACCCGAGCGGTAGAGACGGACTTCGCCGCGCTCGACCCAGACGTGTGGGGCTGCGACGCGGTGCGAACCTGCAGCGTCTGCGATGGGCCGGTTGACGGTGAGCTTCGCCAAGTCTGGATCTCTAGCCTGGTCGCCACCGACGTGCTGCCGTTGCTGGTAAACGCATGCTCCGCGGCCTGCGTGGCGGCACTGCCGCAGCCGTACCCCGGCTACCTCCCGACGCCGCACACCGGCGGCCCGGACATCGTCCAGCCGGCCGCCAGGCGATGAGGCGGCTACCACGAGACCACCCCCAACTACCGATGTGAGTGCGCTTGATCATGCCGCCGAGCAAACGTGAGGGCCGGGTCGAATATGCCGGTCGTGCGCAGAGAAATGTTGATTCCTTGTCTTAGTATTCCGTGAGGCCAACCTGCCGGCAGCGACCCGTGGAGCTCGAAGATCGTAGGACGCTTGCTCAACCCATTATTCTGATGGTAGCTGTACGCCACGTTGGGAGCGCTCATGTCGTTCGACGTCGTTGCGATAGAAACGATCAAGGATTGCCTAGGCGTTGATAGGACGGAGGAGACCGTCCAGGCTCTGCTCTCAGCCTCACCGGCTCGCATCGAGGCAATTAGAGATGCAATCAGCGGGTATCGGGACATGCCCGTTCCGGCTCGCCCGGAAGGCGAACTTCGGCCGTTCGTAGGCGAGGAAGCCCTATGGCCATGGGGGCCAGCGCACGCGCCCGACGACCTGAATGAGGTGCACCTAGCGGCCGAAAAGTCAATCGGCAGCCTACAGCACGAGCTGATTTACGCACATTCGATTGCAACCGCCGACCCCGTGACGACTTATCTGCGGATAGATTCGCCGGCGAGTCGATTTCGCACAGACTTAATTGCTTATGCGACCATAATGAGCTTTGTTTATCCGTTGATTGAGGCGGGATGCATCCACTTTTACAGGCCGGAATGGGACTATGATGAATGCCCAAAGGCTCCGCCAGCATTCAACTTCGAGGAGCTTGACCTTCAGGGTCGCGAGTGGTTGGCGCACTACGGGCCTACTTTTGTGGCAGCGCAGGGCCGAGTGTCTTATCTTGTGCATGAACTCTGGCGGGCCAGGAGGCTATATGGGCATGTCGACGTCCGCCTACTGGAGGCGCGGGATCGGGAGCTAATCGAATGGATTTATGGATCTTGCCGAGGTGGCGCGGTGCCAGCTCATCGCTTGATTCCGCCTGATCTAGTGGCTGATGATGAGATCTTCGTAGGTCAGAGTATTGCGGACCTGCAGATACCTGGGTTTGCCACCCTCGCCACGACAGACATTGTAAGCATTCGCAGTGGTGACGAGTTCGAGAGATGGCGGCATGCGCTGAGGGCCGGAGTAGCGAATTCGGCTAGCATTCCCTCCTTGTTGAATCCCATGCAAGGCGCGATTCGCCAAGTCAAACGTGAGGTCAATCATGAAGCGGCGCTTTTGCGGCGCTCCTTCGGCCGTAGTGCGTTCCTTTCAGAGCGGGCCAGCGGCGTTCGGGAGATGGTCGTCCAAACTGTTATGGGGGCGGCAACTGGATCGACGATATCGGCGCTTGCCATTAGCGCCCTAAACGGCATTGGTAAGGTTGCAGCATCGGCGGCGGGTAACCGAAACAGCAACTCGCAAGATGCCTTTATGCGTCACGTGCAGGCACTGAACGAGGGATAAAGGTGAGATGCGCACACCCCGGTGGGCCCGCCTCACCAATTGCTGGAGAATCCCCTCGAAGTCCGACTCAATTTAACTGTTCTGCCGCGATTCGCGCTGACCTGTGGCGGATCGCGTCAGGCTCACGGCGACGCGGCTACCGGCGGCCGACCGCCTCGATCCGCCGCAGAGGTGGCCATGCGTCAGCGATCAAGGCTCTGGCCCGCCAGCATCAAGACGCTATCTGGGCGCTCGGCCAGACCGTCAGCGGTCAGAACCCACCCACCCCGCTACGAAACCGAGCGTTTTAGATAGTTTCGAGAGGTGACCGGCGGCGGGCCGGCGCGAGGTAGGTCCGGCACCAACCGTCAGCTTCGCCCGTGGCGTCAGGCCCTGGGGCGACCAGCTTGGGTTCTTGCGGTTCGGGCAATCAGCCTTCGGTGGTCGGCCTGGAGCAGGTGCCGGACCTCGTCGTGCTCGGGGCTGTCGTTCAGGGAGCTGGCTAGCGCATATCTGACGGCCGGCTCTGGGTCCTTCGCCAGCTTGACGCCTAGGTCGGGCCACTGGCTGGGTCCGCGCACCCACACACGCGCGGCGAAAGCCCGGGGCGCCTTATTGGGATGCGCGGCGAAGACCGGGAGGTCGATCTGGAGGGACTCCACTGGGAGAGCGATCAGTGCGTGCGCGATGTGGAGCCAGTCGGTGTCCCGCGCCCCATACATCAAGGAGATCGCCAGCTCCTGCACCTGCGTGAACTGCTCCTGTGTGGTCGCGAGGGCGGCCGCGACGCGCAAGGCGAGAGCCGCCAGCGGCGGCGTGCCACCGGTGACCTTGAAGCGGGCGAACGGGCCGTTGTCGATCCCGAACGCGACCAAGCTCTCCGTCGGCTCCCGGACGAAGCTCATCAGCGCGTCGAACGTCGCGGACCGCGTCACCGCCGGCAACGTGGGCGCGAGGTACAGAATCGCTCCGAGGGCATCGGAACGATTTTCGGCGGCGTCGCGCACCTCGGCCACCCTGTCCAGCATTGCATCGGTGAAGGTAGTCCGGTCCGTGTCGTCAAGAGTCCGCACCAACAGGGCGGTTTCTTTCAGTGCTGTGCCGAAGGTGGTAACGCTAGGGTTGAACACGAAGGGCTGCGAGTCGCGCTCGAAGCTAGAGCGAGCAACCGCCAATACCGGCTCGACGTCGCTACCGGCGAGCACGAGCGTGAGAGCGGCATACCGATTCCCCTCTGAGGCCGCTGACGCCAGGCGCTGCGAAACGCGTGGTGGGTTCGAACGGAAGAGAAGCTCTCCTTTGTCGGACGCGTAGTCGGCAATATGATTGTTCAGCAGCACGGCATCGCACAGAGCGTCGATCACCCGGGCGCTCAGCGAAGGGTGGCTTTCGGCAATGGCAACCGCTGCCGTGATGTATTCCTCATAGAACGCGAAGAACGAGTCGGGCGTCGACTCGATTAGGTGGTCCTGCGTCAGGTTCAGGAATCCTTCTGCCTCTTCCAGCGATGCGGCGCCGCAGGTTCCGGCGAACGCTCCAAAGGCGGGCCCCCACGTGTTATTGGGTGAGCGTGAGAACTCCTTCGTGGTGAGCTCGCGATACGACGCGCTTGCCCACTCCCGGGCCGTCTCCTCCGGGATGAGCTCGGCGGCCACCGACGCGAAGCGGAAGGACGCCGCGCGTTCCCAGGCCGGCTGATCGTCCAACGGTGGATGGAAGTCGAGCGGCTCGTCGGGCAACCGGCCGACCAGGGCCTTCAACTTCCGCCAGTAGCTGCCGTAAACGTAGTGCCTGATCGCCCCGGTCCACTGTCCGGTTTCCGTGTACAGGTCACCGAACCGCTGGTGTGCCAGGAACTCTTCCTGCCAGTCGGCGCCCAGTACCGCATAGGAGAGGTGCTGGTGCAGGTTGTGCCGGGCGTCGGGCCACCGCTTGTCGAGGATGTTGGACGTCGCCCGTGAAGCGTACGGCTGTGGCTCCGGCAGCACTGAGCCGCTGCCGCCGACCTTGAGCGCCTGTGCGACCAGGTGAGTGTCCGCCGCCTTCAGTTGCGGGCCGAAGTTCTGCCTCGCTACCCAGACCGAGGCGTAGAGCCATGACGCGGCGGAGTCGTTGAGTCCGGCCCGGACCGCCACGTCGATGGCGTCTTGCCATCGCCGGAGCGCTTCGCCCGTCCGCCCCTTGATCGCCAGATGCCGCGCATGACGAGCGGCGATCCATGCGACGGCGTTCGGCGGATAGTGCCCTTTAGCGCCGTCAAGCTGACTCCAGTCGTCGGCCACTTCGGCGAGGCACATCAGAATGCGCGCACGGATCGTCAGGTGATCATCGTCGAGAGGGGTAGTCAGAGCAGCATCGCGCAGGCGGTCCATCCGCGTGGTCAAGAGATCGGCGCGGCGCCAGACGATGCATTGCTCCGCGAGCATCAATGCGCATTCGGTATATTTCATGTCAGTGCTCTTGAGCGCATCAAAAGCGGAAGCGACGTCATCCATGTCTACGGAATGCTCATAACCGAATGCGGCGACGTAGGAAAGCGCGCTGATTGACCGGAGGGTCGACTCGGACAGGTGTTGGCGATTGCTGTCCAGTTTGCGTATGTGCTCGGCCACGGCGAACGAGTTTCCGTAGGTGTGGAGAACCCATCCCAGGTTGAGGCGCAGGGCGGCAGCAGATTCGAAGTCGCCGCCGGATTCGAGCGCCTCGCACTGGCGGGTCCGGAGCAGGATCGCATGCCGGGCGAACGGCGAGGCCTCGAGTTTCGACGCCACCTCGGCGAACAGCGACGCCGCCTCCAGAGGCGACTCCGCCACCCGATCTTCTGCCTGCTGAAGCCGCTCCGCCTCGCCCAGATGGGCGATCGGACCGCGAAGCACCGCGTCTGACGTGACTGGCGGAACACCGTTAATGCGCCGCGCGATCGCCGCGAGGTCCGCGTCGCGCACCAAGCGGTCACCTTGGCGTTTCTGCTGCTCTTTCCACTCCAACAGTTCCTCGATCGTGTAGGCCGAATCATGCTGGTCGACCGGAGGGTGATGCAGGCCGCAGAGGAGAAGCAAATTCTCGAAGCCATTGATGGCGTCCGTATACGCCGGGTCGTGGCGCGGCCCTTCGGGCGACTCGGACCGGATGTGCGCGATCTGCGCCGTCGGGGTCAGCAGGCCTCGGTCCTCGAAGATGATCGGGCTCGCGCACCCTGGGTACGCGCAGTGAGCCGCCGTGCCAAAGAGGAGCTTTAGCGTTCGATCCGTGTAGCTGCGTGGCACTCGGTGATCTTAGCGTGTACCCGCAACCAATCACGCGGGTGGAGCGGAGCGACCCTCGGCGGGAGCTGCGGTCCGTCCTCCGGCGGACGTGCGGCATGACCGTGCTGTTGATCCAGAAGGGGCGAAGCAAGGAACTTAGCCCACTTAACTTGACCAACGAGCCTGAGACCGCGCCTCACTCATCAATGCCGTTGACCTCGAAGACCTAGCGCCGACGACTGAAGGCATCGAGCGCCGTCTTCGTCATACTCTCATGCCGCTCCGGGAGAGCTGGCGTTCATCGTTGGTGATGACGCACGGTGATGTATGGCTACCTCTCCTGCTTCGGCTTCCAGTGTCGTACCTGCCGATCAACTTGTCGTGCGCGCCGCGGTGTCCGCCTTCTTGGGCCGCTACCGTGGGCAGACTCGCGTGCATACCGAGGTCCGACCTGCGGGTCTTCCTTCGTTGGCGCAGCGACCACGGCCTTGACCCGCTCTCCGCAGCTCGGGTGGATATCGAGCGGTACGTGCGCTGGCTGCAAGACGTTCGCCGGTACCAGCCCTCGACGGTGTCCCGTCGGCTGTCGGTCGTGGTCGGGTTCTATCGAGTCTGTGTAATCGACGCGATGCTGGAGCATTCGCCAGCCGATTACGTCCGCCGGCCCACACTGCCGGCCGAGTCACCGACACTCGGACTGGGCCATCTGCAGTTCGAGGCCCTTATCACCGCCGCCCGGCTGTCGGCCAACCCGAATGACTTCGCCCTGGTCGCCCTCTTGGGCCTGCTCGGCTTACGAATCTTCGAAGCCTGCGGGTCGAACATCGCCGACCGGGGAGAGGAACACGGCCACCGGGTCCTACGGGTGCGCGGCAAGGGCGGCAAGGTCGTGCTCGTCCCGCTGCCACCCGCGGTCGCCCGAGCCATCGACCGGGCCGTCGATGAGCGCACCGCCGGGCCGCTCCTGCGTAACATCCATGGTGGGCGGATGGACCGACACGTCGCCACTCGTCGGCTCAAGCACCTGGCCCACATCGCGGGGATCCGGATGCCGAGGATGCACCCTCACATGCTGCGCCACACGTTCGTGACCACCATGCTCGACGCTGGCGTCAGCCTGCGCGACGTGCAGATCGCCGCTCGTCACGCCGACCCGCGTACCACCACGCGCTACGACCGAGCCCGCAAGAACCTCGACCGGCACCCCAACTACATCCTCGCCGCCTACATGGCCTCCGGGACGTAGCCAGCGCTCGCGGCTTCGCCGATGAGAGCGCGCATCCGAGTACGGGCCGGGCCGCCAAGAACCGTGAAGGCCAACCTATCCATCCCGCAGTCCAGGGGTCGGGGCGGCCGCGTCCGAGGCTCGGAACTCTCGCCACTGTTTGCTGACGGCCCGCCAGATGCGCTGCTGGTCGGCAAAGAAAATTCGCAACTGCTCTTGGTCTTGGTCACCCGCGCTGGTAGTGACAAGGTAGTAGTCGATCTCATCACGGAGGCGGTTGAGCTCGTACCGTGTCTCTTCCATCGAGACCCATCGGCTCCGCCAGCTCATGTAGGGCTCGATCCCGGCCAGTACAGTGACTGCGGCCACCATCGGCAACGCTAGCGCTCGGCCGTGCCCGCCCAGATTCACGCCAAGCGCCACCGTGGACAACGCTGCGAGAACGAGAGACGCCACCTTGGTGGATACCGCGCGCCGACGATAGCGCTTCTTGCGCAGGTCGGCCCACTCCAAGTCGACGTCGATGACCTCCCGAAAGCCGACGATCGCTTGCCGGGGCGTCACTCCGGTCTAGCGCTGGGAGAGAATGAAGAAGCCTTGCTCCGACGGGTGCGACTGAGCTGGGGTCCGCATGCCCGACAGTGTCCTCCGCCGAGCACAAAGTTTGCAGCCTGCTGGTCACCCCGACCGGTGCCACTGCATACCCTCGTCCGTGTCTCCGGTTCCCGCTGGAGCATCGAGGAATTGTTCCAGACCGGCAAAGGCCAGACCGGCCTCGATCACTACCAGGTCCGCGGCTGGACCGGCTGGACCGCCACGTCACCTTGGCCATGCTCGCCCTGGTCGTCCTGACAATCCTCGCCGCGCAGCAGCCCGACGCCGACCCGGAGATCATCGCGCTGACCGTCGCCGAGATCCGCCGGCTCCTCAACGCCTTCGTCTCGCCGTAACGCTTCCACCAGGGCGCACCCTGCGCTGGTCGATCTGGGGACGAACAGCCCGAGCCCGAGCCCGCGCACCAAATGCGTTGTCATGCTGATAGGGACCCTGCCTAGCCAGGTGATAAGGCCCGCCAATCGAGAAAGACAAGCTGCCGATGGTTCTCGTTATCCCCGACGCCATCCGCAGTGACCTGGTCACCCGAACGGTTCATCTGAAATTCCACCCTGAACCCTCCTTCCCCATCCGCCACCAGAGTGGTCATTTCGCCTGTTGGCAAATCAGCGTTGTCAGAAGTAAAGCTGGACCGCATCAGCAGGTCGGCAACTAGCGAATACGGATACGTTCGACCGGAGGGACCTAGCAAACGGGTTGGCACTCTGATCAATTGCGGCCAGTCGGGCCGTCCGCATCGTTGCAACTCGGGCCAGAGGTCACGCCAGCGGATGATGTCTGGCGGAGCGGCGCGTGGACCCCACGTGACACCGTTCCTCGGCTGGCTCAGGTCAAAGCGCACCAAGCGAGCCTTGTTGCCGCGCCACGGGCCGCCGTGCGCCTTCAGATCCGCCTCCAGCACCCTGGCAACTTGGGCGGAGGTCAACACCACCATCCAATCGGCGAACCACCACCCAGCACCGCTACGCGCGAAAGCCAATTCGGCAACAGAACGTCCGTCAGCGATTGCAGCCTCAGTCAGTGAGCCGGTCCAGTCGGGCCAGGGAAAGGCGTAGAACGGTTGGCGACCAAGGGGACGCTGGCGGTATTCCCACAGTTGCCCTAGATCGACCAATACGTCCTGCAGTGCCCGTCCAGCAACGGTCAAGGTCTTCAGCTCAAGTTGCACCGCCTTGCCTGCAGTTTTCGGCAACCATCGCACGTCGACATCTTCACCGTTGGCCGGCCACCACAAAGCAGCCTTCGATCGATATCGGTAGGTGAGATACTGGCTCGACCAATGTTCGAGAGTCTTCTCCGGCACCGAAACCAACTTGGACATGCAGCGATCATAGGCGGCTTCGAATCTAGGTGCGCTCCTCCTGCACCGGCCGCCGCGCGGGTCCGAGGTGCTCATCTGCCGCCGACCGCGCGCGGCGGCCGCGGCGGGCACCGGATCGCCGACGTAGGCGCCCTGGTGATCTCGGCGTCCATCCCGGTCGTCGCCATGATCGCGCCCGGTCTGCCGGCGATTACCACGATCCTTGGCAGCATGCTCGTGGTCATCGCCGGTGTCCGTGCCATCTACCACTGGTCAGAGAACTACCTCCGCTTCAGCCGTGCGCACGCGAGGAGGTGGAGGGGCAGCGCCGGCTGTTCCCCGTGTTGGCGGCGCCGTACGACGATCCGGCCACCCGCGACGAGGAATTGGTTAAGGCGATCACCCGGATCGAGCAGGCCGAGATGGGCCAGTGGACGCAGGTCGCGGTGGGTCAGACCGTGCCGAGGCAGAACCAGGCGGAGTAGCCAACGGGAGGCTGGCTATGAGGTGTCGTGTCCTTCGGCTGTTTGTTTTACAGAGAGACATGCCCGGCTGAGTGCGCTTGACAGCTTGGTTGCTGAGCAGTGCCGGACGGCGATCTGGCGGCTACGTTTCACCGAGACGGCGCTGAGGTTCGTGTCGATACCATGTGTTAATGAGTTCATGCACGGCCCCGGTGCGGGGCCATCGGACTGCCAGCGCCCGTGCGGAGTCGACGCCGACGACGCAGGCCACCACAGCCTCCTGATCCGCCGCAACAGCACCACCGGTGAGTTGGCCTTCTACCGCTGCTGGACGCCACGCCCGGCTACTCTGGCCCACCTCGTGCGGGTCGCGGGCATCCGCTGGACGGTCGAGGGAGGCTTCCAGGCCGCCAAGGGGCAGGTCGGCCTCGACCAGCACCAGATTCGCCGCTGGGACTCCTGGCACCGTTTCACCACGCTCGCCCTGGCAGCCCTCGCGATCCTGGCGATCTGCGCCGCCGACGCCGCCGCCGAAGAACCCACCGACACCGCAATGATCAAACTGACCGTCAACGAGATCCGCCGCCTGATCAACATCCTCGTCTTCAGGCCGATCCACGATCTCGCCCACCGTCTGCGCTGGTCAGAATGGCGCCGCCGCCATCAAGCCCGAGCCCGACACTCCCACTACACCCGACGTCTCAACCTCGAACTCCAACCATGATCCCGAACGGCGGCTGGAGTACTGAGGTCGTTCAGCAGTGTCGTCAGGGTGGTGAAGCGGTAGCCGGAGCCGACAAAGGAGGCCGGTACCGGGCGGCGGGTGACGAACATGGCTTTGACCTCATACGAGGAGTCGGGTTCGGCGGGCGGTAGGCCCAGGGCCACGGCCACCTGCGCTGCATGCGGTTGCAGGTCGGCGAGTTTACGGTCGAGCTGCGCGGCGTAGGCCGGGCTTTTGCGGTGGCCGGTGTAGAAGGTGTCGAGGTGCCTGCGCACCTCCGGGGTGGCGACGGTGTCGGCAGGGTCCTTGGCTTCGAGCAGCCACAGGGTGTACGAGCCGGGCCTGCCTGCCACCGCGTCGATCTCGGTGCTGAGTTCCGGGACGCCGAGTCGCTGCGGGTCGCTGGGCTTGATGCGTTCCCTCACGATGTAACCGGCGTCGGTAAGTAGGGCGGCGACATTGTGTTCGAGTTGGCGGTTACGCCGGTCGCGGTACTTGTCCAGAGCCTTATCGACGGGCGGTCGCGGTGGTGGCTGGGTCCACGGCAGCAATCCCTGCGAGAGGTAGTTGCCGTAGACGGTGAACACGGCGTAACACAGGTGCGGAGAGATCGCCAGGACCCCGTCGGAGCCGGCTACGAGCGGCTGGGTGAGCAGGCGGTGCTGACGGTTGCGGGCGTGCCACGGTTTCCAGTCGGTGGCGTTCATGGTGGTGGTGCTGCTGGTGAGCAGGTCGACGGCGGCGCGGACGCGGTCCGGTCCGTCGGGCTGCTCGCCGAGCACGGTGGTGTCCAGCACGTGCTGGATCACGCTGCCGGTATCGGCGCGGGCGATGTGGTCGCCTTCGGTGGTCACCGGCCATCGGGTCAGCGCCAGCAGGGTAGTGAGCAGGTCGGTGCCGCTGGTGCCGTAGGCGCGCAGCATGGCGTCGTCGATGGTGGTCAGTACGGCGGCTTCCGCAGCGGCGGTGTCGTCATCGGCGTCGCGCTTAGCGGGCCCGAGAAGATCGGTCAGGCGGGCGTGCCGGTAGGCGTCGGCGTCAAAGCGGTAGGTCGAGCTGGCACCAGCACCGGTGGCGGCGGAGTCCATCGCGGTCCGAATCGCGAACGATTCGCTGATTGTCAGCGCGGTGGGGTTGAGCTGGTGGTGCACGAGTTCGCTGCGGTTGGTCGCTTGCAGGTAGGCGTGTGCGGCCGCGATGATCTCCATGTAGGCCAGCTTGTCCACCGGCGCTGATCCGCTCGGCTGGGTACGGAGGGCTGCCTCAACGACGGTTTCGCTGCAGCGGCGCAGCGTAAGATGGGTCCGGTCGATGTCTTCGGCGTGGGCGATGGGGTCCCAGGTCAGCGTCATGCGCCGGGCCCGCTGGATGTCCGCAGCTCTGCGGCGTTTGTCCGCGACGGCCCGGTCGAGCTGCCGCATACCCACCGCCACGACCTCATTGACGTCGTAGCGGGCCAGCAGGCGCGTGAGCGCTGTGAGCGCGGCCGGGGCCAGGACGTCACGGTCGAGTTTTTTGGCTTCGGCCCCGTGGTAGGTGCCGGGTTGAACGCCGGCCGCGCGTACCGCTGCGGCAACCACCCGGTCCGCGGCGGAAACCAACGCCTCATCGATCGGCCAGGGCGAAGCAAGCAGCTGCGCCGCAGCGCTCGTGTCTTCGTTGATGTCCACCTGGATGGTGGGGGCGATGGCCTGCCACGCCCGGGCAACAGCGTCACCCACGCTGAGGCTGAGCCCGGCGCCGATCATGACCTGACGCATCGCCGCCGCCATCATGTCACGGCCTGCGCCGCTGTCGGCGGCAGCGAGGTCGCCGAACGTCGCCCAGTCAACCACCAGCCGTGCGGTAACCACATCGGGCGCTGCACCATCGCCACGTCCGACTGAGGCGACCGCCAGGGGGTCCCCGGCGGGCTCGCCGGCCTCCGTCGGCTCAAGATCAATGACGTATCCGGTGACACCGGACCCGGCGTGTGCCTGCGCCCAGGTATCGGCGATGTGACCAATCGCGAACGCGAACGCTCCGGCGAGATCGTGCAGCAAATCGCGGGCGTTACCCGTCCAGTCCGGCTGCAGGCAGCGCAACGCCATCGGAACCGGGCCGGTATGCAGAGTCCACCCGACCGGTTCCAGAAAACGCTCGTCGGTGACCGGCCCCCACGCCTGATGGCAGAGGGCAGCCGTCGACCAGCCGTAAACCTGAAACGGGCCATCACCAGAGCCCGCAACACTTGCCCAGTCCCGCACCGGGGGCAGGTCGAGCACCGTCAGGGTCTGTTCGAGCGCCGCCCGGCCAGCGCTGCGCGACCATTCCTCGTCCGCTTGGTGCGGCGCCACGGAGATCAGCGTGGGCGCGACAGCGCCGGGATGCAGGGATTTACCGTTCGCCTGCCATGACTGCCAGATGTTGACGGCCTCGAACACGTGCAGCTGCGGACGCCGTGGGCTGGCCATTTCCCGGCAGAACAGAAACAAGTCCGTATCGTTGTCCATCGTTGACGCGGCCCAGAGCAGATCATCGAGCGACATGCTCGCCGCCTCTGGCAGCTGCCGCACGGCGATGTGCCCGGGCGAGGCGAAGACCAATAGCGGCACGATCTCCAAGCCGGCCTCCAGTCGGGCAGTACCGACGGCGAGCTCGATGCTGACCAGCCGGTCTGGGTAGCGTCGCGCGGTCCTGGCGGCGCGTACCGCTGCAGGCTCGCCCGGCACCCGCGGGGAGCGTCCGCTCAACGAGGTGAACAGCTGAACCGCGATCGCGCGGTTGTCACCGCAGCGTGCGATCCACTGCACCGCGTCTTTCGGGGACACGCACGGGCCGTCAGACAGATCCGGAGCCCCGTAAACGGCGTCGGAGAACGGGTGCAACGCGCGGCGCACCTGGTCAGCGGCCACCTGGGCAAACCGCATGTTGGCGTCGATGTCGTCGTGTGCGTAGGTACTGAGCTCGACCACCCCATAACCGGTGGCCTCGGGCAGCCAGGCTGGCGGAAGCCAGAAGGTGCGAGCCGGTGCCCCGCCCGTCTGCGGCAAATCGACGGCGAGGTGGCGGCCGAAGATGCTTTGCCGGTCGTTGAGGTCGAACGGCAGCACGCGGGGCGAGGCGGCTGTCGCCCACGAGGCAGCTGCCCGCATCTCAGGTGTCAGCCGCAACCGCGGCGGAATCGGCGTGTCCATCAACGTGGCGGCCGCCTCCAGCTCAACGGCTGTCACCCGTTCGGCGAGGTCGTCGCCCGCAGGCCACGATGGCGCCAGCATACCGATCACGTGATCGGTGTAGCGCAACGCCAACTCGACGTAGTGGTTCACGCCGAAACCCAAGCGGCGAATCAGTACCCGGTCGACCGCCTCGGCGACCAGCGCCCACCGTGCGATATCCGCGACTGGGCGCTCCACCGAGCCGGGGAACAGGCGCACCAGCGTATGACCGGCACGAGCGAGCACCACCTCACGCGGATCCTGGGGAAGGAAATCCTCCTGACCGCGGACCATCGGCTCGTCTCGGAGACAATCGCGCAGCAATGCGGGCAGCTCGTGCTCACTGACCGGGCGGCCTCCGGTACGGGCGCTGCGCAAGGTCATGTTCAGCAGCAGCGCCACCGACGGCCACCGGTGACGCACTGCCGGACTGGCCCCCGCCGCAGTTAGCAGACTGAGGAGACTGGCCTGGTCGCGCGCCGCTAACCGCCGACGCAGATCCAACGGTGGGCGCGCGCCCTTCTTGCCCTTGCCCACGGTTGCCCCCTGTCCTGCACCGGAAAACCGCCGACCGTCTCCGGGGCGGAAGGATAGCCCTCGCCTCCGCCGAACACACGTCTTTTCACGCGTTCAGGAACACCGGCAATACGGAGCCAGTCGAGCGGCGCGACTACGGACACGGTCGGGGACGGGCCGACATGGGAACCAGACCTAGATTGCGGCGACACCGAACGCCAACGCCATCACCCCGACCCCGCGGACCATGGAAGACCGCCCATCAACGCTTCACCCGCTGGGCGGCCGATGGGACCTGGGCGCGCATGAAAGCACAGGTCATCGCACTGGCCGGCCTTGAGAACGGCATCGGCTGGGACGCCCAAGCCGACGCCACGATCGTGCGGACCCACCAGCATGCCGCCGGGACTGCTTATAGCGGCTTACCATTGGCGAAACGCAAGCATGCGAAAGCATCGGTCGGTCCTGCGGCGGGCTGAATGCCAAGATTCACATCCTGGCCAACGGTAGGCCGCGGCCTACCGTTGGCCACGCACATTACACTCTGCCAAGCCGCCGACACCCGGCAGCTGATCCCATTGCTCGACCAGGCCCGCATCGCCCGGCCTGGCGGGTCCGCGTCGCCACCATCCGGCGCTCGAAGGACCACCTGCATCGTGCATAGTGCATAGTGGAACCGTGCGCCTCGCCGACTTTTCAGATCTGTCCCTTGCCTGCAGGGAAACTGGTTCCGGACTCTCTGCTTTCAAGTTGCACGCCATTGTGTCTGGTCTTCGATGGCCGGACGACGTCCTGGAACAATGGCTATACGATCATGGTGACAACAATGACTTCCTCCAGGACTACGGCACCGTTGACCTTTCACGCCTGCAGTGGGAGGTGGAGGCGGTTTCCGTCGAAGAGCTCGCCCGCATGCCAACCGGCCACTCCACCGGCGGCTACATCGATGAGATCGCGGAAAACCCCGATCACTGGATCAATAATCGTAGTTCCGGCGTCCATAAGGGCGTTGCACTGTGCTGGCAGACGCATGGCACCTGGAAACGCTGGCCCATCTTGCTGCACCGCTCGGTCCTGAACTCATCGGCGACGGGCCTGCAGATCGTAGAGGGCAGAACACGAGTGGGGATCCTTAAAGGCCGATACCGCAAAGGGGACCTGGTGGCCAAGAACCACCTGACATGGGTCGGCTGCCTTCGGACCTGATCTGAGCCGTGACCGGCCGTACGCACTCTTCTGCCGCGATCCGCGCGTGTGCCATGGAGGCTGGGGATCAGGTGCCGACTTGAGTGGTCGTTTGGTGGCGAGAGCAGCGCCGACGCAGCTTCGTTGATCGTCGAAAGCGGATCTCTATCTGCTCGGCCTGCCCACCTATGTACTCGGCCTGCTGCCGCGTAGGTGGTGTTGTCAGGCCGCCATCGCGGCTTCGCAGCGCCCGGACGAAGGGATCGGGCCGGACAGGTCGCCGCGCGTGACCGCGTCGGCCACGATGCGTTCGGCGCGGCGGCGGCGCATCCGCAGGGCTGGTCCGGTCACGCCCTTCTCGACGGCCAGCTGCTCGATCAGCGCGTCGCCGAACCGGGTGGCGCTGATCAGTTCAGCGGCTTCGGCCGTGATCAGGCCGGCGGCGGCTGCCCGGCCGAGTAGTAGGTCCGGATGCCCGTACGGCATCCTTGGTGAGCGCGACCCGGTGGGCAGGTCCAGTGGCAGTTCCTCGCCGTCGTGGGTCTTGGTGACTGCGGTTCCGGCGCGCCAGGCCGCCCAGCACAGCCGCAGCCACAGTCGGGGCGGGGCGAGATCCGCACTGCGCAGAGATTGCAGGAATCCGGCCAGGATTTCGGAGTCGACGTCGTCGGCGTGACGGGGGTAGCCGCGGCTGATTTTCGCCGCGAGGTGCGTCAGCGCGGGCAACGCCACGCCGATCGCGCCGACGATCCAGGCCGGTCCCCATTCGCGGGCGTGGTGGGCCAGTTGCCGCCACAACTCGTCGGTGGTGTCGCTGTCGTAGCGCTCGAAGATGAGTAGCTTGCGGAGCTCGTCCAGCGGCATCGTGGTGTCTGGCAGGCCCGGCACCGGCCGGGCGTCGAACACCAGTGGTGCGGGTTCGCAGGTCAGCAGTGCGAAGGCTTTCTCGGCGGTGGTCAGAGCCGTGTTGGCCGTCCTCGTGCGCGTGGTCGTTGCCATGGTGATATCTCCCTTGCCGGGAGCGCTCCGCCTCGTGCGAAGGCTCCGAGACCTCCGATTGGGACAGCGCGACCTGACACGACGAGTGTTTGTCAGACCCGGATAGGTCGTGACCGGGCGTGTCAGGTTCGCCGCTGTGTTCACCACCGCCGGTTCGCTGATGCCGCTGTCAGACCGGTCTGTTGACCGGTGCTGTCAGGTCAGGGATGGGTTCGATCGGCCTGTCTGCGGCGCACTGGGGATCGTCAGTACGCCCGCCGGTCCGGGGGCCACCGTGCCTATGACCGACAGAAACCATCACCGTGCACCGGTTCCCGTGGGGGACGTGGTGCCCGGAGACCCGCCCGTGCCGATCACTGTCTGGCCGGTCGCCGCCCCGCACGAGGGCGAGTCCATGTCCAACGCGATGGGCATGCGATTGGTCCACAACCTCACCCACCCGTCCGACCTCATCATCGACCTGGCCGAAGGACCGCAGTTGGCGTGCGCGATCATCGCGGCACGCCGCCGTAGTCATCTGCACGCGGCGCGCCCCGTCGGGTGGGGCCGCGAGTCGGCAGCACTGATCGTCACTGGCTGGCCGCTTGCCGACGCCTCTCCGGTCGAGTTTTTCCTTCGCTGCCGCGCCCATCTCGTGCCGGGCGGCTGCGTGGCGGTGGTGCTGGCGCACGGCGACGTGGCCCTGCCGGTCGACGTCGTCATCGCCGCGAAGCGGGCCGGGCTGGCGTATCTGCAGCACATCGTGGCGGCCGACCGGCTGCCCCGACGCGGCGAGCAGGAGCAGCTGGCGATCCACACCGACGTTCTGATCATGATCCGCAGCGAGATAGAGGGCGGGGGAGTCGATGGGTGAGGTCCTGCCGATCACGTCGGTGTGGCTGACCTGCCAGATACCCGCCCGTGACCAGCGGCGAGGCCGCTACGTCCGGCAGACCTCCAGCCATCCGGCCAAGATGCTGCCGCACCTGGCCGCGCACGCGATCAGCGCATACACCGCGCCGGGCGATGTGGTCTTTGATCCGATGTGCGGGTGCGGCACCACGTTGGTGGAGGCCATGCACCTCGGCCGGCAGGGCATCGGGATCGACATCGAGCCCTGCTACACCGCACTCGCCGAGGCCAACGTCGCCCTTGCCGCGTCGCAAGGCGCCGCCGGCACGGCCACGGTGTTCACCGGGGACGCTACCGATTTGCTCGACCTGGTGCCCGCGTCGGCGGTCGGCAAGGTGAGCCTTGTGCTTACCTCGCCGCCGTACGGGCGCGGGACGCATGGCCTCGTCCAGACAACGAGAAGCGGGGTACGCAAGCGGGACCACCTGTATGGGGACCGGGAGCGTGGCAACCTCGCCTATGCAGGGTGGTCCCGCCTGCTCGACGGGTTCGCCTCCATCCTGTCCGCCAGCTACCAGCTGCTGCGTCCCGGCGGAACCGTGGTGATCACCTCCCGGCCGGTACGCCGCCAACGCGATGACCTGATCGACCTGCCCGGCGAGCTGCTCGCCGCCGCACGGTCAGCCGGGCTGGTCCCGGTGGAGCGGACGGCGGCGATGCTCGCCGCCGTCCGCGACGGGCAGGTCGTGCACCGGGCCAGCATGTTCGCAATGATGGCGGTCCGCCGCAGCCGCGACGACGGCATCCCCGTGCACCTGGTGGCGCACGAGGACGTGCTGGTCCTCCGCCGCCCTTGACTTGCCGGAGTTCAGGAGTATCGAACCCGGCGAGACCGACGCCGGAGGGCTTGACCAAGCCGCTGACGAGATCAGCCAAGCGGAACTCAGTCCCGGCGAGTGCCGCCGCGGGCCACCAGACCCGACAGGGTTGCCGGGCTGTCAGGTTCTGTCAGGAGGCCGAACCCGACAGCTGCGTCAACGGCGCTCCCGGACCGGCTAGCTTGAGGACTCTCCTTACCTTTCACGTGCCTCTGATCTGACGCCTCGCGCGACGGCATCGCGCCCACCAACCCTGGTCGGCTGCCGCCGCCAGCCTCGGATCTGGCACGCACCAATCCCACGCCCTTCGCCCACGCGCGACCAGGGCGCGGATCCACCAGCCCGTCAGGCGGCCACCAGCCGGTGGCCGCCTCCTTGCTGTCCTACGGAGGACAACATGCGTCGCCCCGCCCCTCGGGTGGCACCTGCCTGCGGATCGGCGCGATGCGCGACGACTGCGCCGTCCCGCCGGCTTTCCACTCCTCTACCGACCCCAATCTGACGGGAGATCATCGTGTCGTTCCCCGAGAACAAACTGACGGTCCGATCCTCGGCCGACCTGGCTGCCGCGGTGCCGTATCTCATCGGCTTCCATCCCGGCGACGGCAGCATCGTCGTGATCGCCTGCCGAGACCGGCGGATCGTGTTCGCCGCCCGAGCTGATCTGCCGGCCCCCGGGGCCCCCGCACATCACCTGCGCGACCTCACCGCTCACCTGATCCCGGTCGTGCAGCGGCAGCAGCCGATCACCGACCTCGTGATCGTCGGCTACGGCGCCCAGGGACACATCGACCCGGCGCTGCGTGTTGTCGGCGATGCGTTCACCGCCACCGGCCTGGCCGTGCGGGAACTGCTGCGGGTCACCGACAGCCGCATCTTCAGCCTCACCTGCGACGATCCCGGCTGCTGCCCACCGGAGGGAACCTCCGTCGACCCCACCACCTCACTCGTCGCCGTGCACGCGACCGTCGCCGGGCTCGTCGCAAGGCCGGACCGGGCGGCAGTGGCCAGCCGCTTCACCACCGTCGACAGCACCGGTGACGGCATCCGACACGCCACGACCGAGGCGACCGCCCGCATGGCGGCCTTGAAGGCCAGCGGCAGCGCCGCGGTGTACGAGGCCGGCGTCCATGCGGTCCGCGGCGCGCTCCGACAGCACGACGACGGCACACGTCTCACCGACCACGAGGTGGCCTGGCTGACCGTGCTGCTGACGCACAAGCGCGTGCGGGACCTCGCCGTCGACCTCACTCAACCGCACGACCAGCACGTCACCTTCTGGGCCGAGGTCACCCGCCGCGCCGACCAGGTGCTCGTGCCGGCGCCCGCGACCGTCCTCGCGTTCACCGCATGGCGCTGCGGTGACGGCGTCCTGGCCGTCATGGCCGCCGAGCGTGCCCTGCAGATCGACCCCGACTACCAACTCGCCGACCTGCTCCTGCAGGCCCTGCACGCCGGTCTGCCGCCCTCCGCTCTCGAGCAGGCGACCACCAGCACCCACCCCAACCCATCCACCCCGAGCCCGAACACCGCCTCAGATCAGGAGTAACCACGATGGATCCCATCCGCAGCATCCTGCTGTCCCTCGCCCGCACCGCCGAAGAAGCCCGACTGCGCTGGCACACCGAACGCGCCGCACTGCGCGCCCGCGGGGAAACGCCCACCCGCACCGAGGCGTTCTCCTACGACGTCCAAGCCAACCTGTGCCTGATCACCGCGATCACCGCAGCCGACCTTCCGGCGAACTTCCGCCTCTACGACACCACCCTGTCCCGAGACCCGCTCACGGCAGCCGCACAACTTCGCCAGGTCAGCTCCGCCTACGACCACAGTGGCCCGATCGAGGCCGCACACGAGGCAGCGCGCCTGGCCTACAAGGCGGCGTTCGCCGAGCCGCTCACCGCGCAGGAACAGCACTACGCCGACCTACTCGTCGACCTGCCCGCCGCGCGACGCGACAAGATCATCGAAGTGGCAGAGGAACGCGCCCGCCACCTGCCGGCATGAGCACCGGCCCACCTGCCGGCGGCACCCCCGCTCGCCGTCTGACCCGGGGCGCAACAGCACGCCGTGCTCCCGCTCCGGCTGTGGCGGACCAACCCGGTCGGCGCCTAGCAGCGCGGCTCGCGACGGGGGAGTGGGCCCACGACGACGGAACCTCTCACCCGGCAGAACCCATCCAGGTCATCGGCCGCTGCTGCACGACCTGCTACGGGCGCAGGACGCGCCGGGCATAGGCAGCAACCCAGGAAAGGAACCCATGAGCCTGTACACCCTCACACCCAAACCCGGGTTCGAGCGGTACACCATCCAGGTCGGCTGGAATCCCCACCGCACGTACGTCGCCACCGTCGTCGACTTCACCTGGGACCCGGTCACCGAACCTCATCACCAGCCCGACACCATCCACCTCGGCCGGATCGAGACGATTCTCGACCCGGCCGAGGTGCTTATAGCCGTCGCACCCTACGCCGAGATACCAGCCGACCTACCCGCCAAACTCCGCGCCGACCAGGCCGCGCACTCGGTGCGCCGCTGACACCCAACTCCCGGTCGGCCGACGTCACATCGCACGCCGACGCTCCAACCAAACTCGCAGGCACACCACCACGAGCACCGCTGACTGAACCGACCCGATGACGCCCCCTCGGGAGGCCGTCGTCACCGATGCCGTGAGCCCGAGCGGCACTAACCCGCAAACCCGGCCCGCCCCAGAGGCGGGCCGTCGTCGTATCCGGACCCGGGACGCGCCGCCTACCAAACGATCGCGTCCCGGGTTCTCCACGAAGGAGGAACCCAGTGTCCCTACCACTGATCATGATCGCCACCGCCGTGGTGGCGCTCGCCCTGGGCAGGCTCACCGCCTGGCCGACAATTCACCGCCTCCGCACCCACCTCGCCGACGCCACCCGATCGATGCTCCACGACCCGCTCACCGGCATGCTCAACCGCGCCGGCCTGCAAGCCGCACACGCGACCTTCGCCGAAACCGCCCCCGCACAGCCCCTCATCGTCGCCCTGATCGACCTCGACGACTTCAAACGCGCCAACGACACCCACGGCCACCGCCGGGGAGACGACCTCCTCATCAACATCGGCCAGCGCATCACCGACATCGCCGCCCTTCACGGAGGCACCGCCGCCCGGCTCGCCGGCGACGAATACGCCGCAATTCTGCCGGCCCGCACCGACGACCTGAACCGCATCGCCGACACCATCACCACGATCATCGCCCAACCCGTCGCGCTTTCCGCAGGCGGCAGCCCCGCCACGGTCACCATCACCGCCAGCGTGGGCCTCGCGCTCGTCGACACCAGCGACCCCTTCACTGACGTGGCCCTGCACCGCGCCGACATCGCCATGTACCACGCCAAGCGAAACGGCCGGAACCGCCACGCCATCTACCAGCCGGGCATGACCATGCCGCCCCCACAGCACCACCGTCGCGGGCCCCGCCTGCGCGACCGGCGCCAGCCGACCGGCGGGGCCACGGCATGACCGACCCGCACGAAGAGATGGCCTGCCAGACCTGCCTCTCCCCGCTGAACACCCTCGGCATGCCACCCACCCACGTACACCCAACCCACCTCGCCACCGACGGACACGAACCAGCACCCGTCCCGGTCAGCCAGCTCGACACCGTCCGCCGAAGCTGCGACTTCTGCGGCGACCCCTACCCGATCTGGACACTGCGCGGCGGCGAGGTAACCGCCATCGCCATCGGCCCCACCGCAGAGCTCGTCCAAGACTTCGGCCAATCCTGGGCAACATGCGCGGCCTGCCAAACCCACATCGACGACGGCCGCAACGACAAGGTCATCGACCGCGCCGTACAGGCACTCGGCCTCGCCAACCACCCACAGGCACGACAACGAATCGAGGAACTACACCAGGCGTTCCTCAACGCCCGACTCCCCGGCCGAACCCTCATCACGACGACCGCCTGGCCGGCCACCACCATCACCGCCGCGGAGCTGCCCAAGGTCCGTGACCGCCTCACCCGCTTCTACCGAGGCACCGACAACCTGCCCGCCACGCTCGCAATCACCGACGCACGTCAGCAGATAGCCGCCGGTCTCGAACGATCACACCTGTACTGGATCGACAACGACTTCACCGACCTGGCCGAGCACGCCGCAGCCCAGCTCCCCGACGTACACCTCAGCCGCGACCTCATCCCCGCGACCGACGGAATGCTCATCTGGCCCCGACCAGTCACACCTCGGCAGCTCACCGCCGCGTCCTGGACCAACACCATCCACGGATGGCACGTCGTCCTCTACCGCACCGTCGGCGCCGGACTGCACGGCAAGCCACTGCAGCGGCTACGCGAACAGGTCGGCTGGCTCGCCCCGACGAGCGCAGCCCACCTCCCCGAACAGCACCTGATACCCGGTGACCATCCGGCGGCAGCGCTGGTCGCGACCTGGCTGCTGATCGCCCAGCAAACCGCAGACGTCACCACGGCACGAGTCGACAAAGCCGTCGCCAAGACCTACGCCCGCACCAACCGACCCGTACCCGAGCTGCGCATCGTGCGCATCCGCGGTCGCCGCAGCACCCCAGGCCCGGACGGACCGGCGCCAGGCAGCCACGAGCGTTCTCAGACGATCCGGTTCTGGGTCTCCGGCCACTGGCGCAACCAAGCCCACGGCCCGGGCCGATCGCTGCGCCGCCCCGTCTACATCCACCCCTTCCTCAGAGGCCCCGACGACGCGCCGATCAAGCTGAGCACCACCGTACGCATGCTCAGCAGCCGCCGTCCGAGCCCGGAAGAGCAGTAGCAGCAGCGATGCCGGTGGTGGCATCGGTCACCGAGCTGCGCCACCACCGGCATCGAATGCAAACGTCGCAGATAGCTGAACGGCCGCCGCCTCGCGCGTACCTTCGCCTGAGGTTGCAATTACTCCTTCAGGAACGTGGGGAAGCGGGGGACCCTCGCACCCTCGGCGCAGTTCCAACGGAGCGTCAGACGTCGACGACCGGCAGGGGCAGGACCAGAAGGTCCATGGGCGGCCCCCACGGGAGCACCGACGTCGCAACCTGTCGCCATCCGGCTCGTTCGTACATGGCTCGGGCGGGCGACCGGGGATCCGAAGCGAGGGTCGCCCAACGTTCGAGCCGGCCTGCGAGCAATCGCCGCATCAACTCCGAACCGACGCCCTCGCCCCGCCGCTCAGGATGCACGACCCACTCCATCACTGCGAACTTGTCCGCGCCGAGCACCTCGCGCGAGGGTTCCTGCTCGGCGCGGGACCACCAGGTGCCAGCGGGCATCGTCCAGCCGTACGCCGCTCCGATCAGATGCCCACCTTCATCCGCAGCAATCAACGTGAACCCGGGCCGGGCAGCTTCCCCAGGTAGGCCCTCGCGAAATTTGGCGACCTGCTCCGGCCCCTCGTTGTAGGGGGGCTCCGCATACACGAGGGCGTACAGGCTTTCGAGAGGACCGAAAAGATGGCTGGCGGCCGGGCCAGTGTGAGCGGTGTAGCGGAGCATGACCGGATGTTACGGGCCGATCCCTGTGCGGCAGTGCCGGCGAGTTGTGCTCGTGTGGCAGTCAGAGCCGTACCCGGCTGAGCAGATCGTCGTATTATGGCCGGCCTCGCTCGGACGCGGGCACGGCTGCAGCGACTTGTCGGGCGACGCTACGAACTATCTCCTTGTGCTGTTCGGCCGGTAGCCCGTCCATCAGATGGGTCTGCTGCTCGGCGACGGCTACAGCAGCAGCGTACGGGTGCGTCCGGGTATCGCAGGCATCCTGTCCCAGCCGCACGAGCGCCAGCTTCCAGGCGACGAGCCGGTGTTGGTCATTCCCACCGGCAACGACCGGTTGGGCCCCACCGGCAACGATAGACTGCCGCAGACCCGGGAGGCAGCTTGGCGCCGGCCAGCGTCTCCCACTGAGCAACCTGATGGTCCATGCTTGGCGATCCGCGCCCAAGGTGATCTGGAACCCTACCGACCTGGTCCATTCGGCCGCCGGGCTGCGCGCCGAGATGGACGGTGAGCTCAAGAACCTCAAACTGTACGTGAAGGTGGGTTCTGAGGTAACGACTTCAGTCACAGCAGATCAGGTCTCCCGATCCTGACCGGCGTGGCCGGATCGTGCTGCGGTCTGGCCGGGGCGGCGCAGTGGCCAGAGTCGCGGGCCGCTTGGCAGATGTAGCGACAGCCCAGCGATGTATCCGTGGAAGATCAGGAAATTCCGGGCGTGCTCGCTGGTCACCACTACGTCGATTGGCAGCCCGCGCTGGTCGACGACCTCGTGGTGACAGGCGAGCAGTTCGGTGCCAATGCCCTGTCCCCGGCGGTCTCGCGCCACGTAGAGCCACGCTAGCCAGTGATGGGGCGCGTCGGACCGATAGCTGTTTAGCAGGGCGTTGAGCTGCTGGAACCGGGGCATCGCTCCCCTCGTGAAGGTGCCCAGGTGATGATCGGACAAGACGGGTGCGTCGTCGGCCGGATGCCGTCGCCAGACCGCGACGCCGCCCATGTCCGGCAGCAGGTCGACGTCGCCCCACTCAGCGGCATGGTCGACTTCCATTGCCAGCAGCCCATGGAAGACGGCTTGCCGCTCCGCTGGGTCGGGAACGAGCCACTCTGCCACCGGATCTTCAGCGAGGCCTTGGGCCAGGAGAGCGGCGATCGCAGCTACATCGCTGGGCTGCCCGGGTCGTACGAGCAGGGTCGTCACCGCGGGGGTCACAGGGCCCTCCGGCGTGGGAGCGGTCCGTTGTCGGGAAAGCCCGCAGGCCGGGCGGCGTCGGGTTGCCCGCGCCACATCCGCCAGATCGTCGGCCCGGCGGTGGGAAGGATCAACGGCGGCCCCGCCCTGTACCCCAGTCTGACGTAGAGCTCGCGGTTGCGGAGGTTACTGGCCTCCAGATACGCGGGCATGCCGAGCGCGTCGAGCTGGCGGTGGTGATGGCTCAGCAACGCGGCGCCGACCCCACGGTTCTGCTGCTCGGGGTTGACGGCGACGTAGGCGAGGTGGTGGTGTGGCTCGCTTGGGTGATACGCCTCGAACACTGCGTCGAGAAGAGCGAACTTCGGCGCGTACACCCCGGTGGCCGCTTCCAGCGCTGCCGGATGCTCTGGTGAGCCATTGGGCGGGGGTTCGGGGCGCGGGTACCAGATCGCGACGGCGGACAGGTCTGCGGTGGTGTCGACGTGGCCGTGGTCGAGGCCGTGGTTCAGGACCAGCTCGAAGTAACGGCGGTAGACGGCGCGGCGGTCGTTGTGGTCAGGGACCAGCCAGTCGGCTACGGGTCCGTCGAAGAATGCCTCGGCGAGGACAGGAATCAGGTCCTCCGCGTCGCCGCGGCCTGCCCGGCGCACCGTCACGCTGGTGCTGATGTCGGTCATGGTCACTCCTGGCTCTCGTCAGGCGGGCTGGCGGACGGCAGCAGGGCTGCGGAGGGACGCGGTGGCGCTCTCCGCGCCGAGGCCGATGGCGTTGTAGACGTCCGGTTTGGCGGTGCGAAGGATCAGCGCCCAGGCCGCGCCGAAAACGGCGACGATGGCGTACGTGGCCGGGATGAGCCAGCGCAGCGGCGAGTGTGGGTGGACGCCGAGGAGGGTGTCGAACTCCTGCACGGTGACGGCCAGGATCGCTGTCAGCGCGATCGTGGCGATCAGCGGCGCGACGACGGCCCGCCAAGGTCCCTCGGTGTGTCTGATCTGGGCGAAGTAGCTGACCACCGCGGCAGAGGTCACGGTCATCAGGGCTAGGACGCCGAGGCCACCGGTCACCGTGATCCAGAAGAAGAGGTGCACGATCGGGTCGGCGTTCGCCACCGTGTAGCCGACGAGTGCGGCTACCGCGACGACGCTCTGGATGATCGAGCCGACCTTCGGTGCGCCGGTGCGGTGGCTGGTCCGACCCAGCGCGGCGGGGAGCACCCGTTCACGTCCGAGGGCGAACAGGTAGCGGGCCACGGTGTGGTGAAACGACAGCAGCGCGGCGAACAGACTGGTGATGAAGAGGACGCGGCCGATCGTGATGACGCTCGTGCCGAGGTGCGGCGAGACGAGGTTGAAGACCAAGTCGGTCCCGTCCGTGCGGGCGGCCTCTACGATCCGGTCGGGACCGGTGGCCACGGACATGGCCCACGCCGACAGGCCGTAGAGCAGGCCGGTGATCGCCACGGCGATGTATGTGGCACGGGGTACGGTCCGTCGGGGGTTCTTGGTCTCCTCGCTGAAGACGACGGTGCCCTCGAAGCCGACGAAACCGGTGATCGCGGTGACCAGTGCGGCGCCGATTCCGGCGGCGAAGATGTGCGACGGGGCGAGGGTATCGAAGGTGACCGTCCCGCTGGCGGGGTGGCCGACCATGACCGCGTCGAAGACGAGGGCGACGGCGCACTCGGCGACGAGCATGACCGCCAGGACCTTGCCGTTCAGGTCGATGCGCAGTAAACCGAGAACGGCGACGGCGGCCCAGGCGATCAGGGCGCATATCCACCAGGTGGTGTTCCAGCCGTACTGGCTCTGTAGGAACTGGGCGAGGACAGCGCCGAACCCGCCGTACAGGCCGATCTGCATGGCGTTGTAGGCCAGTAGCGCGACCATGGCGGCGGCGACGCCGGCCGGGCGGCCGAGTCCCCGGGTGACGTAGGTGTAGAAGGCGCCGGCGTTGACGATCCGCCGGGACATGGCAACGTAGCCGACGGTGAACAGGGCGAGTACGGCGGCGACGACCAGGTAGGACACGGGGATGCCTGTCACACCGGTAACGGCGTACCCGGTGGTTGCTCCGCCGGCGATGACGGTGAGTGGCGCGGCTGCGGCGATCACGAAGAACACCACAGAGGGGATTCCGAGTCGGCCGCGTGCCAAGACAGCTGTGACCGTGTCAGGTTTCGAGTGGGGCATGGTTTCTCTTTCGTCTGGGGTGGTGTGAACGAACGTCAGGAGGTGCGGTGGCTGAGAACGCCGGCGCCGATGACGCTGCTGAGATCGGCGAGGAGGTCGCGTAGCGGTAGCCACGATTGGTTGACCAGTTGGCGCAGGTGCGCGTGAGCGCTGTATGGCGCGCCGTCGAGCAATGCTGTGTCTAGTTGGGTGTGCAGCGTCAGGCCGGCGAGCGCGATGTCGAAGTGGTCGAGCTGTCGGTAGTTGCGTACCTGCTGCGACAGTCGTGCCCACGACCAGGCCGCAGTGTTGATGTCGGTCGGCACGTAGACGGTGCGCTGCCGCCAGAGCCGGCCGACCTGCTGCTGTCCGAGGAGTCCGACCTGCCACATGCGTGTGGCGACCTGCTCGTAGGCGGTGGTGGACAGAAACGTCAGCCAGGTCCGGGTGTCGGTGTGCTGCGGCTGCGCGATCAACCGGTCGAGGACGAGGTGTTGCAGCCAATCCTTCGGCGGGAAAGTCTGGAGGACGTGGACCTTCCCGTGCTCGAATGTGATTCGGCGTTCGTAGTACAGCTCGATGAGCAGTGCGGCGGCGAGGCCCGAGGCCAGCCCAATGTCATAGAGCCGGGGCCGGCCGGTCTGGTCGTCGTGGGCCATGTAGAAGAACTCGTCGGCGATGCGCGGGGATATTGCGGCAGCGGTACCGACGGCTTTCACCGGGCGATGGGGCGGTACTGGCTCGCTGTGGGCGGGCATGGCGTGCTCATCGGCCGCGCCAGGGGGTCTGTTCACCGCGGCTGACCTTCCGGGAGTGCGTGATTGGCGGCGGGAGGCAGCCCGAGCCGGGAGAGGAGACTTTGGCCCCCGGCGTGGCGGGTGAGCTCCTGCACCGCCCAGGCGTGCTGCTGGCATTCGTCATCGCTGCAGTGGAAGCAGGTGCGGCCAGCTACGTGCTGGAGCACCGTCAGTCGGGCCGACTCGAAACGGTCGACAGGGCGGGCGCTTTCGTCGGTGCCGGTCACGGCGTCTGCGCAATCCGCCGTAGCGCGGCGACGCTGACGCGCAGCTCCATACAAGGCGGGTGTAGATCAACCGTGGGGTAGTCGCACTGGGGTCGGTGGCCGCGTACCCACATCCACTCTTCGCTGAGGTGCGCGAGGTCGGTACGGAGCCAGGCGACGACGACGTCAACATGCGTGCCAGGGGTCAGGTCCCGGCCGAGAGACCAATCGTCGGGACCGAGCCTCAGCAGCGTCCCGGGCTCGGCGGCGGGCAAATTGCCGGGGTCGCTCATGGTGCCGGCTTTTCGTCGCCGTGAGGATTGAGACGGAACTGCCGATCGGCAGGCACCCGATCAAGACCGGTCCAGAAGGCACGGTTCTCCGCAGCGAGCTCTTGAGGAGAGGGCTGGTTCCGGCCGGCCGCGCCGGTCCGGTTCCACCCGCTGCGGTGACCGAACAGCGTCGCCGCGCCTTCGCAGTCGATGCCGAACGGCCTGTACTGCCGACCGTCCTGTGCCGGGACGAACCACTTGATCCGTTTCACCACCGTCATCTCCCCTCACTGGGTGGGTGCGCGGCCGGGGCGCTTGCCGGCCCTGGCCGTGCACCCGTCCGGCGGGTGCAGGGACCGACTCGCGCGGGGGACGCGACGGATGGCGCCTGCACCCTGCTCGACCGGGTAGTGCCGTAGCAGGCACCTGCCCAGCTGAATCTCGGGCGATTGAGCAACCGCCTGGTGGGTCTGGCCCCACTGGCGAACAACTGATTGCGAGTCAACGATCACGGAATGCTGTGCGACTGGGAATGCCGACCTCTTGTCCGACCTCGTGTACCGACCTCCGGTCCGACCGTCCTCTGAGCTGCATATTCATGGTTGTGTTGGAACCTTTTCAAGATCCTTCAGCCGTATGTCGGGGTTACATTGAGATCGTCGAGCCGGTCGCCGTGCCGGCCGGCTTGAGACGAAGCCGTGGAGGCCGCCGGTGACCAGACCCAGTCCGTACGTCCGGCGACGATGGCTTGGACGCGAGATCAGGCGCCTTCGGAACGAGCACGGGCTGGCAGGTGAACCACTCGCACGCGCCGTGGGGTTCGCGCGGCAACAGCTCAGTGCCGTCGAGAATGGGCACCTTGGACCTGACATCGATCTGGTCAGCGCGATCTGTGACTACCTGTCCGTCGGCGCCAACCGGCGGACAGCCATCATGGACGCGGCGACCGACGGCTGGGCGCGGGGATGGTGGATGGCCGACGCGGAACGAATGGGTGCCCGGCAAGCCACCTACGCGGACCTGGAGAGCGGCACCAGAACCATCACGGAGTACGCCCTGGCGCTAGTGCCTGGCCTGCTCCAGACGACGGCGTTTGCCGATGCTCGGCTGCGCAGCGACCCTGCCCGTCATGCCGAGACCTTCGACCCCGCCGCGGCGGTCGCTGCCCGATCGCACCGACAGCGGCTGCTACTCGCCGTCGAGGGGCCGTGCTACGACGTCGTGCTCGACGAAATCGCGATCCGACGTTGCGCCGCCGATCCTCACATCGTCGCCGACCAGCTCCGGCACATCGTCGCCGTCTGCGCCGCACACCCCACCGTGACCGTCCGGGTACTACCGATCGACGCCTCCATCAAGGGCCACAGCGCGCCTAGGTCCGCGTACTCGATCTACCGCTATCGCGACACGCCGGACTCCGTGGCTGTCGCCGCCGACACGCTTACGAGTGATCTGATTTACACCGAGCCGGATGAGGTCCAGCCCTATCTGAGCCTGCACAGCCGGCTCAAGGCCGCGGCGTTGGCACCCGAGATGAGCCTCCACCTGCTCCGCGTCGCGGCGCAGGGCCTGTCACCCGTCGAAGGAGTTTCCGCATGACCTCGCGATATTCGGCATGGCGCAAGTCCACCCGCAGCGACGATGGCAATTGCGTCGAGGTCGCCAGCGCCGGCGATGGCACCGTCGGCGTACGCGACTCGAAGGACGTCATCGGCCCGATGCTGGAATTCCGCCCCGCTACTTGGAGCGCCTTCACTGGCGGCATCCGGACCGGCAAGTTCAGCCGTTGACCCTGGCCAGAGCGCGCTGCAGGGCCATACGGTGTGGCTCGACCTTCGGCGCGAGGGCTTGTTCCCAATGGATCGGTGGCCCTCTGGGCCGGATGTTGGCATCCTGGACATCGAATCCAGGTGGTTTCGAGTAGCCGACCAACAGCAGCGGTGTGCCCGTCACGGGTCGACGTGAAAGGGGGAGCCAGTGTCACGTCATCCCTATACTGAAGTCGAACTCGGTCGGCAGCGAAGAGGTGATGGCGGCGAAGGTTTCGGTCTTCACCTGCGAACGCGCCGGGACCGGTAGTGCCCCGCCACCCGGATACGGTAATCAGCCCGAACACCCTGCTTTGCGACGCCCGCCGCCGGCAAGCCTCGCCTCGGCGACCAGGTCAGTCACTGTCACGCAGCGAGCTGGCCGACGCCGTCAACGCCGCTCTTGATCGGCTCTACCCCGGCAGGGTCCTCACCGCGCACTACGTCGACTCTCGCTGGATCGGCAAGCTAGAACGCGGCGAGCACCGTTGGCCCAGCGAAGAGCGTCGCGCTGCCCTCCGCCACGTTCTCGGGGCCACCAGCGACGGCCAACTCGACCTTTACAGCCCGCGGCGTACCGACGTCACCACTACCGCCGACCACGGCACTGGGCAGCCGATGCCGGGAAGCTGGGATGAGACGCTCTATCAGTTGCGAGCCCAGTGGCACCTGCTGGTGCAAAATGACAAGCTGTTCGGACCGCAGTACGCCTTGATCGGGGTTACGGCTCAGCTAAATCTGCTCGACCGGCTGCTCAACGACGTGCCATCGTTGTTTCGCCCCAGCCTTGTACGCCTCGCGGCGCAGTACGCCGAATCGGCAGCCTGGTTGAATCACTCGCTCAACGACGTTCCGGCCGCTCAGCTTTGGACCCGGAAGGCACTCGCCTTGGCGGACCAGATTGCTGATCCGGCCATGACAGCGTGGGCAACGTACCGCAGCAGTCAGCACTGGCTTATCGCCGGGAAGCCGCGTCGTGCTGTCGAAGAAGCCGAAGCTGCGATGCTGCAGGACAAGAAGGTACCCAGCCCGGTGCGCGCGGCACTCCGCGTGCAGCATGCCCACGCGCTCGCCACGGTCGGCGAACATCGCGAGGCCATGCAACTCCTGGACAACGCCCATGGGTGGGCCGCAGACCGCACCCCGGCTAAGCCCGAAGGCGAGCACGCCTCCTACTGCACGAGCGGCTACATCGAGGTTCATCGGGGCACGTGCCTGCGGATAGGGCGGCGGCCCGACGAGGCCATTAAGGTGCTCGACGCCGCGTTGCCGTCGATCCCGTCGCTCCACCGTCAGGATTTCACCGCAGCCCTGCTGACCAAGGCCGCAGCCCATGTAGCTGCTGACCAGCCTGAGCAAGCGGCCGCCACCGCGCATATCGCCCTACCGATCGCTCGGCGAGCTGGAACGCGCCGGATCCTGCACCAACTCAGCCAGATCGGTTCCGCTGTTGACGAGCACCGCCACTTGGCCGACGTCCGTGCGTTCCTTGACGACCTTGTGGAGACCGCCTGATGGCGTCAGACCTCGAGCTGTCCGCGATGCGGCAGGCCATCACCCTATCCGCGCTTGGGTTGGGCACCACGAGCCCAAACCCGCCCGTCGGGTGCGTGATCCTGGACCAGCACGGAACGGTAGTCGGCGCGGGATTCCACCGCCGCAAAGGAGAGCCGCACGCCGAAGTACACGCTCTCAACGCAGCGGGAGGCGCGGCCCGCGGCGGCACGGCTGTCGTCACGCTTGAACCATGCAACCACGTCGGAGTCACGCCGGCGTGCCGCCAGGAACTGATCAACGCCGGTATCTCCCGGGTGGTCATCGCCGTCATGGACCCAACATCCCGCGGCGCAGGTGGCGCCTCGATGCTCGCCGCCGCAGGCATCGAGGTCGAGACTGACGTGTTGCGCGACGAAGCCCTGATCGTCCTTGAGCCATGGCTGACCGCAACCGAGCGCGGTAGGCCGTACCTGACGTGGGCCGTCGCAGCGGAGGGCGAGCATCAGTCGGCGGCGGAAGAACGGCTCCTGATCGATCTCCGCGCGAACGCTGACCTCGTCATTGCGGGCAAGACCCTCGACGAGGGCATCCCAGGAGGCCACGCGAGTGCGCACTTCGCACTCCCGGGCGATGCCGATATCGGCGTCGGCCTTCCTCAGTGGCTGTCAGCGGCCTATAAAGGCGGCGTACGCAGCACACTCGTCGTCGGATACGAGCACGACGTCGCGATGCGACCGCAGATGCATGCTATCGACGAGCTCATCGTCGCTGTACCGCGGACTGACCCGTCCCGAGCGTTGAAGGTGGGCCGCCCCGACCTCATACCGATCGGCTTCCGAGTGGTCGAAGTCGCTGCTCAAGGGGACTCGTTGACGTCCCGCATGCGACGCCTCCGCGCGTAGCGCGGAATAAAGCTCGCATCTGCACCTGCTGAGCGTCGGGTGGTGTCAGCCGGAGGCACAAGACACGTCAGGCTGAGAACTGGCGTGTCGGCGTGCGGGTTCGTGTCCAAGTAGGTGCTTGCAAAGACGCGCAGACGGGTGTCGCCTGACTGGGTTGGACGGCCTGAGTGCCCCTACCAGGGCGGTTAAAACTGGTCCCACCGCTAAGAACTCCTAACTAAATGATGTTGGGCGTGTCCTCGGGACGTGAGGATCGTTCTGTCTGAACGTGAGGAGGGGTGAGCAGCCGCCGTGGATCGTCT
>NZ_LGEB01000075.1:0-320632 GCF_001279555.1 Micromonospora sp. NRRL B-16802 | reverse complement strand
TCAGAGCGGTCTTACGAATCAGATCGGTACGCATGATGGCGTGCTCCTCTGCAATGTCGGGGGCGACCCGCGTAACGCACCAATAGGGGGACGGTGCGCTGCGAGCAGGGGGAAGAAGTTTCGGGGGGATCTCACCCGGCGACCCGGGGGGCCTGCACGAGGTGGTCCAGGGATGTAACCAGCCGGGCCGGCGAGTCATTCCGCCGCGCTCCGGGGGATCTGCCCGACAGCCTCGGGGAGGCGCTGCTCGGGGTGGTTCAGGGGGATGTAACCGTGGCGGCCGGGCGGGTGTTCCCGGATACCGGAGACCGCCGGGCCGGGGGCCGGGGGGCCGCGACCTGTCGTCGGTTACCCCCTGTACAACCACCGGGCCCGGCCCATCATTCCGCCGCCACAGTGCCGCCGGCCACCCCACCCAAACCCCAAATGACCCCAACCCGGACACGCGACCTGCAGGTCGTGTCTGAACCCCGAGCCCGAACCGGACAAAACATCCGTCACGGGCCGACGCTCGGCGCAGGTCGGCGATGATCCCCTCGGCTTCCTTGAAATCGGGGCATCCTCGCGATCCGGACACCCCGATTTTCAGGAAAGCGAGTCGATCACCCGCGCCGACACCCGATATGCACCTCTTGTGAAGTTCTCCGCCAAGAGGTGCGCACCAGGCACCAACCTCATGACGCAGCCCACCTCAACGCTCGGCGCCGCACCGCTACCAAAGGCCAACCCCGACGCCAGGCGTCACCCTCACAACCGGAGGCCCACTGTCGCCAGGCGTCACTCCGCCAGCAGAAGCCACTCCGGGAGTGGCCACCCGTCGCCGGGCGTCACCTCACAGCAGGGGCCCCGCCACCAGACGCGGCTCCGCCTCCAGACGCGGCCCCGCCTCCGGGCGCCGCTTCGCTGCCGTCTGCCGGCGCGAAGCCATTTGCCGGGGCTGCGCCGTTTGCCAGAACAGCACCGCCTGCCGGAGCAGCACCGCTTGCCGAGGCTGCGCCATCTGCCGGAGCAGCATCGCCCGCCGGAGCAGCACCATCTGCCGAGGCGGCGCCATCCGCCGGGACGGCGCCGTTGGCGGACCCCTTGCCCGTGTCGAGGGCGGCCAGGATCGCCTCGGCGGTACGTCGGCCTACCCCGGGCACCTCGGTGATCTCGTCGACGCTCGCCGTGGACAGGCGCTTGAGGGAACCGAAGTGCCGCAGCAGCGCCTTGCGGCGTACGTCTCCGAGGCCGGGAACGTTGTCCAGGGCCGACTCGGTCATCCGCTTCGAGCGACGCTGGCGGTGGAACGTGATGGCGAAGCGGTGCGCCTCGTCTCGGACCCGTTGCAGCAGGTAGAGCCCTTCCGAGGTGCGCGGCAGGATGACGGGGAACTCGTCGTCGGGGAGCCAGACCTCCTCCAGCCGCTTGGCCAGGCCGCACAGCGCGACATCGTCGATGCCCAGGTCGGCGAGGGCCTGCGCGGCAGCCGCGACCTGCGGCGCACCGCCGTCGACGACCACCAGCTGCGGCGGGTACGCGAATTTCCGGGGCCGGCCGGTGGTCGGGTCGACAAGGGTGCCGACCTGCGGTTCGGCTTCGCCGTCGGGAGCAGCGGGGTCGTCGGCGGACTCCACGCCCACCTCCCCGGTCTCGGCCCGCGCGTCGAGGTAGCGGGCGAAGCGGCGGCGCAGCACCTCGGACATCGCGGAGAGGTCGTCGGTCGCGCCGCGGACGATGAACCGTCGGTACTCGCTCTTGCGGGGCAGCCCGTCTTCGAAGACCACCATGCTGGCGACGACGTCGGTGCCCTGGATCTGCGAGATGTCGAAGCACTCGATGCGCAGCGGCGAGGTGCGCATGTCGAGCGCCTCGCTGATCTCGTCGAGCGCCTTACCCCGGGTGGTGAGGTCGCCGGCCCGCTTCAGCTTGTGCCTGGCGAGGGCGTCCTTGGCGTTGCGCTCCACAGTCTCCATCAGCGAGCGCTTGTCGCCGCGCTGCGGCACCCGCAGCGACACCCGGCTGCCCCGGTGGTTGGTGAGCCATTCGGCAAGCGCCTCGGCGTCCGCGGGCAGCTCGGGCACCAGCAACTCGCGGGGTACGTCGGTTTCGCCGTGCTCGCCGCCGTACACCTGGGTGCAGAAGTGGTGGACGAGGTCTCCGGTCGTCAGTTCCTCGGTCTTCTCCACGACCCAGCCGCGCTGGCCGCGGACGCGGCCGTCGCGGACGTGGAAGACCTGCACGGCCGCCTCAAGGGGGTCGTCGGCGAACGCGACCACGTCGGCGTCGGTGCCGTCGCCAAGCACCACTGTCTGCTTCTCCATGGCCCGGCGCAGCGCTGCCACGTCGTCGCGCAGGCGGGCGGCCCGCTCGAACTCCAGCTTCTCGCTCGCCTCGGTCATCTCACGTTCGATCTTGCGGACCATGGTGTCGGTGCGCCCGGCCATGAAGTCGCAGAACCCGTCCACTATCGCTCGGTGCTCGTCGGCGGAGACGCTGCCGACGCACGGCGCCGAGCACTTGCCGATGTAGCCGAGCAGGCAGGGACGGCCGACCTGGCCGGCGCGCTTGAACACTCCGGCGGAGCACGTCCGGGCGGGGAACACCCGTAGCAGCAGGTCGAGGGTCTCCCGGATGGCCCAGGCGTGCGAATACGGACCGAAGTAGCGCACGCCCTTGCGCTTGGCGCCGCGCATCACCTGTAGCCGGGGGTACTCCTCGTCGAGGGTGACGGCCAGGTAGGGGTATGACTTGTCGTCGCGGTAGCGGACGTTGAAGCGGGGGTCGTACTGCTTGATCTCGGTGAACTCCTGCTGGAGCGCCTCGACCTCGGTGCCGACGGTGATCCAGTCCACCGATTCGGCGGTGGTGACCATCTGCCGGGTGCGCTCGTGCAGGTTCCAGATGTCGCCGAAGTAGGAATTGAGCCGGCTGCGCAGGTTCCTCGCCTTGCCGACGTAGATCACTCGGCCGGTGCCGTCGCGGAATCGGTAGACCCCCGGCGACTCCGGAATGGTGCCGGGCGCGGGACGGTAGGTCGAGGGGTCAGCCACGCCGACAAGCCTAGTCCGCACCACCGACACCCACCGCCGGCACTAGATCCACTCGTGTCCGGGGCGTCGGGATGTCCGCAGGTCACCGGACACCCCGACGCCCCAGGCCGCGAGTCGATCAAACCCAACCCCGCTGGGGTACGCGCCAACGGGGCGAGACCCGACGATCAGGCCAGCGAGATCTGATCCCCGGTGACCTTGATGTTCTTGGGCGGCAGTGGCTTGGTGGCTGGGCCGGCCTTCACCGAACCGTCCTCGATCGAGAACCTGCTGCCGTGGCAGGTGCAGTTGATGGTGCCGCCGTCGATGTTCGACACCGGGCAGTTCTGGTGCGTACAGATCGGGCTGAAGCCCTTGAACTGCCCTGCGGTCGGCTGGGTGATCACCACGCCCTCGGCGGCGAGGATCTTGCCGCCACCGACAGGGATGTCGGCGGTCGTGGCCAGCGACTGGGCGTCCTGCCGGTTGCCGCCGCCGGCGTCGCCGGTGCTCGGCACGGCCGGGCCGCCGCTGGTGGGGGCGGGGGTGGCGCCGTCGCCGGTGTCGTCGCTGCCGCAGGCAGCCAGGACGACGGCTGCGCCGGCCGCCCCGACGCCGGTGAGCAGAGCCCGTCGGGTCTGCGTACCTGGACCGGTCAGCGCCTGATCGTCACTCATGCCTCGCCTCTCTGTAGCCCGCCGGCCGGCCGAAGAGCCGGCCACACTTCTCCACACGGGCAACTGTGCCGGATGGTTCATCGCCGCATCGGTCGACTCGGGAATGGAACGGGGGCGGACCGGACCGGCTCGCGCACGCCGCGATCGGCGTGCGCGAGCCAGCGCCGGAGCCCGCCCCCGACACGTGCGGTCAGCGCGCGGCGGCCGCCACCTTGCGGCTGGCCCGCGCCTTGGTGGTGCCGTTGGCCTTGGCGGCGCGGGTGGTGGCCGCCGCCGCACCCTTGGCCTCGCCGTCGAGCTTGAGCACCCCGCGCAGGAACTGACCGGTGTGACTCTCGGGCACCTCGGCGACCTCCTCCGGGGTGCCGGTGGCGAGCACGGTGCCGCCGCGGTGCCCGCCCTCCGGGCCCATGTCGATCAGCCAGTCGGCCGTCTTGATCACGTCGAGGTTGTGCTCGATGGTGATCACCGTGTTGCCCTTGTCGACGAGTCCTTCCAGCACCATCAGCAGCTTGCGGATGTCCTCGAAGTGCAGGCCGGTGGTCGGCTCGTCGAGCACGTAGACCGTTCGCCCGGTGGAGCGCTTCTGAAGCTCGGAGGCCAGCTTGACCCGCTGCGCCTCACCGCCGGAGAGAGTCGGCGCGGGCTGGCCGAGGCGTACGTAGCCCAGACCGACGTCGACAAGCGTCTTGAGGTGCCGGTGGATGGCCGGGATGGCGGAGAAGAACTCGGCGGCCTCCTCGATCGGCATCTCCAGCACGTCCGAGACGGTCTTGCCCTTGTAGTGCACCTCAAGGGTCTCCCGGTTGTACCGGGCGCCCTTGCAGACCTCGCAGGGGACGTACACGTCGGGAAGGAAGTTCATCTCGATCTTGATGGTGCCGTCGCCGGAGCACGCCTCGCAGCGGCCACCCTTGACGTTGAACGAGAACCGGCCCGGCCCGTACCCCCGCACCTTGGCCTCGGTGGTCTCGGCGAAGAGCTTGCGGACGTGGTCCCAGACCCCGGTGTAGGTGGCCGGGTTGGAGCGCGGCGTGCGGCCGATCGGCGACTGGTCCACGCCGACGACCTTGTCCACGTGCTCCAGGCCGGAGACCCGGGTGTGCCGGCCGGGCACCAGCCGGGCGCCGTTGATCTGGTTGGCCAGGACCGCGTAGAGGATGTCGTTGACAAGCGTCGACTTGCCCGAGCCGCTGACCCCGGTGACCGCGATCAGCTGACCGAGCGGGAACCCGACGGTCAGGTTGCGCAGGTTGTGCTCCCGCGCGCCGTGCACCACCAGCTCGCGGTCCTTTGTCTGCGGGCGGCGCTGCTGCGGCGTCGGGATCGACCTGCGGCCCGCCAGGTACGCCCCGGTGAGCGACTCGGGGTTGTCCAGCAGCGCCGGCACCGACCCGCTGTGCACGATCTTGCCGCCGTGCTCGCCAGCGCCGGGGCCGATGTCGACGATCCAGTCGGCGGTGCGGATCGTGTCCTCGTCGTGCTCCACCACGATCAGCGTGTTGCCCAGCCCACGCAGCCGGATCAGGGTTTCGATCAGCCTGTGGTTGTCGCGTTGGTGCAGCCCGATCGACGGCTCGTCGAGCACGTAGAGCACACCCACCAGGCCGGAGCCGATCTGGGTGGCCAGCCGGATGCGCTGCGCCTCGCCGCCGGACAGGGTGCCCGCCGGCCGGTCCAGGGAGAGGTAGTCAAGGCCGACGTCGAGCAGGAACCGCAGCCGGGCGTTGATCTCCTTGAGGACGCGCTCGGCGATCATCTTCTGCCGGTCGGTCAGCTCGATGCCCGCGAGCAGGTCGGCGCACTCCCCCACGGACAGGTTGCAGACCTCGGCGATGCTCTTGCCGGCAAGCGTGACCGCCAGCACCTCGGGCTTGAGCCGCGCGCCGCCGCAGGCCGCGCACGGCACGTCGCGCATGTAGCCCTCGTACTTGTCGCGGGACCACTCGGACTCGGTGTCGGAGTGCCGGCGCTCGATCCACTGCACCACGCCCTCGAACCCGGTGTAGTAGGAGCGCTCGCGGCCGTACTTGTTGCGGTAGCGCACGTGCACCTGGTCGTCGGAGCCGTGCAGGATCGTCTTCTGCGCGCGGGCCGGCAGCGCCCGCCAGGGCGTGTCGACGTCGAAGTGCTGGGCCTCGCCGAGCGCCTCCAGCAGGCGGAGGAAGTATTCCAGGTTGTGCCCTGTGGACCAGGGCTGGATGGCGCCCTCGCGCAGGCTGCGCTCCGGGTCGGGCACCAGCAGCTCCGGGTCGACCTCCTTCTTGGTGCCCAGGCCCGTGCACTCCGGGCAGGCGCCGTAGGGCGCGTTGAAGGAGAAGACCCGCGGTTCGAGATCCTCGATGGCCAGCGGGTGGTCGTTGGGGCAGGCCAGGTGCTCGGAGTAGCGACGCTCCCGCTCCGGGTCGTCCTCCGGCAGGTCGACGAAGTCGAGCAGCACCAGCCCACTGGACAGGCCCAGCGCGGCCTCGACCGAGTCGGTAAGCCGCTGCTTGGCGCTCGGCTTGACGGTGAGCCGGTCGATCACCACCTCGATGGTGTGCTTCTCCTGCTTCTTGAGCTTCGGAGGCTCGGTCAGCGGGTGCACGACGCCGTCGACCCGGGCCCGGGCGTAGCCCTTGCCCTGGAGTTCGGCGAAGAGGTCGACGTACTCGCCCTTGCGACCGCGCACCACCGGGGCCAGCACCATGAACTTGGTGCCCTCGGCCATGGCCAGCACCCTGTCGACGATCTGCTGCGGGCTCTGCCGGGAGATCCGCTCGCCGCAGACCGGGCAGTGCGGCTCGCCGATCCGGGCGTAGAGCAGACGCAGGTAGTCGTAGACCTCGGTGATGGTGCCGACGGTCGAGCGCGGGTTGCGCGACGTCGACTTCTGGTCGATCGAGACGGCGGGGCTCAGCCCCTCGATGAAGTCGACGTCGGGCTTGTCCATCTGGCCGAGGAACTGCCGGGCGTACGACGACAGCGACTCCACGTAGCGCCGCTGGCCCTCGGCGAAGATCGTGTCGAAGGCCAGGCTCGACTTGCCCGACCCGGACAACCCGGTGAACACGATGAGTGCGTCCCGGGGCAGGTCGAGACTGACGTCACGCAGGTTGTGCTCGCGCGCGCCACGGATGATGAGTCGGTCGGCCACAGTGCGTGTACTCCCGGATGAAGGTGAAGCGGAGGGTTCTGTCCCGCTCTGCGATGATTCCGAGCGGTCGTGCGGGCGCGGAAAACGCGCCTCGGCAACTCTAGCCCCGAGGTACGACAGTTTCCCTCGCCCGCACATTCCCCCAGCTCAGCACGGTCGGCCGCATCGACCGACAGCCCGGGCCACGCGTCAGTAGCCGCCTGGTGACGGCGGGCGGACGGCCCTGCGCCGGGCCGCGCGCCAACCGCCGCGCCGTTCGGCGGCCAGCCGCGACTCCCGCCGCCGGCTCTCGTGGGCCACCTCCCCCTGCAACCGCCGCCAGCTCTCCCACCGCCGCGCGGTCAGTTCCCCGGTACGCAGCGCGTCCCGGACCGCGCAGGCCGGCTCGCCGTCGTGCCCGCAGTCGGCGTACCGGCAGCCCTGCGCCAGCCCGGCGATGTCGGCGAACGCCCGGTCCAGCCCGGCCACGCCGTCGAGCAGACCGACCGCCCGCACGCCGGGCGTGTCGATCACCGCCCCGCCGCCCGGGATCGGCACCAGGGCCCGCCAGGTAGTGGTGTGCCGGCCCTTGCCGTCGACCCGCCGGATCGCCTGTGTCGGCATCATCACGGTCCCCGCGAGGGCGTTGACCAGGCTCGACTTGCCGGCACCGGACGGACCGAGCAGGCCCAGCGTGCGGCCGGGCGCCACCTCGGCGCGCAGCGGTTCCAGCCCGACGCCGCGCTCGGCGCTTACCGGCAGCACCGGCACCCCGGGCGCCACAGTGGCGATCTGGCGGGCCAGTGCGTCGGGGTCGGCCGCGAGGTCGACCTTCGTCAGCACCACGAGCGGTCGCGCGCCGGACTCGTGGGCCAGCGAGAGCAGCCGCTCGATGCGGCCGACGTCCGGCTCCGGGTGTACGGGCTCGACCACCGCGGCGGCGTCGAGGTTCGCGGCCAGCACCTGGCCGCTGGCGTCCTTGCCGGCGGTACGGCGGATCAGCGCGGCCCGCCGGGGCAGCACGCAGGCCACCGTGATCCGGCGGTCCGGCCAGTGCGTGAGCAGCACCCAGTCACCCGCGCAGGGCAGCGCGGAGGGATCCTGGGCGGCGGCGGTGAGCACCGCCGGGCCGAGGCTGGCCCGGACGGGGCCGGCGGCGGTGAGCACCGTGCAGACCCCCCGGTCCACCCGGGCGACCCGGCCCGGGTGGTGCTCGCCACGTCGTGCGGCGTACTCCGCCCGGTCGGCGTCCCAGCCGAGGGCGGTCAGATCGATTGTCATGTCATCCTCATCGGTGTCGAAGCTGGTGATGGCGGAACACGCGTGCCACGTCCGGCATGAACACCACCTCCGTTCGACGTCCGGTGCCGCGTATGGCGCCGACGGTAGGTCGCTTGCCGACGCGCCGAAAGCGATTTCCCCAGCGACGGCGCGCCAGCGGACCGCTAGGGTCGACGCGTGACCACGGATCCGCTGCTGCTGATGGGCGAGGTGGACGCGGCCACCACACGGCTGATGCGTACCGCCGCCTCGTTCGACGCCGCCGACCTGGCGGCGGCGTCGCTGCTGCCGGGCTGGTCGCGCGGGCACGTGCTGGCGCATCTGGCCCGCAACGCGGACGGCTTCGTCAACCTGCTCACGGCGGCCCGCACCGGGGAGCCGCTGCCGATGTACGCCTCGCTGGCCGCCCGTACGGCGGACATCGAGGCCGGGGCCGACCGTCCGCCCGCCGAGCACCTGGACGACCTGCGGCGCAGCGCGGACCGGTTCGCCGAGGCGGTCGAGGCGATGCCGGCGGCGGCGTGGGGCGCGACGGTACGCGCGCGTCGGGGCCCGTGGCCGGCCGCCCTGCTCGTCTGGGGCCGCCTGCGTGAGATCGAGGTGCACCACCTCGACCTGGCCGCCGACTACCGACCCGGTGACTGGTCGGAGGCGTTCGCCCACCGGCTGCTGCGCGAGGCGGCCAGCCATCACGCCGACGGGCCGACCCCGCCGTCGATGGTGCTGCGCTTCGACGGCAGCCAGCACGATCTCGTCATCGGGGACCGGGCCGGCGCGCCGACAGTCAGCGGGCCGGCCTCCGACCTGGCCGCCTGGCTGACCGGCCGGGACTCCGGCCACACGCTCACCGTCGCACCCGACGGCCCACTGCCAACTCCACCGGAATGGATATAGACACCCCATGACCTACACCGGAGACGTCACCTCAGGCGGCGCACCAGCGGTACGGGAGCTGGACGGCCTCACCATCAGCAAGCTGTCGGTGGGCCCGATGGACAACAACGCCTACCTGCTGCGCTGCAACCACACCGGCGACCAGGTGCTCATCGACGCCGCCAACGAGGCGCCGCGGTTGCTGGAGTTGATCGGCGACGGCGGGCTGACCACAGTGGTGACCACCCACCAGCACATGGACCACTGGGTGGCGCTGGAGGAGGTCGTTGCCAAGACCGGCGCGCGGGCGCTGGTGCACGCCGACGACGCCGCCGGGCTGCCGATCGAGGCCGACCATCTCACCGACGGCGACACCGTCGCTGTGGGTGACTGCGCGCTGGAGGTCATCCACATCAAGGGGCACACGCCGGGTTCGATCGCGCTGCTCTACCGCGACCCGAACGGCACCCCGCACCTGTGGACTGGCGACAGCCTCTTCCCGGGTGGCGTGGGCAACACCGACAAGGACCCGGAGCGTTTCGCCGCGCTGATCGACGACGTCGAGCACAAGCTGTTCGACAGGCTCCCGGACGAGACGTGGTTCTACCCGGGCCACGGCAGCGACAGCACCCTCGCGGCGGAGCGTCCGGCCCTGCCACAGTGGCGCGCCCGGGGCTGGTGACGCCGGACGGGCCGGCGGGACGACTCGGACCACGCGCAGCCGCCGCCGCGCGCCCAGCAGCACGACGGCGGCCAGCAGCAGCCCGACCGCCATGGTGACCAGCAGCGGGCTGGGTGACCCCGGCAGCAGCCCGGCCAGCGACCGGGAGGCGGTGCCCAGCGCCAGGTAGAGCCCGGCCCAGGCCGCCCCGCCGATGGTCGCGCAGGCGAGGAACCGCCGGTACGACATCCGCAGCCCACCTGCGGCCAGGGGCAGCAGCGCGTTGAACACCGGCAGGAACGGCGCGACCATCAACATCGCGCCGCCGCCGCGGTGCAGGATGCCCTCCGCCGCGCTCCAGCGTGACTCGCCGATCCAGGTGCCGATCCGGCTGCGCCGCAGGTGTTCGGCGTACCGGCGGCCGGCGAGGAAGCTCAGCGACCAGCCGGCCAGGCAGCCGGTCAGCACCGCCGCGAAGGTGGCCAGCCCGGTGGCCGGTCGGCCCACTCCGACGGCGGCCAGGATCGCCACGTCACCGGGGACGAGGACGCCCACCAGCGGTACGGCGTCGAAGACCATGACCAGCCCGAGGGCACCCATCAGCACACCGATGGGCAGTTCCCCGACCTGAGCCAGCCATTGCGTCATGCTGCGTACGCTATGGCCGTCAGGCCACGATGGACATCCGGTCGCAGCCCCCACGGTGCCCTGGTATCGGCCTAGGGGTCACCCCTGAGGCGGCCTCAGGCGGGGCGCAGCACCTGTACGTGGCGCAGCGACGAGTCCACCGACGGTTCGGTGGTGGGCACCGGGTAGTCGGCGAGCACCGTCAACCCGTCCGCCGGCAGGTGCCCCCGGCCGGGGTCGCCGACGAGCACGTCGGCGCCGGCGGCGGCGGCCCGTTGCAGGAACGGCAGCACCCGGGCCGTCATGGCGCGGCTGTAGAAGGCGTCCCCGGCGACCACCAGGTCCGCCTCGGTGTCGACGTCGTCGAGCAGGTCGTCGCCGCTGGCGTCGACGTCGACCCGGTTGGCGCGGGCGTTGATCGTGACGGCCGCCACGGCGTACGGGTCGATGTCGTTGGCGACGACCCGTGCCGCGCCGGCGAGCGCGGCGGCGATGGCCACCAGCCCCGAGCCGGCGGCCAGGTCGAGGACCCTGCGGCCGGCGGCGAGTTCGGGATGGTCCAGCAGGTGCCGGGCCAGGGCCTGGCCACCAGCCCAGGCGGAGGCCCAGTAGGGCGGGGGCAGTGCGTGACCGACCGCTGCCTCCATTCGGGCCCACCACACGATGGCGTCCTCGGCCAGGTGCAGGCGTACCTCGGGGACGAACGGAGTGGGCATCAACCGGAGCCGGTCCAGGCCGTCGCCGGGCGCGTCGATCTCGCGCTCCAGCTCGGACAGCGCAGCGGCTGCGGTACCTTTCATCGGCGCAAGCATGCCCCAGTGGGGGATGGCGGGGGCGGGTTTCACATGCCGCCGCGCAGAGTTCACCCGACTTCACACAAAGACCTACGGCACTTCGGCCGGCAGAACGGGGCTTCGCCCGTTACTGTCGAACAGGTACGGGCGATCATCGGCCACAGGTCGGTGGTCAGCCGCTTTGAACAGGGAGAGATGCATGGCAACCGGCACGGTTAAGTGGTTCAACTCGGAAAAGGGCTTCGGCTTCATCGAGCAGGACGGTGGAGGGCCGGACGTGTTCGTCCACTACTCCGCCATCGCTTCGAGCGGCTACCGGGAGCTCAACGAGGGCCAGAAGGTCGAGTTCGAGGTGACCCAGGGGCAAAAGGGCCCGCAGGCGGACAACGTCCGCCCGATGTAGCTCCGTGCCGGTGACGGCGGTCGGTCTCCGGCCGCCGTCGCAGCGCACTCAAGACGCCGGGGCGGCGGGCAGGTCCCGCCGCCTCCGGATTGGCCCGATCAGCAGGATCAGCGGGGTGAGCGCCAACCAGGCGGTCATCGCGCTGATTGCTGTCCGGGCGCCGTATCGAGCCCCGAGGGCACCGGCCAGCACGGCCGCCAGCGGGATCGCGCCGTAGTTGAGCAGGTGCATGCTCGCCGTCACGCGGCCGAGCAGGTGATGCGGCGTGTACGTCTGCCGGAAGCTGCCCTTGACCACGTTGCCGATGGTCACACCGAGCCCGATCAGCAGGCCGCCGAGGGCCGGCCAGGCCAACCCGGTTGCGGGCCCGGCGAGTGGGATGAGCAGCGCGGGCGGGCCGGTGAGCACCGCCCCGATCAGCAGGGCCCGCGCGGTGCCGAAGCGCCGACCCACCACGGTGGCCAGCAACGCACCGATGATTCCGCCGGCGCTCATCACACCGACCAGCAGGCCCACCACGCCCGGCGCGAGCCGCAGGTCGCGTACCAGGAACACCACCAGGACCGCCTGGTAGCCGGTCAGCCCGATGTTGCTGGCCGCGCCGAAGACCGTCAGCACCCGCAGGTACGGGTCGCGGGCGACGAAGCGCAGTCCTTCGGCGACGTCCCGCCACAGCGACCGGGATGTCTTCGGCCTGTCGGGGCGTGTCTCGACGGTGCGGATGCGCAGCAGGAAGGCTGCGGAGAGCAGGAATGTGAGCGCGTCCAGCAGCAGCGCGGCGACGGCACCGGCGAGTTGGGCGATCAGGCCGGCGAGACCGGGACCGGCGACGTTGCTCACGGTCTGGGTGCCGTGCAGCTTCGCGTTGCCCTCGGGCAGTTGGTCGGGGCGCAGCAGCACCGGCAGGTAGACCTGGTGGGCGGTCTCGAAGAACACCCGGGCGGCGCCTGCGGTGGCCGCCACGAGCAGCAGGTGCCCGATCGTGAGCAGGTCGGCCACGGCGGCCAGCGGCACGCTGAGAAACGCCAGTGCGCAGAACACGTCACAGGCCACAAGCACCGGTCGACGTGACAGTCGGTCCACCCACGCGCCGGCCGGCAGCCCGATCAACAGCCAGGGCGCCCAGGCGGCGGCGGTGAGCACCGCCACCTGGAAGGTGCCGGCGTCGAGCACGGCCACCGCTACGAGCGGCAGCGCGACAGTGGTGACGTTACTGCCGACGCTGCTGACCGCCTGGCCGGCCCAGAGCAGCCGGAAGTCCCGGTGCCGCAGCAGCCCGCCAGGCGGCTCGCGATCGGTGCGGGTGGCAGTGGTCACGGCCGGGCCGGCACGCCGTAGGCGAACACGAACACCGGCTGCCTCTCGACCCCGTCGTCGGGGATGTCACGGTCGCCCCAACGCGCCAGCAGCTCGATCATCTCGCGGCTCAACGCGGCCAGTTCGTCAGGCGTGAGGTGCAGCCAGCGGTCGGTGGAGAACGGCGCGTCGGCCCAGGCGGCCTGCGCGGACTCGTCGGCGGCGTGCCACGCCCGGGCCAGGGCGACGTGCCGGTCCAGGTTGAGCGAGGTGGCGGCGTCGGCGACCGCCCGGGCTGCCGGGTCGGCGTCGAAGTCGGTGTTGGACCAGCGCACCCCCCGTGTGACCAGTTGCCACCAGCGCTCGCGGCGGTCCCGTGCCAGCTCGGGGGCCTCGGTGACGAGATCGGCGGCGGCGAGCACCTTGAGGTGATGGCTGACGTTCGCGGGCGCCTGGTCGGTGCGGTCGGCGAGCGTGCCGACGGTGGACGGCCCGTGCACTTTGAGCACGTCCATCAGGCGGCGGCGCAGCGGGTGGGACATGGCGGCCAGCACCCGCGAGTCGGTGACCTGGCGTACGTCGGGTCTCTCCATGACGCCAGCATCACACCCGCAACGACCATTGCGCAACAGTTATTGCCCAATGGTCGTTGCGGATCTTGTGTAGAGGCCCCCTACCTCAGGCGGCCAGTCGGCGTGCCAACTCGTCGACGACCTGCTTGGCCATAGTGGGCGGGATGGCCGCGGCGATCTTCTCCGGCGTCAGCCCGGCCAGCACCCCCCTGACGATCGCCGGCTCGTCGGTGAAGTCACGCCCCGACAACGAGCTGAGCGCGGTCTGCAGCGCGGTCAACTGCAGGCCGAGGCTCTTGAGGTTCGGGTGACCGGTCACCGGAGCGCCGGTGTCGTCCCGACCCTCCGCCAGCCGCAGGTAGACCTGCCCGATCGGGTTGCGACCGTCGAGGACCGTGAGGTTCTTGTGGATGGTGGCCAGCCATTTGTGCTCTTCGGGGGTCATGTCGTCCTCCAGGAGTCCGATGGAGCTGAGATAGCGGCGGAACAGGGGCCGCTGGTCGCGACCCGCCTTGATGGCGTCACGGAAGAAGCTGAAGTGGGTGTGCCAGCGGTGCGAGTCGTCCCCCGTGGTGCGCTTGCCGAGCCGGTCCCACCGCTTCACGGTCTTGCCGTCGGGGCTGTAGATGATTTCGCGGATGTCCCGGGTGTCTGCCGCGTTCGCGGCACACTGCCCCACGCACCAGGCCGAGAAGCTGGCCAGAGTGTGCGTACGGCCGCCGGAGCGGACCTCGAAGCCGCCGACGTCAAGCGCCGCCGCGTCGAGGGTCAGGCCGGTCCGGTCCCGGGACGACTCCACCACCGAGTAGTCGTTGGTGACCACCCGGTCCGATCCGCAGTGGTAGCCACCGCGATGGGCCGGGTCACCGACGATCCCGACCTCGGCCGGCTCCAGGTCGGCGGCGCGGGAGGTCTTCGGGTCGACGTCCAGATGGGTGAGGAGCAGGCTTCGAACGGCCAAAAGGTTAGCCGGGGCCCGGGTCATGGGGTCCCCCTTTCAGTGAGCGGGGGCCGGGCACGACGTCACACCGCGTACACGGTGCGGGGCTTCGGGCGAGCCCGGCCTGCTGGTGCACGGCGCCGGGCGTTGGGCCAAACCTAGCGCGCGCTTCCGGCAAACGCCCAGCTCACAGGGGCTACAGTCAGATTCGTGACGGAGGCGCATCAGTGTGGACGATCGGCAACAGCACCGCCGAGGAGTGCTCGGGGTCGTGCAGGACCTGCCTCTTTCCGGCACGCAGCGTGACCGCCGCGCCGAGCGGTTCACCGGTGCCCGGGTTACGCGCCCACCGCGGGTGTGCACCACCGGAGACCTGCACGCGCAACCGGTGGCCGGCCGCGAACCGGTACGCGGTCGGCCAGAGGGGCACCGGAACCCGCACCGCGCCGGACGGGTCCGTCGGGAACCGCCCTGGCGCGACCCGGACCAGCCCGTCGCACACGTTCCAGGACCGCCCTCGACGGTCCACGTCACACAGTCGAACGAAGACATCCAGGTACGGCAGCTCACTGCGGACGTGGATCTCGGCGCGTACCGGGCCGATCACCTCGACCGGCCGGGCCAGCGGGGCGCTGGTGTAGGTCAACACGTCGGGCCGGGCCTCGACGCGCCTGTTGTCCACCGGGCCGGCCCGCTGCGCGACAAGCAGCGGCCCACCGAGTGACGGGGTGGGATCGGCCGGGTCGTAGCGGAACTCGTCCGGCGCCGACGGGACGGGTGGGCGCACCGCAAGCTCACCGTCCGGGTGCAGGTGCCATGCCGTGTCGACGGCCGGTGGCGGCCAGTCCGGCAGGTCCCGCCAGCCGCCGTCGGCGCCGCTCACGTACAGCCGCACCGGCGCCTCTCCGATGCGGCGCGACGGGCCGCGCGGCGGTGCGCTCAGGTGCTCGTCGAGCCAGGTCAGCCCCTCCCGCAGGGCGGCCACGAACAGGCCAGGGCTGCCGTGTGTCCACGGGCCGACCACCAGGCGCGGCCGGGCGCCGGTGGCGCGCAGGGTGGCGTGGTCGTCGAGCTGGGCGGGCAGGAAGATGTCGTGCCAGCCGGTGACCATGAGCACCGGCGCCCGCACCCGGGCCACCCGGTCGGTGAACACCCGGGTCCGCCAGTACGCGGCGTCCGGCGTGTGGTGGCGCAGCCACTCCTGGAAGAACCCGATGGTGGCGCCGGTGGCGACCCGGTCCGCGCCGGCCAGAGGCAGGTGCTCAAGCGCGGCGGCCAACCGGGGCTGCCCGCGCTTGAGCTCCCACTGCCGGGCCAGCCACGGCACGGTCTGCGCGTGCAGCAGCTCCGCCCAGGTCAGCACGGTGTCCAGGGCGAAGGACTCCCCCGCGTACGTCGAGTCCCTGGTGGCCGAGGCTGTCACCACGGCGACCATCGCGCGCAGGTCGTCGTCGGCGTCGTCGGCAAGTGCCCACTGGGCGAAGCCCTGGTAGCTGACACCGAACATGCCGAGCGCTCCGGACCACCAGGGCTGGCGGCGCAGCCAGTCGAGGGTGTCCACCCCGTCGTCGCGCTCGTGCACCAGCGGCGCGAACGTCCCGCCCGAGCCGCCGGTGCCCCGGCAGGACTGGATCACCGCGTGCTTGCCGCGCGCGGCAAGCAGCCGGCCGAGCAGCCGCAACGGCCCACCCCGCCCGTACGGGGTGCGAATGAGCACTGTGGGCGCGTTCTCGTCGGCGGGCGCGTAGTGGTCGGTACGCAGCATCACGCCGTCGCGGACCCGGACGGGGATGTGGCGGGTGACCCGTACCGGGCCGGGGCGGGTCACTGGCAGCCGCAGCGCGGCGGAGGCGAGACGTGCGACGAGCCGGCCCGGCACCGGTCAGCCCGTCGGGCGGCGGGACTGCTCGGGTCGGGCGGCGCGGACCATGTCGCGGTGTGCCCGCACCGATTCGCTCATCTCCACCATGAACCGGTGCACCACGTGTAACTCGTCATCGCTGAAGCGGTCCATCACCGTGTCGGTGCGGGCGCCCAGGGGCCGGAAGAACTCCATGGCCAGGGCGGCGCCCTGGTCGGCGTAGTGCAGCAGCACCTTGCGCCGGTCGGCGGTGTCCCGGTCGCGGCGGATGTGCCCGGCCCGTTCCAGCCGGTCGATCAGGGCGGTGATGGAGCCGGAGGAGAGGTTGAGGTGTTCGCCGAGCCGGCCGGGGGTGATCGGGTCACCGCGCAGTTCGGCGTCCATGACCGCGATCAGGGCGTTGAGGTCGGTGGGGTTCAGGCCGTGCAGGTTCGCGAAGGCGTGGCCGACCTGCTGGGCGTCCACCGCGTACCGCCGGAGGTCAGTGGTGATCTCGGCGACGAGCCGTTCTCGGGGCGTGTCCCGCCGCCGGTACATGCCGTGAGTTGCCACGTCGCGCCGCTTCCCCCATCTCGTTTCCCGAGTTGCAGCTTAGAGTAGCCCTCGTTAATCTCGCTAATCAAGATACTCGACTTTCGAAGGACCTAGAGGTCACTGATGTCTGTGTTCACCAGGGTCGCCCGCGGGCGGTTGGCCGCCTGGATCACCGTGGCCGTCGCCGTCGTCGTCGGCGTGGTCGTCTTCGCCATCCCCCAGCCGGACAACCCCAAACCGGTCTCGGCGACCGGCCTGTCGGTGGAGTGGCAGTCGACCCAGGTGGAACGCCTACAGGAGCAACTGCCCTCCAGCGAGGTCCAGCCCGCCATCGTGGTGGTGAGCCGGGACGACGGCGGCGCGCTGAGCGAGGCCGACCGGGCCGCCCTCACCGCCCGCTCCGGCGACCTGGCCCGCTTCGCCGTGGGCGGGCAGGTCAGCCCGCCGCAGATCTCCCCGGACGGCAGTGTCGCGCTGCTCGCCGTGCCCGTCACCACCGACGGTGGCCAGGAGGCGGTGACCGCGAAGGTCGACGACCTGCGCGCGACGCTCTCCGGCCTTCCGGACGGGCTGAAGGCCGAGGTCACCGGCTCCCCCGCGTTCACCGCCGACCTGTCCTCGGTCTTCGACGGCGCCGACGTCACACTGCTCGCGGTGACCGCTGCAGTGGTCGCGGTGCTGCTGCTCATCACGTACCGCAGCCCGTTCCTGTGGATCGTGCCGCTCGTGGTGGTCGCGGCCACCGAGCAGATCACCCTGCGGGCGGTGGACACGATCGTCCCGGCCTTCGGCATCAACCTCCAGTCGGGCCAGGTCACCGGCATCGCCAGCGTGCTGGTCTTCGGCGCCGCCACCAACTACGCGCTGCTGCTCATCGCCCGCTACCGGGAGGAGTTGCGCCGCGAGGAGGACCGGTTCGCCGCGATGCGTGCCGCCCTGCGGCGTACCGCCGAGCCGATCCTGGCCAGCGGCTCGACAGTGGTGCTCGGCGTGCTCACCCTGCTGCTCAGCGAGCAGGAGACCAACCGGGCGCTGGCGGTCGCCTGCGCCACCGGTGTGATCCTCGCCATGCTCTCTGCCCTGTTCGTGCTCCCCGCCGTGCTGGTGCTCTTCGGCCGCGGCCTGTTCTGGCCGTTCGTCCCCCGGGTCGGCGGCCCGGTCCGTGAGGGCAAGATCTGGGGCCGACTCGGCAGCGCCGTGGAACGCCGCCCGGCGGTCGTGGCGGTGCTCGCCATCGTGCTGCTCGGCGGCCTCGCGCTGGGTGGGCTGGGCATCCGCACCGGCCTGTCGGAGACCGAGCAGTTCCGGGCCCAGCCCGAGGCGGTCACCGGCGCGCAGACCCTGGCCCGGGCCTTCCCCGCCGGCAGCACCCAGCCGGTGGCCGTGATCACCACCCCGGCGGCGGTACGGGCCGTCACCGACGTCGCCACCGGCGTGCCCGGTGTGGCCTCGGCCCGCCCCGGCGACGCCGGTGACGCCGTCGCCCAGGTCGACGTGGTGCTGGAGGCCGAGCCGGGCACCGCCGCCTCCGACCGGGCCGTCGAGGCGCTGCGCGAGGCGGTGGCCGCCGTGCCCGACTCCGCGCCGCCGGCCGCTCCGGGCGCGGACGCGCCGTCCGGGGCGATCGTCGGTGGTTCCGTGGCCGCAACGTACGACTCCGACGAGGCCAACAGCCGCGACCTGCGGCTGATCCTGCCGATCATCCTGCTGCTGGTCGCCGCCGTGCTCGTGCTGCTGCTGCGGGGCCTGCTCGCACCGGTGCTGCTGGTCCTCACCGTGATCGCGTCGTTCTTCGCCAGCCTCGGCGCGGCGTGGCTGCTCTTCGACCACGTGCTGGACTTCCCCGCCCTGGACAGCGGGGTCCTGCTGCTCGCCTTCGTGTTCCTGGTGGCGCTCGGCGTGGACTACAACATCTTCCTCGTCACCCGAGCCCGGGAGGACGCCCGCACGGCCGGCACCCGCGCCGGGATGCTCTCCGCACTGCGGGTCACCGGCGGCGTCATCACGAGCGCCGGAGTGCTGCTCGCCGCGGTGTTCGCCGTGCTCGGTGTGCTGCCGCTGATCACGCTGACCCAGATCGGCATCATCGTCTGCATCGGCGTACTCCTGGACACCCTGCTGGTCCGCACGGTGCTGGTGCCGGCGTTGGCGTTCATGCTCGGCGACCGCTTCTGGTGGCCGGGAAGCATCGGCGCCCGCCCGGAAGGGGACGACGCCCCGGCCCCGACGGCGCCGGCGACCACACAGGACTGACCGCACACGCGACGGGGCGGGGTCGGGTTCTCCACCCGGCCCCGCCCCGTCGGCGCATTCAGTAGGTGAGGCAGACGCACTCGGTCATCAACGCCCGGACGTTGCGCACGTAGGACGGGTTGGGGATGGTCAGCGGCTCGCCCTCCCGCGCCACCGCCCCGTGCCCGTAGTTGTACGCAGCGATCACGGCGTTGAGCAGGCAGGAGTTCAGCTCGGTGGTGCACAGGTCGGCGTCGAGTCGGAAATCCGACTCGAAGTACATGTCGCCGATGTACTTGGTCAGCCAGGCCAGGTAGTTGGCGCCGAGGTACGCGTTGTCGCGGTAGTCGGCGATGTCGTAGCTCTGCTCGAACCGCTGGTTCATCCAGGTCGCGGTGCCCGGCATCACCTGCATCAGCCCGACGCCGCCGTCGCAGGCGTAGATGTTGGACTGCCAGCCGCTCTCCTGCCAGGCGGTGGCCTTGACCAGGTCGAGCGGAATCTTGATGTCCGGTGCGGAGGTCGGCCAGTAGGTGCGGGCCGCCGCATCGGTGAGCGCTGCCTTCGCCGCCGCCCGGCTGGCCTGGGTGCCCTTGTACGAGGGCTTGCAGGACGCGGGGGCGGGCTTCGGGGGCGCCGGCGGGACCTTGGTCTCGGTGGGCGGCTTGGCCACCGCGCGCGGTTTCGGCGCCGTGGCCGCGGGCCGGCTCGGCTTCTTCGACGGCGTGGGCGGGGCAGACGCGCTGCGGCTCGGCGCCGCACCCATCGCCGCCACCCCACTGGGACTCGGCTCGGCGCTCGCCTCGTCGACCGGTTCGGTGCTCGTGTCGTCGGTCGGCTCCTCGGTGGCCGACACGGGGGCGGCCTGGCCCGGTGGGCGTTCCCCCCGGTCGGCGCACCCAGCTGTCGTGCCGGCGAGCAGCAACCCGACGAGCGCCACGGCACCCACCTGAGTGATCCGTCCACGCACCGCGTTTCTCCCCCGTGTGACCATCGACGCAGGCTAGCAAGGTTCCGCCGGGCTCCGGGGCCCCTGCGGCGGCAGGACCGGGTCGACCGGCTGGTCCCGCTCCCGTACCGCCCGGTCGCGGGTGGCCCAGGCGACCATGAACACCACAGTCCACAGCACACCGAGCAGCACCGCCGCCGCCGTACCGCTCGCCGTGTCCAGTCCGAGGTAGAGCCGCGCGCCACCGATGCCCAGCACGCCCGCGGCGGCGGCCGTCCACGCGGCCACGGCCACCGGCCAGTGGGCGCTGCGCGACACCAGCCAGGCAAGGGTGCAGAAGCTCGCCGCGACCACCGCGTTCTGGGTCGGGAACCGGGCGGGCTCGTTGCCGTCCGGGCCTGTCGACTCGGCCACCACGGCAAGCACCACAAGCGGCACGAACGCGCCCACCGAGCCGACCACGCTGAGCAGGTCCGCCCGCCAGGGCCTGTTACGCCACGCCAGCACCGCGGCCACCACCGCCACCAGGACGATCAGGACCCACCCGCGAACCACCGACACCAAGACCAGTGTGGCCTCGGCAGCGTCCGGCGTACGGCGGGCAGAGAACCAGTTCCCGATCGCCCCGTCCAGCGCGGCCAGACCGCTGTTGCCCACGGCGACGGCCAGCAGGCCGGCGATGGCGAACCCGGTGGCGAAGAGCAGCACCAGCCCGGCGGCGAGGTTGAGCAGCAGCGTCCAGGCCGGGCCGATCCGCATGGCCAGCAGGAAGAACAGGATCCCGTAGCGGGCGCTGAGCCAGCGCACCGGCGGCAGCGCACCGGCCCGGGACAGCAGGGCGCGTACCGGGTCGGGGTTGCGACCGAGCCACCGGCCGGCGAGCACCACCCCCAACAGCCCGGCCAGCAACACGAGCACCGCGCCGGTGGCCCGGCCGAGCAGCCGGGAGACAGTGTCGTACGACTCACCGGCGAGGTGACCGAGCAGCACCGAGCCGCCCACCCAGGTGATGACGCCTGCCAGGTTCCACGGGGCGAAGCGCCGGTACGGCATGCCGGCGGAGCCGGCCAGCCGGGGAACGAGGGTGCGGGCGAAGGCCACCCACCGGGCAGCGAACACGCCACGTCCGCCCAGCCGGGCGAGCATGGCATCGGCCCGGCGCCACCGCTCGGGCCCGACACGGTGACCCAGCCCGGCGCGCAGTTTCGGGCCGTACCGTCGACCGGCGCGGAACGCCAGCGTGTCGCCTGCCACTGCCGCGGCGATCATCGCAAGCAACGCCGGACCGAGCCGCAAGGTACCGTTGTAGGTGAGGAAGCCGACGAGCAGCAGGGTAGCCTCGCCCGGCACCAGCAGGCCGAAGATCACCGCGGTTTCGCCCGCCACGATGAGCGCGGCGACCAGGTAGATCCACAGGGTGGGCAGACCCTGCACCACGGTCAGCAGGTCGTGCACTCAGGCCCCCGGGACACGGGAGTCAGCATGCCAGCCGGGGGAACCACCGGCACAGCAGTTTCACCATAGATCAGGGGCACCTGGGGGTGACCCCGACGCAGCCTGCGCGAGCGCAGGCGGAAGGATAGAGGGTATGCAGCTTCGCACCGACCTCCGCAACGTCGCAATCATCGCTCACGTCGACCACGGCAAGACCACCCTGGTCGACGCCATGTTGCGGCAGGCCGGGGCGTACGGCGCCCGGGGCGAGAACACCGAGCGGGTGATGGACTCCGGAGACCTGGAGCGGGAAAAGGGCATCACGATCCTGGCCAAGAACACAGGCGTGCGCTACCTGCCGGCCGACGGCTCCGACCCGGTCACCATCAACATCATCGACACCCCTGGTCACGCCGACTTCGGTGGCGAGGTCGAGCGCGGCCTGACCATGGTCGACGGCGTGGTGCTGCTCGTCGACGCCAGCGAGGGTCCCCTGCCGCAGACCCGGTTCGTGCTGCGCAAGGCGCTGCAAGCCCGGATGCCGATCATCCTGGTGATCAACAAGGTGGACCGTCCCGACGCCCGGATCAAAGAGGTCGTGGACGACACCTACGAGCTCTTCCTCGACCTGGACGCCGACGAGGAGCAGATTGACTTCCCGATCGTCTACGCGTGCGCCCGCGACGGCATCGCCTCGCTGACCCAGCCCGCCGACGGTTCGGTGCCCGACGACAGCGACTCTCTGGAGCCGCTGTTCCGCACCCTGCTGGACACGATCCCGCCGCCCGCGTACGAGGACGGCGCGCCGTTGCAGGCCCACGTCACCAACCTCGACGCCTCGCCGTTCCTCGGCCGTCTGGCCCTGTGCCGGGTCCGCCAGGGCACGATCAACAAGGGTCAGACGGTTGCCTGGTGCCGCACCGACGGCAGCACCCAGCGGGTCCGCATCTCCGAGATGCTGATGACCGAGGGCCTGGAGCGCAAGCCGGCCGAGACCGCGGGCCCGGGCGACATCATCGCCGTTGCCGGCATCCCCGAGATCATGATCGGTGAGACCCTCGCCGACGTGGACAACCCGGTTCCGCTGCCGCTGATCACCGTCGACGAGCCGGCCATCTCGATGACCATCGGCACCAACACCTCGCCGCTCGTCGGCCGGGTCAAGGGCTCCAAGGTCACCGCTCGGATGGTCAAGGACCGGCTCGACAAGGAGCTGATCGGCAACGTGTCGCTGCGGGTGCTGCCCACCGAGCGGCCGGACGCCTGGGAGGTGCAGGGCCGCGGCGAGCTGGCGCTTGCCATCCTGGTCGAGCAGATGCGCCGGGAGAGCTACGAGCTGACCGTCGGCAAGCCGCAGGTGGTCACCAAGGTGATCGACGGCAAGACCTGCGAGCCGGTCGAGCGGCTGACGATCGACGCCCCGGACGAGTACCTGGGCGCGATCACCCAGCTCCTCGCGACCCGTAAGGGCCGGATGGAGCAGCTGGTCAACCACGGCACCGGCTGGATCCGGATGGAGTGGCTGGTCCCGGCGCGCGGCCTGATCGGCTTCCGCACCGAGTTCCTCACCGACACCCGGGGCACCGGCATCCTGCACCACGTCTTCGAGTCCTACGAGCCCTGGTTCGGTGAGCTGCGGACCCGCAACAACGGCTCGCTCGTCGCCGACCGGGCCGGCGCGGTCACCGCCTTCGCGATGATCAACCTTCAGGAGCGCGGTCAGCTCTTCGTCGACCCGACCACCGAGGTGTACGAGGGCATGATCGTCGGCGAGAACTCGCGCTCCGACGACATGGACGTCAACATCACCAAGGAGAAGAAGCTCACGAACATGCGGGCCTCGACCTCCGACGAGACCGAGAAGCTGATCCCGCCGCGCAAGCTCTCGCTGGAGCAGGCGCTGGAGTTCTGCCGCGAGGACGAGTGCGTCGAGGTCACCCCGACCGCGGTGCGCATCCGCAAGGTGGTCCTCGACCAGCAGCTGCGCGGTCGGGCCGCCGCCCGCCGCAAGCACGCCGGCTGACCCCCCGCACCCGGCTTCCGGGCGCGTCGGCCGCAAGCGGTCGGCGCGCCCGTCCGCTTTCCGACGCGGGTACGCCGACCCGACTCGCCGATGATCGGCTACGGTCACCGACATGACCTGGGAGGATCTCGACGCCCACCTGGCGCGGGTGCCGGGCACCGTCTCGGCGTACGTGGGGCGGCTCGACGGGCCAGCGACCTGGACCCGGCACGCGGACGCCAGCCACTACGCGGCAAGCACCATGAAGGTGGGTGTGCTCGCCGCGCTGTACCGCGCCGCCGAGGCGGGCTCGCTGGAGCTGGACGCCGAGGTCCCGGTGGTGAACGAGTTCGACTCGGCCCAGCCCGGCGCACCACGGTTCTCCTGCGCCCCGCACTACGACAACGACGACGCGGTGTGGGACCGGCTCGGCGGCGACGCGTCGCTGCGGTGGCTCGCCGAGCGGATGATCGTCCGGTCCAGCAACCTGGCCACCAACCTGGTCATCGCGCACGTCGGCCTGGACGCCGTCGCCGAGGTGTGGTCGCTGGCCGGCGCCCGGCACAGCGTCACCGGCCGGGGCATCGAGGACTTCGCGGCCCGCGGGGCCGGCATCACCAACGCGGTCACGGCCGCCGACCTGGCCGCCCTGCTGGGCGCGCTGGCCACCGGGGCCGCGACGCCCGGCCGGCTCGCCTCGCCGGCCAGCTGCGCTGCCATGCTCGACGTGCTGCTCGCCCAGGAGCACCGCGAGGACCTGGCCGCCGGCCTGCCGGAGGGCACCCGGATCGCCCACAAGAGCGGCTGGGTACGCGGGGTGCGCCACGGCGCCGGCGTGGTGCTGCCCGACGACGCGCCGCCGTACGTGATCGCCGTGTGCACCACCACCGACCTGGCCGACGGCGGCAGCAGCGGCGAAGACGTCGAGGACGACGCCTGTCTGCTGATCGCCCACATCTCCGCCCAGGTCTGGGCCGCCCGCCACCGGCTCTGACCGGCCATCAGCCGATCCGGCTAGGCTGCTGCTCCACCCCCACCCCGGAGCCGCTGATGCCCCGCAGTCGCACCCTGCTCGTCGTCTTCCTCGTCGTGACGGCGGCGAACCTGCTCGCCAACGCCACCGACAGTGGTGTTACCGAGCTGCTCACCAAGCCGCTGTTGATGCCGCTGCTTGCCGCGTACCTCTGGCGGGCCAGCGCGGAACGCGGCATCCGCCCGGACCGGCTGGTGCTCGCCGCGCTGGCCTGCTCCACCGCCGGCGACGTGGCGCTGCTGGGCGACGGCACCGGCTGGTTCATCGCCGGCATGGTCTTCTTCCTGGCCGCCCACGTCTGCTACCTCGTGGTCTTCACCCGGCACGGCGCCGCGCGGGCGCTGCTCCGCCCGCCACTGGTCGCGGTCCCGCTGGGGTACGCGGTGCTGACCGTCGTCGCGCTTGCCTGGATGTGGGCGGGGCTCACCGACGCCGGGCTGGCCGTGCCTGTCGCCGGGTACGCGTTCGCGCTGGCCGCGATGGCCGCCACCGCCGTCACCCAGGGCTGGAGGGTCGGTCTGGGCGCCGCGCTGTTCCTCGGGTCCGACCTGTTGATCGCCACCGGGGTGGCCGAGGTGGCCCAGCCACCCGGCGCGCCGGTGCTGGTGATGGCCACGTACGCGGCGGGCCAGGCGCTGATCGTCATCGGACTGGTCGCCCGCGCGACCGCGCCGCCCGGCGCAACGGTCACTCCAGCAGTTGCGCCCGCAGCGCCGTGAGGACGTCGTCGGTGAGCCCCAGCCCGTTCCGCAGGTAGCCGTCGAACGAGCCGTGCCGCAGGCGCACCTCCTGGTAGCCGGCGTCGAGGTATTCGGGCCGAACCTCAAGCACCGGCAGCACCGCGTCGACATCCATTGTGGGCCGCCGCCGCCGCATCGCCTCGATGAGCACCGCGCGGAGGCTGTCGGTCAGCTCGTTGTTGCGCAGGTACTCGGCGCGGATGGCGGCCTCGTCCACGCCGAGCGCGCTGAGCAGGATGACGGTGAGCCAACCGGTGCGGTCCTTGCCGGCCGAGCAGTGGTAGACGAGCGGCAGGTTCTCCGGCTGGGCGGCCAGCCGTACCGCCGCGCCGAAGTTGGCGCAGGCCGCCTCCCCGGCCACGAACCACCTGTAGATGTCGGCCATCGCCCCCGCCGTGCCCTGCCGGGCCAGCTCGGCGTACGCGTCGAGGTCGTGACCGAGCAGCACCGCTGAGACGTACGTGAAGACCGGGTGGTCCGGATCGTGGACCGGGAGGTGCACGACGCGCGGTTCACCGGTCAACCGGTCCGCGGGGGCGACAGCGATCTCGGTGTGGTCGCGCAGGTCGAGCACGCATGTCGGTCCGAGCTTCGCGAGCACCGGCAGGTCCTCGTCGGTGAGCCGGCCCAGCGCCGGGGTGCGGATCAGCCGTCCGGGGCGTACCCGGCGGCCCTCGACGGTGACCAGACCGCCCAGGTCACGCGCGTTCGGCGCACCGATCAGCTCCCAGTTCCGCCCGCCCATTCGGTGTCCCCTTCCGCCGCGTACCTGCGTATAGGGTGCCCCACATGACGATCTCGGCGGTACGCACCCACCGGGTTTCCGCCCCCTTACACACACCGTTCATCACCGCGCTGCGCCGTACGACCACTGTGGAGACTCTTGTCGTCGAGGTTATCGACGCCGATGGTCGGTCCGGTTTCGGCGAGGCACCCCAGGTCTGGCAGGTCACCGGCGCGTCGGTAGCCGGATCGCAGGCCTGCGTGCAGGAGTTGCTCGGGCCGCTGCTCGCCGGCCGCGACCCGGACGATCTGGTGACCCGCTGCGGCGAGGTGCAGCGGTCGGTGGTCGGCAACGAGGCCGCGAAGGCGGCGGTGGACGTGGCGCTGCACGACCTGGCCGCGCGGCGACTGGGCGTACCCCTTGTGCGATTGCTCGGCGGCACCACCCTGCGGGTGCCGACGGACGTCACGCTGGCGGTGGGCGACGCCGTGGACCTGGCGGCGGCCGCGCGGCAGCGGCAGGCCGACGGCTTCGGCGTGCTGAAGCTCAAGGTCGGCACGGACGCGGCCGGTGACCTGGACCGGGTGCGCGCGGTCCGGGCGGCGGTCGGCCCTCAGGTGCGGATCCGGGTGGACGCCAACCAGGGCTGGACGCCCCGCGAGGCGGTCCGGGTGATCCGCGGCATGGAGGACGCCGGGTTGGACGTGGAACTGGTCGAGCAGCCGGTGGCCCGCTGGGACCTGGACGGGCTGGCCTGGGTCAGCGACCGGGTGTCGGTGCCGATCCTGGCCGACGAGGCGGTCTTCGGGGTCCGCGACCTGGTGGAGGTGATCCGCCGCCGGGCCGCCGACCTGGTGAACGTCAAGCTTGCCAAGTGCGGTGGGCTGCACCCGGCGCGCATCCTGCTGGAACTGGCCGCCGCGCACGGACTCGGCACTGTGGTCGGGTCGATGATGGAGACCCAGGTCGGCATCGGGGCGGCGGCGAGCCTGGTCGGCGCGTACGGCACCACCGCGGTCGCCGACCTGGACGCCGCCTGGTGGCTGGCCTGGTCGCCGGTGCGGGGCGGCATCCGGTACGAGGGACCGACCGTTGTGCTTCCCGACGCCCCTGGCCTGGGCATTCCTGGTCTGACTGAAGTAAAGATGCAGACCCGTGGTTGATGGCCGTTGGTTTCTTTCATAGAGTTCCAGTGAACAGCCGACACGAGCTGGGGGTTGACGTGGAGCTCCAACCGGGCCGCGAGGCCCTCGTCCGGGTCGCCGTGGCGACGCTGTGGTCCTCCCCCGAGGCCATCCGGCCGATCGACGGACCAGCGCTGACCACCGGCGCGGACATCCCGACCTGGGTCTCCGGCATGGACACCGAGCAGCAGGTGGGCGACTGCGTGCTGAGCCAGCTCCTGCTCGGCGAACGGGTGCTCGTCACCGAGCTGCGCCCGGACGGCTGGGCGCACGTGATCGCCGTCGAACAACCGGCGGCCAAGCTCGACCCGCACGGCTACCCCGGCTGGCTTCCCGCCGACCAACTGGTCGGTGTCGACCCGGCCTGCACCGGCGACCCGCTTGTGGTGGACGCCACGATCACCGCGCTGCGCGCCGACCCGGACGGGCCAGTGGTGCTGCCCGGCGTCATCGTCGGCACCCGCCTCGTTCCGGCCGGCCCGGCGTGCGACGGCTGGCGGCCGGTGCACGTCCCCGGTCAGCCCGCCCCGCTCTGGCTGCCCGACGGCCAACTCGTGCCGATACCGATCGGGCCACCCGAGGCCGCCGACGTGTTGGCCGTGGCGCAGCGGCTGCTGCACGTGGCGTACATCTGGGGTGGGCTCTCCGCGTACGGCATCGACTGCTCGGGTCTGGTCCACCTGGCCTGGCGCCGGTTCGGGGTTCTTCTGCCGCGCGACGCCGACGACCAGGCGGTGGCGACGAACCCGCTGCCGCTGGGCGCGGAACGCCCCGGCGACCTCTACTTCTTCGCCCGCCCCGGCCGCAAGATCCACCACATCGGGATCGTCACCGCCGTCGCCGGAGGTCGCGGCAGCCGGCGGATGCTGCACGCCTGCTACCGACGGCGGCGTGTGGTGGAGGAGCCGATGCCCGCCGACCGCGCCGCCACCCTCGTCGGCGTGCACCGGGTCTGACCGGCCGGAAGCCCAGGGGCTCCCGGCCGGCGACGGTTAATCCTCAGGCCCCGACCGCTGCGGCGCCGGCCCCGGGGCGGCGGTTCAACGTCGCGCTTCGGCCAGCTCCCGGCGGCGGTCCCGGGCGGACTTGATCAGGCTGGCGACGGTGGCCACGCCCAACGTGCCGACGATGACCAGCAACGAGAGCCAGATCGGGATGTGCGGCGCCCAGCCGACGTGCTCGCCACCGTTGATGAACGGCAGGGTGTTGTCGGCCAACGCCTCCAGCACCAACTTGACCCCGATGAAGCCCAGCACCACTGCCAGCCCGTAGCTCAGGTAGATCAGACGGTTGAGCAGCCCGCCGAGCAGAAAGTAGAGCTGCCGCAGGCCCATCAACGCGAAGACGTTGGCGGTGAAGACCAGGTACGGCTCCTGGGTGATGCCGAAGATCGCCGGGATCGAGTCCAGAGCGAAGATCAGGTCGGTGGTGCCGATGGCGATCATCACGATGAGCAGCGGGGTGAAGAGCCGGCGACCGCCCTCGTGCGTCGTCAGCTTCGCGCCGTCGTACGTCTTGGAGATCGGCAGCGCCTTGCGGCTCCACCGGATCAGCATGTTCTCGGAGAACTCGTCCTCGTCCGGCTCGCCCTGCCGGGCCAGGTTCACAGCCGTGTAGATGAGAAACGCACCGAAGATGTAGAACACCCAGGAGAACTGGCTGATCAGGGCCGCGCCCGCGGCGATGAAGGCGCCGCGCATCAGCAACGCCAGCACGATGCCGACGAGCAGCACCTTCTGCTGGTACTGCCGTGGCACCCCGAAGCGGGCCATGATGATCACGAAGACGAAGAGGTTGTCCACCGAGAGGCTGTATTCGGTGAGCCAGCCGGTGTAGAACTGCCCGGCCGCACTCGCTCCCGAGGTCAGCCAGACACCGGCGCCGAAAAGCAGTGCAAGGCCGACGTAGAAGGCGACCCAGAGGCTCGACTCCCGCACGCTCGGCTCATGCGGGCGTCGACCGATGATCAGCAGATCGACGAGTAGCACCGCGATCAGTGCGACGAGAGTTCCCGCCCACACGAGCCCGGACACGTCCAACGTTTCATTCCTCCGGCAGACACGCGGCGTCGGGCAAACCGTACGCCTCAACGCGTGCCGGCGTGCCTCTGTCGCTCACTCTGGTGACTGTCGGAGGTCTCTTCCGCCGCCGTCCGCGAACGAACGGCGACCGACGAAACCGGGTCGGGCGCCGAAGATCCGGCGATCGACCGTGCTGACGACTTCGTCGCGGGGGAATACTCCCCTCCTCGCCGACCATTGTTGCCCACCACTCGCCGTGATCACACTCCGGGCGGGTGGTGGGGCGTCTGCCGTGCCGGCGTCACGCCGTCTCCAGCTTCCTAGGCAGCTAGTGTGACTCGGATTCGACGATCGGGTCCGCCAGCGCCCAACCCGCCGAGAGCAGGGCATCGCACGCCTCGACGGCCCGCGCCAGCCGCTCGGCGTGCGACCCGGTCAGCTCCACCACCGGCACACCGCAGCCGGCCAACTCGGCACGGAACCGGCCCGTCATCCAGCTCCGCAGATGCTCGCCGTCGCGCAACCCGTCGTCGGCGAAAGGTACGCCCCGATGGTCGGTCAACAGATACAGCGCCGGACGCCGTGCCGCCGCCCGGACCTGCGGCGACGCGCTGCCGAGGTAGCGCTCCTCCCAGACCGCTGTGGCCCGCGCGTCGGTGTCGCAGAACAGCAGCGGCCCCGACGAACGGGCCGCCGCGTCCTCCGCCTCCTGCTGCTTTCGGACCACAGTACGAAAGTCGTCCCGATCCCAGCTGACGTCGAAGACAGTCGCCGACGGCGAGACCTCCCGTAGTCGAGCCAGCTTGCGGGCCGTCAACTCGCGCCCGAACTCCGGCACCCAGACCGTGCCGTAGTGAGCGGCCAACGCCGCCGCCATCGTCGTCGTGCCCGTCGACTCGGCCCCGACCACCACCACCCGCCGGACGAACCAGGCACGCACCGGCGGGCTCAGCCACCGCCAGTGGGCCGCCGGGTCCGCGCGCACCGCCGTGCCCGACACCGGCACGGTCCGCCGATCCGGATCCACCGACACGGGTACGGCGTCGAAGCGGCGCGCCAACTCCACGCCGTACGCCTCGGAGGAGAAGACGGCGTCCACCCGCCCCGGCCCGACCGCCGCGCGGAACACCGCGCAGTGCGCGTCCCAGACAGCCGGGTCGGCATAGTCCACCGGGAGGTCGTCGTAACGCCCGACGAAGCGCACCCACTGTGTGTCCGCGTGCGCCTCCCGCAGCCAGTCCAGCCGTACCGCCAGCGGGATGGACTCCCGGCGCGACGGCGCCACCACCACTGTCACCTCGGCGCAGCGGGCGGCGGCGGCCGCGATCAGCGCGTGGTGCCCGGCGTGCGGCGGGTAGAACTTCCCCACCACCATCCCGTGCCCGAACTCGGCCACCGACGCCCGTGCCGTCCGCTCCGGCGCCGACGGACCCTCCGGTGCCCGCCCGGTCACGCGCTCACCGGCGACGGGCCGGGTGCGACAGGGGTCGGCGGGTCGAGCCGGCGCAGATCGGTCCGCCAGGCACGCAGACCCAGCACGCACAGGGCGAGGAAGACCAGATACAGCACGGCGGTCAGGTGCAGCCCCTTGTACGCGTACAGCGGGATGTAGATCAGGTCGGCGGCGATCCACAACCACCAACTCTCCACCCGCTTGCGGGTCTGCCCGTACGTGGCGAGCAGCGACAGAGCCGTGGTCAAGGCGTCCGGCAACGGCACTGTCGAATCGGTGGCCCGGTCCAGCAGGGTCCAGAGCGCGCCGGTGAGCAGCACACCGACGACGGCAAGCACCAGCCACTCCCCCCGCCCGGTCCGGCTCACCGTCAACCTGCTCCGGCGCTCGCCGCCGAACAGCCAGTGCCACCAGCCGTAGCAGCCCAACGCGACGTAGACGACCTGGAGCCCGGCGTCGGCGTACAGGCCCGCCGTCCAGAACAGCAGCATGAGCAGCAGCACATTGGCGATGCCCACCGGCCAGTTGGCGATCCGCTGCCGGGCCACCAGCCACACGTTGAGAACACCAGTGGCGAACCCCAGCAGCTCCGCCCAGGTGGTGCCGGTTCCGGCCGCCTCGAACGCGGTGCCGGTGAGCCAGTCGATGATCACGATGCCCCTCCCGGGCACCCACCCTAGGGGCATCGACCCGGACCGCACAGACCCCGTGACACAAGGACTCCCCCAACCGTGGGAGGCTTCCCCCATGGTGCTTGAGGTCGCGCTGATCGACGTACTGCCCGGACACGAGGACGCGTTCGCCGCCGCGTACGCCCAGGGTCACCCCGTTCTCGCCGGAGCACCCGGCTGCCGGTCGGTGCGGATGACGCGGGGCGTCGAGTCCCCGACTCGGTTCGTGCTGCTTGTCGAGTGGGACTCGGTCGAGGCGCACGAGGACAACTTCCGGGCCACCGAGCGGTTCACCACGTGGCGCGACCTGATCGGGCCGCACTTCGCCGGCCCGCCGATCGTCGAACACTTCATCGACGTCCCCGCCTGAGACGTTCCCGCCTGAGCGGAGCTGTCGTACCCCCGGTTTATCGTGCCCACCGCACGCGTCGGTCACCGGTCCCGACGGTCTCGGGGGCGCCGGGCCCGGTGGCCGCGCGGCGTGCCCCTCACTGGCCGACGCGTCGCGCCAACGCCGTGACCGTCTCCTCCGGTGACAGGGCAGCCGCCAGCAGCGCCTCGGTCATCAGCTCGTACCTGTCGACGTCGAGCACCGTCGCCAGCCGGACGTCGGTGGTCAACGCCTCAAGCATCACCGTCCGTGGGTCCGCCGGGTCGGGAAAGGAATACCAGGAGTACGGCGTGAGCGGGTGCAGCCCGTCGCCGGACGCCCCGCGTGGCAGCAGGCGCACCGTCACGTGCTCCAGCCCTGTCACTGCCACCAGGTGGCGCAGCTGCTCCCGCCACACGTCGACGGGCAGGTCACCCGGCTCGCACACCGCCTCGGTGAGCACCGCCGTGTACTCCGGAGGGTCGGCCCGGTGCAGTACCTCCTGCCGCAGCGCCCTGGCGCGCACCTCCGCCTCGATGTCGACCTTCGGCGTGAGGACGGCACCCGCCGCGACCCGCGCCCGTGCGTACGCCGGTGTCTGCAGCAGCCCCGGCACGATCACCGGCTGGTATTCGACGATGTGGGCGGCACCCGCCTCCAGCTCGGCGTAGACCCGCTGGCGCTCGCTCATCTCGCCAAGCGTCTTCCACCAGCCGCGACTGGTGGCGGCATCCCTCGCGATCACGATCAACGTGTCCCGAACCGGCACCGGCACCTGGTAGACGTCGAGCAGGTCAAGCACGTCGGCGAGGTCCGGGCGGCTCTGGCCCAGCTCGATGCGGGACAGCTTCGACGTCGAGGCCCACCCCAGCCGGTCGCAGACCTGCTCCAGGGTCAGCCCCTCACGCCGGCGCAGCTGGCGCAGCTCAGCGCCGAGGCGCGCACGTCGAATGACAGGACTTGTTGGCAACGGCATCCGGCCTCCCCATCGTGGGAGCGTACGCAGCGCGGTAACCCAGTGCAATAGCTTGCTTGCTCACCGCAACCGGATGCCCCGTCGCGGTGAGCGGTCGAACAGCCTTTACCTGCCGTTCGACCGCTCCCGACCACGGCCGCCAGGGTCGCACCCGCCGGACCGCGCCCGGCCGGTCACTTCACGCCGGCGACGTCCATCCCGCGCAGCTCCTTCTTCAGGTCGGCGACCTCGTCGCGGATCCGCGCCGCCAGCTCGAACTGCAACTCGCGGGCGGCGGCCAGCATCTGGTCGTTGAGCTCCTGGATGAGCTGGGCGAGGTCGGCGCGGGCCATCCCCTCCCGTGAGGTGGTGGCGACAGCGGACCGACTGCGACTGCGGGTCTCCTTGACCGGCGCCTTGCCACGGGAGAGTTGCCGCGCCGCGCCGCCCACCCGCGAGTTTTCGGTGTCCTCCGCCTCGCGGTAGATGTCGTCAAGGATGTCGTGGATCTTCTTACGCAGCGGCTCAGGGCTGATCCCGTGCGCCTCGTTGTGCGCGATCTGCTTGGCGCGACGCCTGTCGGTCTCGTCGATCGCCGCCGCCATCGACGGAGTGATCTTGTCGGCGTACATGTGGACCTGGCCGGAGACGTTACGGGCAGCCCGACCGATGGTCTGGATCAGCGAACGACCGCTGCGCAGGAAGCCCTCCTTGTCGGCGTCGAGGATCGCCACCAGCGACACCTCGGGCAGGTCCAGACCTTCGCGGAGCAGGTTGATGCCCACCAGCACGTCGTACTCGCCCTGGCGCAGCTCGCGCAGCAACTCCACCCGGCGCAGCGTGTCCACCTCGGAGTGCAGGTAGCGCACCCGGACGCCGTTCTCCAGCAGGTAGTCCGACAGATCCTCGGCCATCTTCTTGGTGAGGGTCGTCACGAGCACCCGCTCGTCGTTGTCGGTGCGCAGCTTGATCTCGTGCATGAGGTCGTCGATCTGGCCCTTGGTCGGCTTGATCACGACCTGCGGATCGACCAGGCCGGTGGGGCGGATGACCTGCTCGACGAACTCGCCCTGGGCCTGCTCCATTTCCCACGTGCCGGGCGTCGCGGAGAGGTAGACCATCTGGCCGACCCGCTCCAGGAACTCGTCGAAGCGCAACGGCCGGTTGTCGGCGGCGCTGGGCAGCCGGAAGCCGTGGTCGATGAGCATCCGCTTGCGCGACGCGTCGCCCTCGTACATGCCGCCGATCTGCGGGATCGTCACGTGCGACTCGTCGACAACGGTGAGAAAGTCGTCGGGGAAGTAGTCGAGCAGGCAGTGCGGTGGGCTGCCGGGCAGCCGCCCGTCCATGTGCATCGAGTAGTTCTCGATGCCGGAGCAGAAGCCCACCTGCCGCATCATCTCGATGTCGTAGGTGGTGCGCATCCGCAGGCGCTGCGCCTCCAGCAGCTTGCCCTGCCGCTCCAGCTCGGCGAGCCGCTCGGCCAGCTCGGCCTCGATGTCGCGGATGGCCCGCTCCATCCGCTCCGGGCCGGCCGCGTAGTGCGTCGCCGGGAAGATCACCAACTGGTTGACCTCGCGGACCACGTCACCGGTCAACGGGTTGAGGTAGTAGAGCTTCTCCACCTCGTCACCGAACAACTCGATGCGGACGGCCAGCTCCTCGTACGCCGGGATGATCTCCAGAGTGTCGCCGCGGACCCGGAAGGTGCCCCGCTGGAATGCCATGTCGTTGCGGGTGTAGCGGATGTCGACAAGCCGCCGCAGCAACTGGTCGCGGTCGACCTCCTGGCCGGCCTCGACACGGATCGCCCGGTCGAGGTATTCCTCAGGGGTGCCCAGGCCGTAGATCGCCGAGACGGTCGCCACCACGACCACGTCGCGACGGGTGAGCAGGGACATCGTCGCCGAGTGCCGCAGCCGCTCCACCTCCTCGTTGATCGAGGAGTCCTTCTCGATGTAGGTGTCGGTCTGCGGGATGTACGCCTCGGGCTGGTAGTAGTCGTAGTACGACACGAAGTATTCGACAGCGTTGTGCGGCAGCAGCTCGCCGAACTCCTTGGCCAGCTGCGCGCAGAGCGTCTTGTTGGGGGCGAGCACCAGGGTCGGGCGCTGCAACCGCTCGACCAGCCACGCGGTGGTGGCGCTCTTGCCGGTGCCGGTCGCGCCGAGCAGCACCGTGTTGCGGTCGCCGCGCCGGACCCGACGCTCAAGGTCGTCGATGGCGGCCGGCTGGTCACCGGCCGGCTGGAAGTCGCTGACGACCTGGAAGCGGCCGTCGAGCCGGGGAATGTCGAGCGCCATGACCTCAACGGTACGCCGGAGGTCCGACAGGTTCGCGCCATCGCGCAGGGTACGTGATCGGCTTCGATATTCCCATTGTGTGTCACATGTCACCGGGACTACCCTCTTCATGTAGGCCGCTCGCGGCGGCCGACCGGGCAGGTGGCCAGGCCGTCATCACGGCCGGCCCGCCCCCGGCACAGCGGTCGCAGCACCCGGCTCGTCCGGCGTGCGCACCCGTGTGGTCGCGCTCACGGCGCAGACCGGCCGCCGCGAGCGCCCCTGCACGTCACCCCACGCCGTCCCACCCGTTTCACATCCGTGGACACCTCAGCGCCCCCGACACCCGAGCCCGGCCCCGGGGACGCGTCCCGGTCCGACCACACCACCGACGCCACCGACACCGACACCGGCGTGCCGCCCCGGGCGAGCCGCCGCCGGCGTACGGTGCTGCTGGCGCTCGGCCTGACCGCTGCGACGTCCGCGACGGCGCTCGTACTCGGGCTGCTGAGCTGGGCGCCCGAGCCGCCCGAGCCGGCCCGACCGCTGACCGTCGCCGAAGCCGAGCGGCTGGCCGCGATGCGGGTCACCAACCTGCGGGACCTCCGCTCCGGGGTTCACGTCACGGCCGGCACCGGCGCCGCCCGTACCGAACTGGTGGGGTGGGTGGACTGGTCCCGGCCGCTGCTCTACCTGGACGTGGGCGGGCCGGGGGCGGGCGCCGAACGAGGTCTGTTGCAGAGCACCGGGTCGCTGCTGGTGGTCCGGCCGGACCCGACGGCGGTGCCCACCCCCGCCGCGCCGCCCCTGGTGCCGCCGCCGGACCGGTGGCGGCTGCACCGGCTGACGCCCGGAACGGCGTTGGCGCCGGTACTCGACCTGCTCCGCGACCTGGCCGCCGACCGCCCGGACCCGGGTGACGGCGACGCCCGCTGGATCGCCCGGGACGTCCTCGCGGCCGGGCCGGTGGACGTCGTGGCGGCACCGCCGCCTCCCGCGACCCCACCCCTCGCCAGCGGCACGGCCACGGCAGGCACGCCGTCCGCCGCCGCCGAGGCCGCGCCGGACGGGTCCACCCGCTACTGGCTCGACCAGGACGCGCGCCTGCACAAGCTGACGACACGACTACCCGGCGTCGGCCCCGTCACGGTGCTCCTCAACCGGGCCGACCGGCCCACGCTGCGTCCGGTGGAGGCGCTCGGTGGCCGGCCCGGTCTGCCCCGCGCCCTGACCGACGCGGAGCAGCGCCGCATGAACCGGCTACCGACCCGACTACGCGCCCTGGGTGGGGCCACGGTGACGGTCAGCGGGCCGGTCGGGACTGACACCAACCTGCGAGGTGCCGGCTGGTTGAACTGGACCACCGGCACCGCATACCTGGCGGTCGCCGACCTGGGCGTACCGGATCGCCGGACCCTGCTGCGCCGGGACGCCGCCGGCCTGTCCCGGATGAACGTGCCGGCCACCGCCGGTGGCGGCGGTACCGCGGAGGCGCCCGGTCGGCCGCCCCTGCCGGCGCCCGCAGGGGCGTGGCGGCACGCCCGGTCAGCCGGGGACGACCTGGACCTGCTCGTCGACGCGGCGGTCGCGGCCGCCGGCCCGGTACGGCAGCGGGCCGCAGCCGTGCGGATCCGTGAGGACGTCGCCGATGGCCGGATCGTGGACGTCGTGGAGCTGCGCACGACCGCCGGGCGGCTGCGCTACTGGGTGGAGCGCGACGGGTCGCTGCGCCGGGTGGAGCTGCTCACCGGCAGCAGCGCGTGGGCACAGCTGGACCTCAACCCCGCGGTGGTGCCCCGCCTCGGCGCGCCACCCCGCCCGGCTACCACCGCGCCACGGCCCGGCGCCCGCTGACCCGGCGCTGGCCGATCGCGCTGGCAGTGCTCAGGGTCGCCAGCCGGTCTGCTCGGCCCACTGCTCGGCCCGCAGGTACTCCTCGTCGAACCAGGGATCGCGCGCCGTCCCGGAGCCGTCGACGTGCGGTGCGGCCTCGACCAGATCCCGCTTGAGCATCAGGTACGCGGCCCGCTGGTCCGGGTCGGCGCGCAGGTGGTCGCGCATCAGCAGCGCATACCGCCAACCCGGGGAGTCGGCGGCCCGCACGTGCAGGCGCACCGGCCGGCCCGGATCGGCGCTGCCGTGCAGCCGCTTCTCCCACCGGCCCGGCCCGGCCGGACGCGGATCGTCCCACCAGTGCCCCGGCACCCGGGGGAACCCGGCGTTCGCCAGCCGGTCGGCAAGTGTCCCGTCGGCGTCGGCGAGCGTGGGCACGGCCACCTGCACGTCGATGACGTCGGCGGCGGCCGAGCCGGACACCGCTGTGGCGCCGATGTGGTCGATCCGGAGGTCGGCCGGGGCGAGCGCGTGGCGGATCCGGGCGGCCAGCCGGGCGTACTGCTCGGGCCAACTCGGGTCGCTCCTCGCCACCTCGCCCTGGCCCGGCGGGGCCACCCGCCGCTCCCGCAGGTTGTGCTCGTAGGGCTGCAACCTCCGCCGCCACAGCGCGTCGACGGCGGCGTGCAGCGCACCGAGGCTCGCGTCGTTTGTCAGCACCACGTCCGCCGCCGCGCGGCGGCGCGCGTCGTCGGCCTGCGCGGCGATCCGCCGCTCGGCCTCCACCCGGTCCATCCCCCGGAGACGCGTCAGCCGGTCCAGTCGGGTCGCCACAGCCGTCTGCACCACGACCACCAGGTGGTACGTCGGCGCGAGCCCCACCTCCACCAGCAGCGGTACGTCGTTGACGACTATCGCGTCCGGTGCCGCCGCGGCCATCAGCTCGGCGGTACGGGCGCGGACCCGGGGATGGGTGATCGCCTCCAGCCGGCGGCGGGCCGCCTCGTCGGCGAACACCACAGCGCCCAGTGCGGCACGGTCGAGCGCGCCGTCAGCGTCCAGCACCCGGTCGGAGAAGGCGGCGACGATCTCGGCGAGCCCTTCGGAGCCCGGCGCGACGACCTCCCGCGCGACGCGGTCGGCGTCGATGAGCACCGCACCCAACTCGACAAGCCGCGCGGCCACCGCGCTCTTGCCCGACCCGATTCCGCCGGTCAACCCCACCCTCAGCACCCGACCAGTCAACCGGATCACGTGCCCCACCACCAAACCACCTCCCGCCTGCCGGGTTCACGGCTAGCGGTGGCACGGGCTCGGCCTTGATCACACTCGATCCAGGATGCAGTGGCATCCGAGCACAACCGAAGCCCCTGGAACCAGGATCGAGCGCGCTCAGGCGGGATGCCGGCGCAGCGGGCGAGGGCCGCGCAGCGGGCACGGCGCGGGGCTGCGCGGCGGACAAGCGCGGGGCTGCGCAGCGGGCACGGCGCGGGGCTGCGCGGCGGACAAGCGCGGGGCTGCGCGGGCGGGCATGGCGAAGGCCCCGCCCCCGGCGATCGGAAAGATCGCGGGGACGGGGCCTTCGTTGTTCAGCGGGTCACTTACCGCCGGCGAGCTTCTCCCGCAGTGCGGCGAGCGCCTCGTCGGTGGCCAGGGTGCCGGCCGGCTCCTCGGCCTGCCGGCTCGGGGCCGGGCTGGACGAGGAGGTGGTGCCGCCACCGCCGGCAGCGGCCGGAACGGCCGGAGTCGGGTTGGCAGCAGCCTCGGCGTCGGCGGCCCGGGAGGTCTGCACCTGCTTGGTGTGGGCCTCCCAGCGCTGACGAGCCTCCGCGTACTGGTTCTCCCAGGTCTCGCGCTGCTTGTCGTACCCCTCGAGCCACTCGCCCGTCTCCGGGTCGAAGCCCTCCGGGTAGATGTAGTTGCCCTCGGTGTCGTACGTCGCGGCCATGCCGTAGAGGGTCGGGTCGAAGTGCTCCTCGCCCTCGACGAAGCCCTCGTTGGCCTGCTTGAGCGACAGCGAGATCCGGCGGCGCTCCAGGTCGATGTCGATGACCTTGACCATGACCTCGGAGCCGACCTGCACGACCTGCTCCGGGATCTCCACGTGGCGCTCGGCCAGCTCGGAGATGTGGACGAGGCCCTCGATGCCGTCGTCCACGCGGACGAACGCACCGAACGGAACCAGCTTGGTGACCTTACCCGGCACGATCTGCTGGATCGCGTGGGTGCGGGCGAACTGCCGCCACGGGTCCTCCTGCGTCGCCTTCAGCGACAGGGAGACGCGCTCGCGGTCCAGGTCGACGTCCAGGACCTCGACCTCGACCTCCTGGCCCACCTCGACGACCTCGGACGGGTGGTCGATGTGCTTCCAGGACAGCTCGGAGACGTGCACCAGACCGTCGACGCCGCCGAGGTCCACGAAGGCGCCGAAGTTGACGATCGAGGACACGACGCCCTTGCGGACCTGGCCCTTCTGCAGCTTGTTGAGGAACTCGGTGCGCACCTCGGACTGCGTCTGCTCCAGCCAGGCACGGCGGGACAGGACCACGTTGTTGCGGTTCTTGTCCAGCTCGATGATCTTGGCTTCGAGCTCGCGCCCGACGTACGGCTGCAGGTCACGCACGCGCCGCATCTCGACCAGGGACGCGGGCAGGAAGCCACGCAGCCCGATGTCGAGGATGAGACCACCCTTGACAACCTCGATGACCGAGCCGCGGACGACACCGTCCTCGTCCTTGATCTTCTCGATCGTGCCCCAGGCCCGCTCGTACTGCGCCCGCTTCTTGGAGAGGATCAGACGACCCTCCTTGTCCTCCTTCTGGAGGACCAGGGCCTCGATGTGGTCGCCAACCGTCACAACTTCGGCGGGGTCCACGTCGTGCTTGATCGACAACTCACGAGAGGGGATGACACCCTCGGTCTTGTAGCCGATGTCGAGCAGGACCTCGTCCCGATCGACCTTGACGACGGTGCCTTCGACAATGTCGCCGTCGTTGAAGTACTTGATGGTCTCGTCGATCGCGGCGAGGAAAGCCTCCTCGGAACCGAGATCGTCGTGGGTGACCCGGGTGGCGCTCGAGGGGGCCTCGATGCTGCTCGTCATGTGGGCGGTTGCTCCGGTCGGTGGGTTGTCACAGCAGGCTGGTGTCGCAGTGACCTGTTCGCGCCAGCGGATCCGTCGCCGGACACACCGAACGATCGTCTAGTGAGATCATGGTGTGGCTCCGTCGACCGCGCACCTGCTCCCTGCCGAGACACACGATCCGCGAGCGCATCGTCTAGCCTACCGTGCGCATTACCACAGCGTGCAAGCCCTCCCGTCTCCTCGCCGTGTGGTTACCTGCGAAAGCCGAACAATCGCCCGGAAACCACCACTGCTGTCTCGTACGTCACAGGAGCCCCACGCGCCGCGCCGCCCAGCCGTCCCGGCGGCTTGATCGACTCGGCTTCCTGGAAACCGGTGTGTCCCGCCGGGGCCCGGATACCGCGATTTCACGGAAGCCGAGTCGATCAAGCAGTCAGCGCGAGGATTCGCGCAGATCATGGACGCGCCGCCGTACCCAATGGGGTGGGTGGGGCCTAGCGTGAGCGCGTGGATGACGACAGCCGGGTTACCCGGCGCCGGGTGGGTGACGCCGAGGCCCGGCGGGCCAACCGCGGCTGGTGGGACACCGACGCCGACGACTACCAGGCCGAGCACGGCGCGTTCCTCGGCGACGTGGACTTCGTCTGGTGCCCCGAAGGGCTGCGCGAGGCCGACGCCCGGCTGCTCGGCGACGTGGTCGGGCGCCGGATTCTGGAGGTGGGCTGCGGAGCGGCGGCCGCCGCCCGCTGGTTGGCCACCCAGGGCGCCCGGCCGGTCGCCTTCGACCTGTCCGCCGGCATGTTGCGGCACGCCGCGCAGGCAGCCGACCGCAGTGGGGTACGCGTGCCGCTGGTGCAGGCCGACGCGCTCGCCCTGCCGTTCGCCGACGAGTCGTTCGACACTGCCTGTACCGCGTTCGGCGCGATCCCGTTCGTGGACGACTCGGCGGCCCTGCTCGCCGAGGTGCACCGGGTGCTGCGCCCGGGCGGCCGGTGGGTGTTCTCGGTGACCCACCCGATGCGGTGGATCTTCCTGGACGACCCGGGCGAGGGCGGGCTGCGGGCCGTGCACTCGTACTTCGACCGCTCCCCCTATGTGGAACAGGACGAATCCGGCGTGGCCACCTACGTCGAACAGCACCGCACGCTCGGCGACCGGATCCGCGAACTGGTCGGCGCCGGGTTCCGACTGCTGGACCTGGTGGAGCCCGAGTGGCCGGAGGGGCACGAGGGGATCTGGGGGCAGTGGAGCCCGCTGCGCGGCAGGCTCTTCCCAGGCACCGCCATCTTCGTCACCGAAAAGCCGGAATGACGGCGTCGCACGCGCGGTCCGACCCCATCTGATCGATGGACGGTAGGCTCGCCCCATGAGCGCCGAGCCCATCCGGACACCACCTGGCCCCTGGTGTCCGGACCCGATGCGGCAGCAGCGCGCCGACTACACGGTCGAGGATCTGCTCGACCTGCCGGATGACGCCCCCCGCGTCGAACTCGTCGATGGAGTCATCCAGGTGACACCTTCCCCCACCCTGGGCCATCAGGACATCTCATTCCTGGTACGTCGGTGGCTACAAGCCCACGCGCCCAGCAACCTCCGGGTCGCCCAGGCCGTCGGCGTCGGGCTCGGTTTCAACACCAGCCGACATCCGGACGTCCTGCTGTACCGCGCCGGCGTGCCGTCTGATCAGTCAATGCTGCGTTCGGAGGACGTCGTCCTCGCCGTGGAGATCGTTTCGCCGGGCACCCGGCGGATCGACCGGTTCGCCAAACCCGGCGAGTACGCCGCCGCCGGCATCCCCTTCTACTGGCGCATCGAGCAGGACCCGCTGCATGTCTACGCGTACCGGATCGGCGACCACGTCGGGCCCGGCGGCGAGCGGCAGTACGAGCTGGCGGCCGACGGCGCCGACGTGATCGAGCTGACCGAGCCGTTCGAGATCAAGCTGCCGATCAACGAGATCACCCCGTAGTCCGCGCAGGTCGTTTCGCCCCGGCGGGGTCGGGTAGCCGAAGGGCATGGCCGAACGGAGCTTCCACGAGGGCGACCGTGTCTCGCTGGTCGGCCCACGGCACCCGCGCGTACGGCGTGGCGCGGGAGATCAGCGAGCTGCGTCATGAGCAGGGCTGACGATCAGGGCCGGGACATCTACCGGGAGTTCACCGAGGCGGTGAACATGAAGCCCGGCGAGCTGTCCAGCTGGCTTGAGACCGACGAGTCGAAGCAGGTCGGCTGGCACAAGGGCGGCCAGTCCGGTGGCGGCGAGTCAGTCGGGCACGACTCGGGGCGGAAGATCGTCAACCTGTTGCGGCGCAAGCGCGCGGACCTGTCCGAGGGCGACTACAAGCACATGCGCAAGGTGGTCGGCTACGTCCGCCGGCACATGGCCCAGCGCCCCTCCGGCGACGTCCGCGACACGAAGTGGCGCTGGTCCCTGATGAACTGGGGCCACGACCCCCTCAAGTAACAACCCGAAGCGTCCCGCCCCACAAAGATCAACCCCAGGAGCACAGTAGCCCAGGAGCACAGCAACGCAGGCTCAGACCACCGGGTGCAGGCTGCCGGCAAGCGACCAGGATGACCCGGTCGGGGTTCCGGGGCAGCCCGACCCGCGCAGGGATCAAGCCTGACCGCCCGGAGCGGGTCGGGCTGCCCCGGAACCCCACCAACCCCAACCACAAACCCTCAGTGATCAGCGCTGTTCCAGTCCCGCCCCTCGCCCACCGACACCTCAAGCGGCACCGACAGCGGGTACGCCTCGCCCATCTCGCGCCGGACCAGCGCCTCCAGTGCCTCGCGCTCGCCGGGGGCGACCTCGAAGACCAGCTCGTCGTGCACCTGCAGCAGCATGCGGGAGCGCAGGCCTGCGTCGTTCAGCGCGGTGTCGACGTGCAGCATCGCCACCTTGATGATGTCGGCCGCGGAGCCCTGGATCGGGGCGTTGAGGGCCATCCGCTCGGCGATGTCGCGGCGCTGCCGGTTGTCGCTGACGAGGTCGGGCAGGTAGCGGCGGCGACCGAGGATTGTCGAGGTGTAGCCGTCCTGGCGGGCGCGGGCGACGACCTGGTGCAGGTAGTCGCGCACTCCGCCGAAGCCGGCGAAGTAGTTTTCCATGAGCCCGCGCGCTTCTTCGGTGCCGATATTGAGCTGCTGGGACAGCCCGAACGCGCTCAGCCCGTACGCCAGGCCGTAGTTCATTGCCTTGATCTTGCGGCGCTGGTCGGGGGTGACCTCGTCGACCGGCACTCCGAAGACCGACGAGGCCGTGGCCGCGTGGAAGTCGGCGCCGGAGTTGAACGCGTCGATGAGCGCGTCGTCCGACGAGAGATGCGCCATGATCCGCATTTCGATCTGGCTGTAGTCGGCGGTGAGCAGGCACTCGTAGCCCTCCCCCACGACGAAGGCGCGACGGATGCGCCGGCCCTCCTCGGTGCGGATGGGGATGTTCTGCAGGTTGGGCTCGGTGGACGAGAGCCGCCCGGTGGCCGCCACCGTCTGGTTGAAGGTGGTGTGGATCCGGCCGTCGTCGGAGACGGACTTCAGCAGGCCGTCCACTGTCGACTTGAGCTTGGCCACGTCCCGGTGGCGCAGCAGGTGGGCCAGCACCGGGTGCGGCTGCTGGGCGTAGAGCCACTGGAGCGCGTCGGCGTCGGTGGTGTAGCCCGTCTTGATCTTCTTGGTCTTGGGCAGGCCCAGCTCGGTGAAGAGGATCTCCTGCAACTGCTTGGGCGAGCCGAGGTTGAACTCCCGGCCCACCGCCTCGTACGCGCCCTGCGCGGCGGCCTTCACCTCTGCCGCGAAGTGCGCCTCCAATTCGGACAGGTAGTGGGTGTCGGCGGCGATGCCGGTGCGTTCCATGCCGGCGAGGACCCGCATCAGAGGCAGCTCCACCCCGGCCATCAGGCGGGCGGACTGCTCGCCGTCGCGGGACAGCTCGGCGTCGATCGCGTCGGCGAGGTCGAGGGTGGCCCGCGCCTGGAGCATGAGGTTCTGCTCGGCCACGCCCTCGTCGCCCAGCCCGTCGAGGGTGAGTTGGCCGGTCTCCGGCACGTCCACCCGCAGCTCACGGTGCAGGTAGCGCAGCGCCAGGTCGGTCAGGTCATAGGAGCGCTGGTCGGGACGGGCCAGGTATGCCGCGATCTGGGTGTCGCGGACGATGCCGGCCAACTCCCAGCCGTGCGCGGAGCAGGCCAGCACTGCCGGCTTGCTGTCGTGCAGCACCTTCGGTCGCTGCGGGTCGGCCAGCCAGGCGGCCAGCGCGCTCTCGTCGGCCGGGTCGAGCTGCGCCGGGTCGACCCAGGCGGCAGCGCCACCGGCGGTGGCCAACGCCAGGCCGGTGATCGAGGCGGTGTGCCGGCGGTTGGGGCCGGTGTCGAGCTTGACGGCCAACCCGACCGAGGTGCCGGCCGGGGTGTGGGTGCCCAGCCAGGCGCTCAGCGCCCCCGGCACCGTGAGCACCTCGCCGGTGAGGTCGAAGCCGGACTCGGCCTCCGGCTCGACGGCCTCGAGGTACTGGTAGAGCCGGTCACGCAGGATGCGGAACTCAAGGGTGTCGAAGACCTGGTGCACCGCCTCGCGGTCCCAACCGGTCCAGCGGGTGTCCTCCGGGCGCAGCGGCAGCTCCAGATCGGACACGAGCCGGTTGATCTCGTAGTTGCGGATCACGTCGGCGAGCCGCTCGCGCAGGCTGTCGCCGGCCTTGCCCTTGATCTCGTCGGCGCGGGCGATCACGCCCTCCACCCCGCCGTACGTGGTGATCCACTTGGCGGCGGTCTTCGGGCCGACACCGGGGATGCCGGGCAGGTTGTCGCTGGTCTCGCCGACAAGTGCGGCCAGATCCCGGTATTGCGCCGGCCCGACGCCGTACTTCGCCTCGATCGCCGCCGGGTCCATCCGGGCCAGGTCGGAGACGCCCTTGCGCGGGTAGAGGACTGTGATCTGGTCGTCGACGAGTTGGAACGCGTCCCGGTCGCCGCTGCTGATCAGCACCGACATGCCCTGGTCGCGGGCCTGGCAGGCGAGCGTGGCGATGACGTCGTCGGCCTCGAAGCCCTCCTTCTCCACCACCGGGATCTGGAGCGCGGCCAGGACCTCCTTGACGAGGCTTACCTGGCCCTTGAAGTCGGTGGGCGTCTCGCTGCGGCCGGCCTTGTACTCCGCGTACTTGTCGGTGCGGAAGGAGCGGCGGGAGACGTCGAAGGCGACGACGATGTGGGTGGGCTGCTCGTCGCGCAGCACGTTGATCAGCATCGACGTGAAGCCGTAGACCGCGTTGGTCGGCTGACCCGTCGTGGTGGAGAAGTTTTCCACGGGCAGGGCGAAGAAGGCCCGGTATGCCATGGAATGTCCGTCGACGAGGAGCAGGCGCGGCGTCGTAGCTGTCACGGCAGCGACTCTAGTCCGTCGCACCGACACCCCCGGGTGGCGGCACCGCGCGACCGCCGCGAAAACGGACAGCCGGCCCGCCAACGCCGACGGCTGACTACCTCGTGTGAGGACAGCCGGCCTTCCAACGCCGGCGGCCGGCTACCCCCGTGTGGGGACAGCCGGCCGCCGGACGGGATGGCTCAGGCCACGCCGAGGTACGCCTCCTTGATCGACGGGTCATGCAGGAGGTCCTGACCGGACCCCTCCTTCACGATCCGGCCGGTCTCCAACACGTAGCCCCGGTGCGCCCGGGAGAGCGCCTGCTGGGCGTTCTGCTCCACCAGCAGGATCGTGGTGCCCTGCTGGTTGATCTCCGTGATGATGTCGAAGATCTGCCGGATCACCAGCGGAGCCAGACCCATCGACGGCTCGTCGAGCAGCAGCAGCTTCGGCCGGCTCATCAGCGCCCGACCGACAGCGAGCATCTGCTGCTCGCCGCCGGACAGGGTGCCGCCAGCCTGCTTGCGCCGCTCGCGCAGCCGCGGGAAGAGGGTCATCACCCGGTCCAGGTCGGCGGCGATGCCGGCGGAGTCCCGCCGGGTGTACGCCCCCATGTCCAGGTTCTCCATGACCGTCATACCTGGGAAGATCTGCCGGCCCTCCGGGGACTGGCACAACCCCCGGACGACCCGCAGGTCGGCCCGGAGCTTGCTGATGTCCTCGCCGTTGAAGGTGATCTTTCCGCCGGCCAGCGCCCGCGTCCCGGAGATGGCCCGCATGGTGGTGGTCTTACCGGCGCCGTTCGCGCCGATCAGTGCCACCACCTCACCCTCGTTGACGCTCAGGCTGATGCCGTGCAGCGCCTCGATCCGGCCGTAGGCGACGGAGACGTTCTCGAGATCAAGCAGCGTCATCGGCGGACTCCCCCAGGTACGCGGCGATCACCTTCGGATCGCGGCTGACCTCCGCGGGCGCACCCTCGGCGATCTTGCGGCCGAACTCCAACACCACGATCCGGTCGGTGACCCCCATGACCAGCCGCATGTCGTGCTCGATGAGCAGCACGGTCAGGCCCATGTCGCGGATCTTCCGGATCAGGGTGAGAAGCTCCTCCTTCTCCGCCGGGTTGAAGCCGGCGGCCGGCTCGTCCAGGCAGATCAGCTTCGGCTCGGTGGCCATCGCACGGGCGATCTCCAACCGACGCTGGTAGCCGTACGGGAGGTTGCGTGCCTCGTCGTTGGCCCGGTCGGCGATCCCGACGAAGCGCAGCAGCTCCAGCGCCTTGGCCTCGGCCGCCCGCTCCTCCAGGATGTGCCGGGACAGACCGAACGTCTTGGCGAACGTCCGGCGCGTCTCCTGCCACGTCCGCTGGATGCCCGACTCGGCGGTCACCTGCGGCAACTCGTGCGGCTTAGCCTTCTTCCGGGGGAACCGGAAGAGCGCCCCGGGCACGCTTGTCTTGTGCCGGGAGTCCGTGCCGACCATGACGTTCTCCAACGCCGTCATCTCCGGGAAGAGACGGATGTTCTGGAACGTCCGGGAGATGCCGAGCTGGCTGATCTGGTGCGGCTTGCGGCCGGTCACCTTCTGGCCACGGAACCGGACCGCACCGGAGGTCGGCTTGTAGACCCCCGTCATCACGTTGAAGCTGGTGGTCTTGCCGGCGCCGTTCGGCCCGATGAGACCGAGGATCTCACCCTCGTAGATCTGGAAATTGATCTTGTCGAGGGCGACCACGCCGCCGAAGCGGAGCGTGACGTCGTCAACTTCGAGAAGCACCTGCCGCGGCCCCGGTTGAGTCGGGATCTTCGGCGTCGCAGTGCTGGTGGGCTGGTCAGACATGAGCGGGCGCCTCCTCTGCCTCCGCCGCGCGATCCTTCAACTCGCGGGCTCGCCGCCGGCTGGGGATCAGACCCTGCGGACGCAGGATCATCACCAGCACCATGGCCAGGCCGAAGACCAGCCACCGGTAGTCGGCGAAGTCGCGGAACCGCTCCGGCAGGTACGCCAACAGCACGGCGCCGAGCGAGACGCCGATCATGTTGCCGGAACCGCCGACCACGACCATGGCGACGAAGAGGATGGACAGATTCGCGTTGAACTGTGTCGGGTCGATGAACGCGTTCCGGCTGCCGAAGAGGAAGCCCGACAGGCCACCGAGCGCCGCACCCATGGCGAACGCCCAGAGCTTGAACTTGAACGGGTACACGCCCATCACCGCGGCGGCGTCCTCGTCCTCACGGACCGCCAGCCACGCCCGGCCGACCCGGCTGTGCTCCAACCGGCGGACCAGGACCACCATCAGCAGCACGAACGTGATCGCCAGCCAGTACCAGGGCTTCGCGTCGATCAGACCGAAGACCTTGTTGTCCGCCGAGGGCGGACCCTCCGGACCGGGAATGGCCGAGATACCGACCGGGCCGTTGGTGACCCCAGTGGCGTTGCGGGCCACGATCCGGATGATCTCACCGAAGCCGAGCGTCACGATGGCGAGGTAGTCACCGCGCAGCCGAAGCGTCGGCCAGCCCAGGATCACCCCGGAGATCATCGTCAGCACGATCGCGAGCAGGAGACAGATGCCCCAGGTCACCGCCCAGGTCGGCGGCAGGTCGAACTCCTGCTGGATCCACTTGACCACCGGCGAGTTCACCGAACCGAACAGCGCCACGCTGTACGCGCCGATGGCGAAGAAGCCGATGTAGCCCAGGTCGAGGAGGCCGGCGAGGCCGACCACCACGTTCAGGCCGATCGCGACGAGCACGTAGATGGCGCAGACGAAGAGCACGCCCGCCCAGTTGTTGCCGCCCTCGATCGAGTCGGTACGCAGGTTGTTCAGACCGGGGATCATGAGACCACCGGGCAGCTTGCCCAGGTACGGCAGGTGGTAGAGGAAGACCAGCAGAGCGACGACGCCCACGGCCTTCTGCCACCTCGGCAGTGCCTGCCAGCGGTCGCCGACCGAGTTCAGAATACCGACCCGGCGGCGGTCTGCGGTGCGAAGCTTGTCAATCATGCGCGGGCCCTCCCGAGCGACTCGCCCAACAGACCGGTGGGCCGGAACATCAGCACCACGATCAGCACCACGAAGGCGATGACGTCCTCCCAGTTGGACGCGAAGAGCGTGGCGCCGTAGACCTCGACGATGCCGAGGAAGAGGCCACCCAGCAGCGCGCCGCGCAGGTTACCGATGCCGCCGAGCACCGCTGCGGTGAACGCCTTGAGGCCGAGCACGAAGCCGATGCTGTTCTGCGTGAAGCCGAACCGCATGCTCCACAGCAGAGCGGCGGCGCCGGCCATGATGCCACCGATCACGAAGATCAGCATGATCACGCGCTCCTGGTTGACGCCCATCAGCGCGGCGGTTTCCGGGTTCTGCGCCACCGCCCGCACACCACGGCCGTACCGGGTGCGGTTGATGAACCAGTCCAGCAGCGCCATCATCACCACGGCCGACACGAAGACGATCAGCTGGATGTTCGTGATCGCCGTGTTGCCGATGGTGAACAGGGTTTCCTGCTGAATGATCGTCGGCATACCGATGATCTGCCGGGGCCGGCCGAACACATCCGGCAGCATGCTGCCGAACAGTTTGGGCAGCACCTGCCCGAAGAGCTCCACGAAGACCAGCGACAGACCGATGGCGGTGATCAGGAAGATCAGCGGCGGCGCGTTCTTGCGCCGCAACGGCCGGTACGCGATCCGTTCCAGCGCCAGGGCTGTGCCGCCGGAGGCGGCCGCCGCGACGACCAAACCGAGCACCAGGAGCAGGATCGCCTGGCCGATAGGTGGGTTATTTTCCACCCCGAGCTGGTTCCAGAGGATCAGCACCGCGAAGGTGCCGACCATGAAGACCTCGGAGTGCGCGAAGTTGATAAGGCGCAGGACGCCATAGACGAGGGTGTAGCCGAGGGCGATCAGGGCATAGATGGCGCCCTTGGACAGGCCATCGACCGTGTGCTGGCCGAAATGGCCGATCAGTTCATCGAAATGCACCGGGGGTCTCCTTGAATCGAGTGCGGCCGGGGTGGATAGACCCCGGCCGCACTCCAGCGCCTGGGCGTCAGCTGAGCTTGAGCTCCTGCAGCGCCTCGATGGCCTCGCCCTTGATCTGGTAAGCCCAGATGACGACCTTCGACGGGTCGACGTCACCCTTGTCGTCGAACTTGATGTACTTCGACACACCCTGCTTGTCGTACGACTTCACGTACGCCAGGATGTCGGCCCGGGTCTTCTTGCCGTCCTTGAAGGCGTCCAGGTAGACCTTCGCGCCGTCGAAGCCCTCAGCGCCGTAGGAGCCCGGCGGGATGCCGTACTCCTTCTGGTAGTCGGCGGAGAAGGTGCCGCCGGCCTTGTCGGCCGGGAGGCACGGGCAGGTGATGATGGCGCCCTCGGCGCCGCCGGAGGCACCCTTCGGGAACGCGGTGTCGTACAGACCGTCCGGGCCGACGAACTTGGCCTGGACACCGGCGGCACGCATCTGCTTCACCAGCGGAGCGGCCTCACGGGTGTAACCGCCGTAGAAGACGAAGTCCGCCTGCGACGACTTGATCTTGGAGATGGTGGCGTCGAACTGCGACTGCCGCTCCTGGATCTTGTCCTTGTTGACCACCAGCGGGCCGAGCTGCTTGCCCAGCTCGTCGGTGATACCCGCGCCGTAAGCGCTGGCGTCATCGACCATGAAGACCTTCTGCGCGTTCTGCGACTTCATGTAGCTGGCCACCGCGCCGGCCTGCGTGCCGTCGTTGCCGACGACCCGGAAGAAGGACGTGTTGCCCTTCTGGGTCAGGTCGGTCCGGGTCGCCGACGGGCTGACCATCGCCAGGCCCGCGGCCTGGTAGATCGGCATCGTCGCGTCCGACTCACCGGAGAAGTGACCACCGATGACACCGAGGAACGAGTTGTCCCCGGCGATCTGGTTCGCGAACGGGGTCGCGACAGCCGGGTCACCCTGGGTGTCGAACTCCTGCATGGTGACCTTGCAGTCCGGGTTCGCCTCGTTGAACTGCTTCACGGCGAGCTTCGCGCCGTTGAGCGACGGGATCACCAGGCCCGCGTTGTCACCGGTGAACGCGCCGAAGATAGCAATCTTGCCACCGCAGTCACCGGACGCGGTTCCACCCTCGCTGCCACCGGAATCCTGGCAACCGGCCGCGACCACCAGGGACGCGGCGAGCGCGACAGTTCCCAGCGCCCGTACATAGCTTCGCCTCACGGCTTCCTGACCTCCTCCAGATGCGGACGCGGCTGACCCGCTAGTGACGGCGACAGCAGCTGACCCGCAATTCCACCCACCCCGCAAGGACTCCCCCTGCGTTACGGCTCGTGATGGCGGAGCGTACCGACATCGCGCACCGTCGTGGAAGGCCTGAACGGGGGGTCTGCGAAACCGTTACGAAGACGTGCACCATCGTGCCGATGCCCGTAACAGGCGAATCCGTCGATCGGTCCTTAAGTCTGCGTCCGGAGGGGACCGCGCCACCCCCGTCGGACCCGGCAGAAGCCGCGAAAACACTGCCTGAGCTGGGAAAATTCCCGATCGTCGGCACGACTGCGCCGCGGTGCCGCCCATTCGCCGCCCGTCAGGTGCCCGACCCGCTCGCCCACCACAGACCGGCTCGTGAACCGTCGTCCGCCGCCAACCACCACCGGTCACCCACCGCCACCAGCGCAACGTCCCGATCGGCGCCCGCCGCTACCTCCAGTGGCAGCACGGCCTCCCGCCACGACCCACCCCGGTCCGTCGAGATCCACAGCGAGTGACGGGAACCGTCGGTCACCGCCGCGACCAGGCGATCTCCCGCCGTCACCAGCGACGCCACCGTCGGCACGCCCGTCGACGACCGCCGCCCGAACGATCCCGCGGCCACCCAGCCCGACGGCTCCTGCCGCCACGCGCCGAACGTCGACCCACGCAACCCGACAGCCACCGGCACCCCGCCGACCACTGCCACCCGCTGCAACTCCTCGTACTCCGAGCCGCCCGGCAACACCGTGCGCCGCCACGACCGCCCGTCCGGCGACGACCACACCGCTGGGTCCCTGTCGATCCGACCAGCCGGCAGCAGACCGCCCACCACCAACCAACCCGACGGTACGGCCACCGCGTCGAACGCCCAGGTCACGCCCACGGCGTCACTCGCCAGCTCTGGTGCGCCCTCGATCAGCGCGAACTCCTCCGCGGCCGGCGTCGACACCCACGAGGCCGCGCCCGCCGAGCGGTTGCCGACGATCAGCCAGCCCGACGGACCCGCCGCCAGCCGGGACACGTTCACCGCCGTCGGCCCGCCGTACGTCTCGAACGGCGCCTGCACCTCGACCAGGGCGCCGTCGGCCCGCTGCCGCCAGGTGCTGATCCGCGGATAACCGTGTGCCCCACCGACCTTCGCGCCGATCACCGCCGCCGCACCGTCGCGGCAGGCCACTGAGGACAGCACGTTCTGCCTGCCGTAGAAGGAATCCGCGCGTACCGGCAGCGACGTCCAGGTCGTACCGTCCACGCTGGTCCACGCCGCTGGACGGGTGCCGCCGGCGGCGTCCGCGACGCCACCGGCCAGGAACCACCGACCCGCACAGGCCGCCAGGTCGCGGACCAGCAACCGCCCGGCGGCGCCCGGCGGCGCCGGCAGCGTCAGCGCCTGCCAACCCGGCCGCAGCGCCGGCGCGGCAGCCGTCGTCGGCCCGGCCGACCCGTCGCCCGTCGGTGGCCCGTCACAACCCGCGAGCAGCAGCGCGAAGAGGCCGAACACCGCGACAACCCGTCGGACCGACATCTGTCGATGCTAGCCACCGACCGCCCGGCGGTGTGCCCTCCACGCGGGCCGGGCACTCAGACGGTCGGCTGAGTCGCCTCGCCGCCGGCGGTCTCCGTGAGGATCCGCTCGGCGACATCTTTCATTGTCATCCGGTGGTCCATGGCGGTGCGCTGGATCCACTTGAACGCCTGCGGCTCGGTCATCCCGTAGGTGGTCATCAGCGCGCCCTTGGCGCGCTCCACCGTCTTGCGGATCTCCAGGCGGTCGGTGAGGCTCGCGACCTCGGCCTCCAGGGCCGCGACCTCCGAGTAACGCGACAGCGCGATCTCCACCGCCGGGACCAGGTCGCTCTTCTGGAAGGGCTTCACGAGGTACGCCATCGCGCCCGCCGCCCGCGCCCGCTCCACCAGGTCACGCTGGCTGAACGCGGTCAGGATGATCACCGGGGCGATCCGGGCGCCGGCGATCCGCTCGGCGGCGGCCAACCCGTCCATGATCGGCATCTTGATGTCGAGGATGACGAGGTCGGGCTTCAACTCCTCGGCGAGACGGACGGCGGTCTCGCCGTCGCCGGCCTCCCCCACCACCTCGTAGCCCTCTTCGACAAGCATCTCGGCGAGGTCCAGCCGGATCAGCGCCTCGTCCTCGGCGATCAGTACGCGCCTGCGCTCGGCATCCGTCGGCATCTCAGCCACCAGCCCTACCCCCACCATCGCTTCTGCACGGCTACCACCCATGCTCCCGCAGAAGCGTAGTCGGGTACAGTAAGCGGCACCCGCCGGGATGGTGGAACGGCATACACGGAAGTCTCAAACACTTCTGCCCGAAAGGGCTTGCGGGTTCGAATCCCGCTCCCGGCACCTCGTCGCACACCTGTTCGACCAGGCAGGTGTGCGCACACCGCAGATGCGGCACGCGCCCGCATTCTCCGCGCTCGCGGGCACACCATCCGCTCGACAGCGAACGCCCACACCACGCTTCGGCGAGGGCGCGTCAATCGACTCGCACCAGCGATGTCCGGCACTGGTGCCACGGTGTCGTCGTCGCCCGCTGGATGTCGACAATCCGACCGACCCGTCAGCTACCTGGTCCCTCATTTCGGTGACAGCGCCTCGTGACGACCGACCGGTGCCGGTGCTGCGCCGGCTGCTGCTCCGACGGCGCCTCAGCGACGCCGGTGACGTGGCGATGCGCAGCCCGCGCAGCGGGACGGATGCGCGGGCTGCGGGTCGTCAGGCGATCGTGTCGAGCGCGCGTGCGAGGTCGGCGCGCAGGTCCTCGGGGTCCTCCAGACCGACCGAGAGGCGCAGCAGGCCGCCTGCGGGCTTCGCGTCGCCTTCGACCGGCCGGTGGGTCAGCGAGGCGGGGTGCTGGATGAGGGTGTCGACGCCACCGAGAGACACCGCGTGGGTGATGAGCTCGCAGGCGCCGGCGACGGTGGCCGCGGCGGGTGCGCCGCCGCGTACCTCGAAGGCGAGCAGGCTGCCGGGGCCGGCCATCTGCCGGCCGACGAGCGCCGCCGGGTCGTACACCGAGGGGTGGTGCACCCGGTGTACGGCGGGGTGGTCGGCGAGCCAGCCGGCGAGCTTCTCGGCGCCGGCCTGCTGGGCGCGGACGCGCAGCGGCAGGGTCTGTAGGCCGCGGTGCAGGAGGTAGCCGCCGAGGGGATGCAGGATCGCGCCGGTGACGGCGCGGACCTGGCGCAGTCGGGTGGCCCAGTCGGCGTCGCAGGCCACGACTCCGGCCAGGACGTCGCCGTGGCCACCGATGCTCTTGGTGGCGCTGTGCAGGACGAGGGCTGCGCCGTGGCGGGCGGGTTGTTGCAGGACGGGGGTGGCGACGGTGTTGTCGACGAGTAGCGGCACGTCGCCGGCCGCGGCCGCGAGGGCCGCGATGTCGACCAGGTCGAGGGTCGGGTTGGCGGGTGTCTCGATGACGACGAGTGCGGTGTCCGGGCGGATGGCCGCGGCGACCTGATCCGGGTCGGCCCAGGTGACTGTGGTGCTGAGCAGGCCGGTGGCCAGGACGTGGTCGGTGCCGCCGTAGAGGGGCCGGACGGCGACGATGTTGCGCTTGCCGTCCCGGGTGGCGGCGAGCACTGTCGCGGTGAGAGCGGCCATGCCGCTGGCGAAGGCGACGGCCTGGGCGGTGCCCTCCAGTTCGGCGAGGGCGGTTTCGAAGCGGGCGACGGTGGGGTTCCAGAGCCGCTGGTAGACGGCGCCGCCCTCGGCGGGGAGCGTGCCGCCGGTGGCGAGCTGCTCGTAGGCGTTGCCGCCGTCGTCGACCGAGGGCAGTGGGTTGGTGGTGGAGAAGTCGATAGGCGGTACGTGCACGCCGAGCGCGCGCAGGTCGTCGCGGCCGGCGTGTACGGCTTGGGTGTCCACCGTCATCATGGCGGTAGCGTCGAACATCTGGTGCCATGGCGGCAATAGATCCGCAGATGATTCTATGGATGACTCTAGATTTGTTCGCTGATTCGGGCAAGGATGCTCGGATGCCCCCTGAGCCGAACGATGTGCGGTCGTATCCACCGCTGGACGAGGTGGATCGCGCGATCCTCGCCGAGTTGGCCGCGGACGGCCGAATGCCGAACAACGCCCTCGCCGAGCGGGTGGGGGTGGCGCCGTCGACGTGTCTGACGCGTACGCGGGCGTTGCGCGAGCGCGGGGCGATCCGCGGGTTCCACGCCGAGGTGGACCCGGCGGCACTGGGGCTGCCGTTGCAGGCGCTGGTGTCGGTACGGTTGACCGCGCACGAACGGGCGGCGGTGGACGCGTTCCGGGCCCGTTCCGTGCGGCTGCCCGGAGTGGTGTCGGTGTTCCACGTGGCCGGCGCGGAGGACTACGTGCTGCACGTGCGGGCGGCCTCGGGTGACGCGCTGCGGGACTTCGTGCTGGACCACCTGGCGGTCGACCCGGCGGTGCAGCACACGCAGACGAGTTTGATCTTCGAACAGGTCCGTGGGCTGGGCTGAGCAGCGGGTGAGTTGCCCGACGAACACGGCGAGGCCGGAACAAAACCGGCCGGCGGCGGGTTGGCCACGCGTGTGATCACCGTACCGATGTCTGTTCTTGATCTTGCCCCGGTTGCCAAGGGAACCACCGCTGGCGCGGCGTTGCAGGCCACCACCGAGTTGGCGCGACGCACTGAGGAGCTGGGCTACCGCCGGTTCTGGGTGGCCGAGCACCACAACATGCCGGCGATCGCCAGCTCGGCTCCGGCGGTGCTCCTGGCCCACCTGGCAGCGAACACCTCGACGATCCGCCTCGGCTCGGGCGGGGTGATGCTGCCCAACCACGCGCCGCTCGTGGTGGCCGAGCAGTTCGGCACCCTGGAGGCGCTGCACCCGGGTCGGATCGACCTGGGCATCGGCCGGGCGCCGGGCACCGACCAGGTGACCGCGTTGGCGTTGCGCCGCACGATGGAGGGGCTCTCGGCGGAGGGCTTCCCGCGGGAGCTGGCCGACCTGATGAACTACTTCAGCGGGGAGCGTCCCGGGCAGATCATCGCCACCCCCGGTCAGGGTGAGCAGCCGGCGGTGTGGCTTCTCGGGTCCAGCGGGTTCAGCGCCCAGCTCGCTGGCCTGCTCGGCCTGCCGTTCTCCTTCGCGCACCACTTCAGCTCGGCGAACACGCTTCCGGCGCTGGCGCTTTACCGGCAGAACTTCAGGCCGTCGCAGTGGCTGGACAAGCCGTACGCGATGGTGGCCGTCAACGCGGTGTGCGCCGAGACCGACGAACGGGCCGAGTGGCTGACCGGGCCGAGCGCCCTGTCGTTCTTGAAGCTGCGGTCCGGGCGGCCGGAGCCGCTGTCCACCCCCGACGAGGCGGCGGCGTACCCGTACACCGAGATCGAGCGGGAGTTCGTCCTGCAACGGCGCGACGGTCAGGCCATGGGCTCGCCGGAGACGGTGCGTCGGCAGTTGACAGACCTGCTGGAGCGTACGGGCGCCGACGAGCTGATGTTGACCACGCTCGTCTACGACGTGCAGGACCGGGTGCGCTCGTACGAGTTGATCGCCGAGCAGGTGGCGGGCGGTTTGCGCCGGGACGCGTGAAACACGATCTTCACGTCAGCGTCACCCCCGCGACCCGGACGGTGCCTAATGTTGGTTCCGGTGGTGGTACGGCATCCCCGGTCGGGACGGGTCGGAGGTGCCGCGGTGTGGAGCACCGGGCTGCAGCTGTGCGGATTCCGCGGCTGCGGCCCGGTGCCTGCCACCTTAGGCGAACCCGATCAGGACCGCCAGATCAACGTAGGTAGATGTTCGGGGTCGGCGGGGTGCCCATCTGGTCGCCGATGAAGAACCCCGGGTGCGGCGGCTGGTTGTAGGCGGTGTTCTGCCAGGCGACAGCCACGCGGTACTGCGGGTCGTGCATCAGCGTGTAGATCCGGGTGCTGGTCGGCGTGGGCGTGCTGTAGATGCGCAGCGCCCGGCTGTCGCTGGTCCGCCAGATCACCTCTTCGCGCCAGTCGCCAAGGATGTCACCGGAGAGCGCCGGCGTGGACTTGGTGCCGTTGTTTGACGCCACGCCATTGCCGGTGAGCAGCCGGGTCTCCCCGCCCGTGCCGTACTTGTCGATCTTCGTGGCGTCGAGCAGCTCCCGCACCGGGTCGCCGTCCCACCAGGCCAGGAAGTTGGCCGACGACGGCTTGCGGCCGACGTTCTGCCCCCTGGTGTTGGCCAGCCCGTTAACCGCCGACGACCACGACTCGGCACCGGGGCTGCCCGCCCAGATGTCCGCCGAGACGCCCCGGCCGTTGTCGCCCGAGGCTGGCGTGGACCACAGGATCTGACCGGTACGCGCGTCGGCGAACCAGGAACTGGGCTTGCTGGCGTCCTCGTCGACCTTGAACACCTCCAGGCCGGCACGGCCCGGGTCGAGGTCGCCGACGTGCAGGGCGTCACCGTGCCCATTGCCTGTGGAGTAGAGCAGCCGGCCGTTGTCGTCGATGGTGGCGGCGCCGTACACGATCTCCTGGCGGCCGTCCCCGTCGACATCGGCGACCGAGAGCTGGTGGTTGCCCTGACCGGCGGCGGCGCCGTTGCCCGAGGAGTTCGAGTCGAACGTCCAGCGCTTGGTCAGCGTGCCGTTGCGGAAGTCCCAGGCCGCGATGACCGCACGGGTGTAGTAGCCCCGCGCCATGATCAGCGAGGGGCGCTGCCCGTCCAGATAGGCGGTGCCGGCGAGGAACCGGTCGACGCGGTTGCCGTACGAGTCGCCCCAGGACGACACGGTGCCGCGCGGCGGGTCGTAGTTGACGGTGGACAGGATCGCGCCGGTCTGGCCGTTGAACATGGTCAGGTACTCCGGGCCGGAGAGCACGTAGCCGCTGGAGTTGCGGTAGTCCGCAGACGACGAACCGATGAGCTGACCGGTGCCGGACCGGGTGCCGTCGGCGGTCTTCATTGCCACCTCTGCGCGGCCGTCACCGTCGTAGTCGTACACCTGGAACTGGGTGTAGTGCGCGCCGGCCCGGATGTTGCGGCCCAGGTCGATGCGCCACAACCGGGTGCCGGTGAGGGTGTACGCGTCGACGTAGACGTTGCCGGTGTAGCCGGACTGGGAGTTGTCCTTGGCGTTGGACGGATCCCACTTCAGCACGATCTCGTAGCTGCCGTCACCGTTGAGGTCGCCGACGGAGGCGTCGTTGGCGCTGTAGGTGTAGCTCTCCCCACTGGGGGTGGTGCCCCCGGCGGGGACCTGCAACGGCACGTCCAGGTAACCGTCGCCGAACTGGAGCGCGGGTGCCGACGCCGCCTGCTCGGCGCCGCCCACCACGGCCCGCACCGTGTACGTCGAGCCGGCCGCCGCGCCGTTGTCGAGGTAGTTGGTGGCGCCGGTGATCGGGCTGGAGTTGACCCGGGTCGAGCCCCGGTAGAGGTTGAACGCCACGCCCGAGGTCTCGGTGCCGAGCAGCCGCCAGGAGACCAGGTTGCCGCTGCCGGATCGGACGCTGACGAGCCCCCGGTCCAGGTTCTCCATCTGAAGTACGCCTGAGGTCGGCGGCGGGGTCGTCGGTGGCGGCGTCGTCGGTGGCGGAGTGGTCGGCGGTGGGGTCGTCGGTGGCGGAGTGGTGGGTGGCGGCGTCGTCGGGCCATCGGTGGCCGGCGCGCCGGTGCAGGTGACACCGTTGAGCGCGAAGCTGGTCGGCACCGGATTGCTGCTGGTCCACGAGCCGTTGAAGCCGAACGAGGCGGTGCCGTTGGTGGCGATCGCGCCGTTGTAGTCGACGTTGCGCGCGGTGACCTGCTCGCCCGACTGGGTGACAGCGGCGCTCCACGCCTGCGTGACCTGCTGCCCGGCGGCGTACGACCAGGTCAGAGCCCAGCCGTTGACCGGGTCGCCGAGATTGGTGACGGTGACGTTGGCGCCGAAGCCGCCCTGCCACTGGTTGGTGACCTGGTAGTCGACCCGGCAGCCGGCGGCGGCGGCCGAGGCGACGACCGCCCCGACACTGCCGGCCACGACCGCTGTCGCCGTTGTGGCGGCCAGCAGGATCAGCCGTTGTTTGGACGGGTGCATGAACTGCCTCCGGAGATCCGGTGATGACCGCTGTAGGTCCACCGGCCCTGCCCGGGAAGCACGGTGGACGACCCGTCACGACGGCGACGGACGGCGATCTGATCGGGTGGGACGCCCTGGGGAATGCGCGGATCCGGCTCAAGGCGCATCGTAGGGCAAGCGCTTTCCGGTCCGCAATATCGATGGCCATCACGGCCTGTGCCGGCCGCTCCGACCTACGGTCTTGCCCTCGGTAACCGATGCCTGATGGACTGGCTGGCCCAACTGCTGGATCTCCCCCAGCGGTTCCGCTCGACCGGCACCGGCACCGGCGGCGGCGTCATACAGGACTCGGCCTCCTCGGCGACCCTTGTCGCCACCCTCGCAGCGCTGCACCGGGCCAGCGGAGGTCGGTGGCGCGACGTCGGCGTCGACCGGCGCTACCGCGCGTACACGTCAGTGCACGGGCACTCCTCGATCGAGAAAGCCGCACGCATCGCCGGTCTGGGCACCGACGGGATCCGGTCGATCGCTGTGGACCCGGCAACGCAGGCACTGCTACCGGACGCGCTGCGGGCCGCGATCCAGGCCGACCTGGCCGCCGGGGACGTACCCACCATCGTGGTCGCCACCATCGGCACCACCTCCACCACCGCCGTCGACCCGCTGCCCGAGATCGGGGCGATCTGCGCCGAGTACGGGATCTGGCTGCACGTGGACGCCGCCTACGCGGGGGCCGCCGCCGTCTGCCCCGAGCTGCGCTTGTCGCACGCCGGACTGGAGTACGCCGACTCGTACTGCTTCGACCCGCACAAATGGCTGCTCACCGGCTTCGACTGCGACGCGTTCTGGGTGGCCGACCGGGTTGAGTTGATCGAGGCGCTGACCGTACTGCCGGAGTTCCTGCGCAACGCGGCCTCCGATTCCGGTGCGGTGATCGACTACCGGGACTGGCAGGTCCCGCTGGGCCGCCGTTTCCGGGCGTTGAAGCTGTGGTTCGTGCTGCGCTGGTACGGCGTCGAAGGGCTGCGCGCGCACATCCGGTCCGGGGTGGCGCTGGCCGCCCGGTTCGCCGACCGGGTCCGCTCCGACGACAGGTTCGAGTTGGCAGCGGCGCACCCGTTCTCGCTCGTCTGCTTCCGGCTGCGCGCCGACGACGACGCAAACGCCGACCTGCTGGCACGGGTGAACGGCACCGGACGGGCGCACCTGACCCACACGCGGGTGGACGGCCGGTACACCCTGCGGCTCGCGGTCGGCTCGCCGCAGACCGTCGAACGACACGTCGACGAGACGTGGGCGCTGCTGGCCGGGACGGCCGACGACCTGCTCACCTGACCGGCCGAGCCCGTCAGGTAGGTGATACCTGTGAGTCATCAAGATGACTCACAGGTATCACCGATCGCGCGGCAATCCCCGACTGACATGCGCCGGGCTCAGCCGGAGCCGAGGCGCCCTCAGGTATCGCGCTCGCGCGGCAATTCCGACTGACATGCGCCCGGCTCAGCCGGAGCCGCGGTGGCGTGCCGTAGGACCGCGCCTACCGCCGCTCAGCGGACGGGCGGCCCACCACCGGGGGGGGTCCGAAGACTGCCGGCCCTCGCCGGAGGTCAGTGGGCGGCTGGCGTGTCGGCGCTGCTGAGACCGGCCGAAACGACCTCGGGGGCCGGGGAGACCCCGACAGTGGCTGCGGCAATGGCTGCGGCTGCGGCCTGGTCTCGGCGGGTGCGGCGCAGGGCCCGCACGGCCAGGACCAGCGCTGCCACCCAGCCGGCCGCCAGGAGGACGTAGAGAACGGGAGGGACCGGGCCGTCCAGCTCAGCGGCCCGGATCAGGGTCCGGGCGTTGGTCAGGACGATCACGCCGCCGACCGCCGCGCCGAGCAGTTGCGCCGGGACGATGCGCACCAGCCAGGCAGCCAGCGGGGCGGCGATGAGGCCGCCGACGAGCAACGCGCCGACGATGGGGAGCAGGAACCCCTCGGTGCCCAACCCGATCAGGAAGCCGACGCTCGCCGCGCCCGCCACCACGAACTCGGCGGTGTCCACCGAGCCGATGACCTTGCGCGGCTCCATGCGGCCGGAGACCAGCAGCGCCGGGGTGGCCACCGGACCCCAGCCTCCGCCGCCGGTGGCGTCGACGAAGCCGGCGACCAGGCCGAGGGGGCCGAGGAAGCGCCCGCGCAGTCGCCCACCGACCCGGTCGGTACGCAGGGGCCTGGCGAAGCGGACCAGGAGGAACGCGCCGAGCGTGAAGAGGATGCCGGCCATCCACGGCGCGGCCGACTCGGTCGAGATCGAGCTGAGCAGTGTGGCACCGGCGAACGCGCCGATCGCGCCGGGAAGCGCGATGCGGGTCACCACCCGCCAGTCGACGTTGCCGAACCGCCAGTGCGCCACGCCCGCGGCCAGTGTGGTGCCGATCTCGGCCAGGTGCACCGAGGCGGACGCGGCGGCGGGGGCAACCCCGACGAGCAGCAGCAGGGTGGACGAGGTCAGCCCGTACGCCATGCCGAGCGAACCATCGACGAGCTGCGCGGCAAGTCCGACCAGAGCGAGGACCAGCAGCTTGCGCACGAGCGCCCCCTAGCTTTTCGGTATCTCCTATCAACTTGGTCGACAATGCGGCACGGGGAAGCCTGGGTCAAGTGCCTGATCGGTGGATGGGACGCCGCCGAGCGGTACGGCGGGCCGGACCGGCGGAGCGGGATCAGATCCAGGCGCGGGGGTCGGCAACCAGTTCGGTGACCCGGGGAGGCAGGGTGCCGGCAGCCACGTCGGCGACGCTCACCAGTTCCAGGATCTCCCGCTCGCTTGCCCGCAACGCGATCCAGACCTCCTGGAGGGCGCGGGCCGGACCGTGGTAGCCGAGTTGTTCCGGGCGCTGCCCGCGGACGTGCGCGAGCGGCCCGTCGATCACCCGGATCACCTCTGCGAGGGAGATCTCCTCGGCGGGGCGGGCCAGCCAGTAGCCGCCCTCGGGGCCACGCTGGGCGTGCACGATGCCGCCCCGGCGCAGCTGCAGCAGGATGCTCTCCAGGAACTTCGGCGGAATCTCCTGGGCGCGGGCGATCTGGTCGGCGGTGACCGGCCGGCCACGCCCGGGGCCACTGGCCGTCGCGGCGAGCTCGGCGGCCGCGCGGAGGGCATAGTCGACCCGGGCGGAGAGACGCATGCCGGCAAGGTTAGCCCGCTGGTCGTCCGCCCGGCCGGGCGACCCTCGGCCGATCGGTCAGGCATCGACATATATCGGGGCCGCGCCGGATTCCGCGACAAATTCGTGAGATACGTCATGATCGACGGCCTTCGGGGGCCTGGGGAGCTGATTCGGCGCGTCCCTATGCTGGGTGGAGGTACGACTGTCTGACCGTTTACGGGGGCTCGGGCAGCACATTGATAAACACCCGGGTTCTTTCAGCCTCGGGGGGAAGGCACCACCAATGACCGATGTCGCCACACGCACCTGGGATGGCATGACCATCCCGGTCGCCGGCACCTATCGCCTCGATCAGGCGCACAAAAGGATCGGTTTTCTGGCCCGCCACATGATGGTCAGCCCCGTACGCGGCGAGTTCTCCGAGGCGACCGCCGAGATCTCCGTGGCCGAGGATCCGCTGCTGTCGGGCGTGACCGCCACCATCCAGACGGCGAGCATCACCACCGGCAGCGAGGACCGGGACACCCACCTCAAGAGTGCCGACTTTCTCGACGTCGAGCACTATCCGACGCTCGAATATCGAAGCACGGGTATCCAGTGGAAGTCCACTGAGGACCCCATTTTCTACTGGGCGCGTCTGCGAAACCACCGTTTCGGTGGGCGAGGACGAGGTCACAATCCGCCACCGCAGACGGACCCCGGTCGATTCGTGCTCAGCGGCGAATTGACGGTGAAGGGAATCACGCGAGCCGTCGACCTACAGGTGAATTTCGGTGGCGCCCGCCGTGACCCGTACGGGCAGAGCATCTTCGGTTTCAGCGCGAGCGCCGAAATCAACAGGGAGGACTACGGTCTGCTCTGGAATGTCGCGCTGGAAAGTGGCGGCGTTCTGGTCGGCCGGACCGTCCAGATCGAGATCGCCGGCGAGGCCATCCACCAGGCGTGACTCCGCCCGGCGGTCGTCCCCGCCATGACGCCGCCTGCGTGCAGGGGCGTACCTGGCGGGGATGACCGCGAACGTCAGGCGCCGACGCGGCGCAGCAGACCCTCCTGCACGGCGCTGGCGATCTGCCTGCCGTCGGTGGTGAACATCCGGCCGGTGGCCAGGCCGCGGGCACCGGACGCCGACGGGCTCCAGCAGTCGTAGAGGAACCACTCGTCGGCGCGGAACGGCCTGTGGAACCAGAGCGCGTGGTCGAGGCTCGCGCCGACCACACCGCCGGGCCCCCACACCTCGCCGTGCATGGACAGCACCGAGTCCAGCAGGGTGAGGTCCGAGGCGTAGGTGAGCAGGCAGGCGTGCAGCAGCGGGTCGTCCGGCAGCTTGCCGTCGACGCGCATCCAGACCCGCTGGTGCGGGTCAGCCGGGCGGTCGCCGGGACGGACCCAACCGGGCTCGCCGACGTACCGCACGTCGATCGGGCGCGGGATCTGACCCCAGATGCCCAGACGCTCCGGGTAGCGGGCGAGCCGGTCGGACATCGTCGGCACGTCCTGCGGCTCCGGCACGTCCAGCGGGGAGGTGGCCTGGTGGTCCAGCCCTTCCTCGGCCCGCTGGAAGGACGCCGACATGAAGAAGATCGGCTTGTCGTGCTGGAGAGCTACCGCGCGGCGGACCGAGAAGGACCGGCCGTCGCGGATGTTCTCCACCTGGTATTCGATCGGCTCGGCGGGGTCGCCGGGGCGGACGAAGTAGCCGTGCAGCGAGTGCACGAACCGCTCCGGGTCGACAGTGCGGCCGGCGGCGACAAGCGCCTGACCGGCCACCTGGCCGCCGTACACCCGTTGGGGGCCGACCGGGGGGCTCATCCCCCGGAAGGTCATCTCCCCGGTCGGGTCGAGGTCCAGCACCTCCAGCAGTTGGTCCACGGCGGCCTGGCCGACCGCGGCGCGGCCGTCGCTCACTGCAAAGCCCGCGCCGACGCGGCGTCGACAAGCGAGCCGAGCTGGTGGACGCGCAGCGTGTTTGTCGAGCCGGGGGTGCCGGGCGGGCTGCCCGCGACGATCACCACGTAGTCGCCGGGGTTGGCCCGGTTGAGGCCGAGCAGCGCCTGGTCGACCTGACGGAACATGTCGTCGGTGTGCTGCACGAACGGCATCAGGAAGGTCTCGACGCCCCAGCTCAGGGCGAGCTGGTCGCGCACCTCGGGGACCGGGGTGAAGGCAAGCAGCGGCAGGTCGCAGTGCAGCCGGGAGAGCCGACGGACGGTGTCGCCGGTCTGCGAGAAGGCGACGAGCGCCTTGGCGTTGATGGCCCGGGCGATCGACGAGGCGGCCACTGTGAGCGCGCCGCCGTGGGTACGCGGGTCGTGCTGCAACCGGGGCACCCCGATCGAGCCGGACTCGGTGGTCGTCACGATCTTGGCCATGGTGCTGACGGTCAGCACCGGATATTTGCCGACGCTCGTCTCGCCGGAGAGCATCACCGCGTCCGCGCCGTCGAGCACGGCGTTTGCCACGTCGGAGGCCTCCGCCCGGGTGGGCCGGGAATTCTCGATCATGGAGTCGAGCATCTGGGTGGCCACGATGACCGGCTTGGCGTTCTCCCGGCACAGCTGCACGGCGCGCTTCTGCACCAGCGGCACCTCGTCCAGCGGCATCTCGACGCCGAGGTCACCGCGGGCGACCATGACGCCGTCGAAGGCCAGCACGATGGCTTCGAGGTTCTCCACGGCCTCCGGCTTCTCGACCTTGGCCAGCACCGGGCGGAACACGCCCTCCTCGGCCATGATGCCGTGCACCAGCTTGATGTCCTCGGCCGAGCGGACGAAGGAGAGCGCCACCAGGTCGACGCCGAGCCCCAGGGAGAAGCGCAGGTCCTCGGCGTCCTTGTCCGACATGGCGGGCACACTCACCGCCACGTTGGGCAGCGAGACACCCTTGTTGTTGGAGACCGGGCCGCCCTCGGTGACCAGGCAGCGGATGTCGTTGCCGGTGACGTCGGTGACCTCGACGGCGACGCGGCCGTCGTCGATCAGCAGACGGTCGCCGGCGCGCACCTCCTGCGGCAGCTTGCGGTAGGTGCAGGAGACCCGCTCCTTGGTGCCGACGACGTCGTCGCCGGTGATCACGACCGAGTCGCCGGTGCGCCACTCGTGGGGGCCGTCGGCGAACCGGCCGAGCCGAATCTTGGGCCCCTGGAGGTCGGCGAGGACGGCCACCGGCTTACCGGACGCCTCGGACGCCTCCCGGACCAGTCGGTAGACCGCCTCGTGGTCGGCGTGGCTGCCGTGGCTGAAGTTGAGCCTCGCCACGTTCATGCCGGCCTCGACGAGACCCCGGATGCGCTCCGGGGACGAGGTGGCGGGACCAAGAGTGCAGACGATCTTCGCGCGGCGTGTCACGCCCATCAGGCTAGTCTCTCCTTCGGGTCGGACTCGGGGCCGACCCCTTGCAGGCAGCGGAACTTTTGTCCAACGACGCGCGGTGCGCGTCGGGCCGGCGGGCGGAACCGCACCGGGAACGTTGTGGCGACGGGCATCGGCGACCGCGCGCCCGGAATGGTACGCCTCCATCGGCGTGTCCACTCGGGGGTGCTCCCGCGCCAGCGCCCGGACCACGGCTCCAGTGCACGCCCGGACCAGACCCCCCGTGGGCGCGACCGTAGCACCGGTGGACCACACCCGCGGTCGTCCGCCCGACACCCGCCGCCGGACCGGCCGGTCAGCTCTCGGTCTTGACCAGCGGAAACTCAAGCGAGCCGGCCGGGCACAGGAAGGTCAGCACGTCGATCCGGTAGAGGCCGGCCTGCACGGCCGGGTCGGCCTCCAGCACGCTGCGTACGTCGTCGACGCTTCCGGTGCGGGCCAGCCCGAATCCGATCGGGGGTTCCGGATTGCTCGTGGTGCCGTCGATCGAGCCGGCAACCAGCACGATGCCGCGCCGCTGCAACGCCTGCATGTGCTCGGCGTGCTCGGCCTGCAACCGCTGCACCGTCTCGGCGGGCAGGGCACGGCCGGCCGCGCCGGGATAGATCACAATGCACTCGTACGTGTCGAGCGCGAAGTCGACCTGCGGCTCCCCCGCCATGGTGCTCCCTCCGCCGTCGCGCCGGCCCGCATCGGTCGGGCTGCCCGAGCCCTCCGTACCGGCACGCGCTCAGCGTCGCACGTCACCGACGGCGGTACCGGCCGCTCGGCGCAACTGCCGTGTCGCGGCGCACAATCGACGCGCCGGACGCATGGCGAGCCGGTCCCAGGGCACGATCAGTAGGTGATCGGGTGTTTCGTCCCGGTCACGACCAAGACGATTGGGGATCCGCGTATGGCGACCGACCTGAGCAAGCAGCCGGCGAAGGCGTCCGGCACGTACCGGATCGGGGGCGACGTCACTGTCAACCGGCTCGGCTACGGGGCGATGCAGCTCACCGGGCCGGGTGTGTGGGGCGACCCGAAGGACCCGGCCGAGGCGGTACGGGTGCTGCGCCGGGCCGTCGAGATGGGCGTGACGTTCATCGACACCGCCGACTCGTACGGGCCGTTCGTGTCCGAGTTGCTGATCCGTGAGGCCCTGCACCCGTACACCGATGATCTTGTCATTGCGACGAAGGCCGGGCTGAGCCGTTCCGGCCCCGGCGACTGGCGCCCGCTGGGCCGCCCGGAGTACCTGCGCCAACAGTGTGAGCTGAGCCTGCGCCACCTCGGCCTGGACAGCATCCCGCTCTATCAGCTGCACCGGATCGACGCGAAGGTGCCGCTCGCCGACCAGTTGGGCGAGCTGGCGTTGCTGCGCGAGGAGGGCAAGATCCGCCACATCGGGCTGTCCGAGGTGAGCGTGGAGCAGATCGAGCAGGCACGCGCGATCACCGAGATCGTGTCGGTGCAGAACCTCTACAACCTCGTCAACCGCAGCGCCGAGGACGTGCTGGACCACTGCGAGCGCAACGACCTCGCGTTCATCCCGTGGTTCCCGATCGCCACCGGTGAGCTGGCCCGGCCGGGCGGCCCGCTGGACGCCATCTCCACCGAGCACGGCGCGACGCCCGCGCAGCTCGCGCTGGCCTGGCTGCTGCGCCGCTCGCCGGTGATGCTGCCGATCCCCGGTACGTCCTCGGTGGCGCACCTGGAGGAGAACGTGGCTGCGGCCGAGGTGCAACTCACCGACGACGAGTTCGAGGCGCTGAGCAAGGCGAGCTGAGCACAGTCACCGGCGTGGGGTGGTCCCGAGCGGGACCACCCCACCCGGTCAGACCGCCAGGCAGTTGGGTCGCACCGGGCCGTCGGCCAGGGCGCCGCGCACGATTGTGTACGCGGTGCCGTCGAGCACCAGGCCGAGGTGCCCCACGACCCGCAGCGGACAGTACGTCTGGATCAGCACGTTCGTCGCCCCGTCGTTGACGGCGGCGTTGCCGGTGGGACGGACCAGCTCGTCCTGGAGGGTGCGGATTGTCGTGTAGCGCACCGCGCCCGGTGTGTCGTCGCCGGCGTTGAGGTCGGCGAGGAACGCCGAACCGATGCTCATCTGCTGGCAGGCCACGACGCCGGCGCAGCTGCCGAGGCCGAGGAACGCCACGATGTTCGCGACATACGTGCCGTAGTGCGGTGTGCCGAGGCTGACGTACCGGCCGATCGTGGCGGTGCCGCCGAGCCGTTTGAGGTAGTAGCGGCTGACCAGGCCGCCTTCGGAGTGGGCGACGACGTCCACAGTGGACGCGCCGGTGCTGGCGCGTACCTGCTCGACGTAGCCGGCGAACGCGCGGGCGGAGGCCGGGATGTCGCCGAAGCCGAGGCCGGGCAGTTGGTAGACGAAGGTCCGGTAGCCGTCGGCGCGCAGCCGGTTGGCGATCGGCTCGTACGCGACGGCGATGCCGCTGAGCCCGCCGACCACGATAACGGTTCGGGCCGCCGCCACGGCTGGCGCGGAAGTGGGGGCGGCTGCGCGGGCGGCTGCCGCCGGTGTGGTGGTGGCGAGGACTGCGGCGGTGGCGAGGGTCAGGGCGAGGGCGGTCTTTCGGAGCAGCATGGTGGCACCTCTGGGTGGAGGCACCCGGCGAACCGGGCAGGTGGGTGGGGGTGTCCGGTCGACCGTGCGACGATGATGCCCGCAACAATTCGGAAACGTCAATGGCTTGTTACGCGCGGGTAACCCGTTGTTCCGCCGGAGGCGCAGACGGGCATAACCACCACGCTCCATATCGGACGCAGCTGGTGGCTGGCATGCCGTGGCCGTGGCCGCGGACGAACCTCAGGCTCGAGCGGTGGTCGACAGCGGTCACCGCTGGCCGGAGGGAGCTGTCGTCGACAAGCTCGACGACGAATGGCTGTTACTCGTCGACCGTTGAGCGGTCAGCGGGTCAGGGCCGGGGGACGCAGCCCGTCGAGAGCCACGCCGAGCACCCTGTCGCGCTGCCCGGGTGAGGGGAACTGGGCCATGGTGAGGCCGCTGATCAGCCGCAACACGTCGTCGAACCCGATGTCGTCGCGCACCACGCCGGCGGCCTGCGCGCGGCACATCAACGGCTCGCCGGCCGCGTAGATCTCCGTACGGCAGGTCCGGAAGATCTCCGAGTCGTGCAGCAACTGCTCGGCGAGCGCCCGCTTGGTGGCGGCGTACGCGACGAAGCGGTGCAGCCACGCGACGAAGGCATCCCACGGGGGCAGTTCGGCGAAGTCCTCGGCGGAGCGGCTGAGCGCCCGGACCTCCTCGACGTAGACGGCCTCGAAGAGGTGCTGTCGGGTCGGGAAGTTGCGGTAGAGCGTGCCGATGCCCACCCCGGCACGCCGCGCCACGTCCTCCAGGGAGGCGGTCGCGCCGTTCTCGGCGAACGCGTCGCGTGCGGCGGCGATCAGGGCGTGGTAGTTCCGCCGCGCGTCGGCCCGTTTGGGTCGCCGTGCGAAGACCTCGGGCATGGGTCCGCCGCTGGACATGACGCGGGTCACCTCACTATTGCAACCGGAGGCAGCCCTCCACTAAGTTTATCGGAGGCACCCCTCCGTAATCCCGGAGGCTTGCCTCCGCTTAGCTTACCCCGGGCCCGCCCGATCCGTCTGGCCACCCGAACGCCCGGGCCCGCGACCTCCGCCCCGCGACCAGACCGCAGGCCCAGAACCTCCTTCCGTATGCAACCAGGGGAGCTCCCTTCTCGTGGCAGTAACCTCCCGACGCAGCTCGCGTCGGCTCACCTTCACCGTGCTCGCCGCTGGCGCCGGTTTCTTCTCGATGCTCCAGTCGCTGATCACGCCGGTGCTGCCGACCATCCAGCAGGATCTGCACACCTCCCAGAACACAGTGACCTGGGTCCTCACCGCGTACTTGCTCTCCGCCTCGATCTTCACGCCCATCCTCGGACGGGTCGGCGACATGGTCGGCAAGGAGCGGATGCTCGTCGTCTCGCTCGCCGCGCTCGCACTCGGCTGTCTGGTGGCCGCCGTCGCGCCGAACATCGGCGTACTGATCGTCGCCCGGGTCGTGCAGGGCATCGGCGGCGCGGTCTTCCCACTGTCGTTCGGCATCATCCGCGACGAGTTCCCCGCCGCCCGGGTCTCCAGCGCGGTCGCCGCCATCTCGGCGATCGTCGCCGTCGGTGGTGGGCTCGGCATCGTGCTCGCCGGACCGATCGTCAACTCGCTGAGCTACCGCTGGCTGTTCTGGATCCCGATGGTCGTGGTCGGTTTGACCGCCGTGGTCGCCTACCTGTTCGTGCCCGCGTCGCCGGTGCGCAGCCCCGGCCGCATCGACTGGCGCGCCACAGTGCTGCTCTCCGGCTGGCTTGTCGCGCTGCTCCTGCCCATCAGCCAGGGCGGGGCGTGGGGCTGGACCTCCGCCTGGGTGCTCGGCCTGCTGGCGCTCGCCGTGGTGCTGCTGGTCGGCTGGCTTGTCGCCGAGGTCCGCTCACCCAACCCGCTCATCGACATGCGGATGATGCGCCTGCCCGGCGTCTGGACCACGAACCTGGTCGCCCTGCTCTACGGCGCGTCGATGTTCTCCGTGTACGCGTTCCTGCCGCAGTTCGTGCAGACCCCGACAGTGGCCGGCTACGGCTTCGGCGCCAGCATCGGCCAGTCAGGGCTGCTCCTGCTGCCGATGCTCGTCGCGATGTTCGTCGCCGGGCTCGTCGCCAGCCGCCTTCAGGCGGTGTTCAGTGCCAAGGCGCAGCTCGCCACCGGCGCCACGTTCAACGTGATCGCCGCGGCGCTGCTGACCCTCGCGCACGACGCCCGCTGGCAGGTCGCCATCGCCGGCGGTCTCATGGGCCTCGGCATCGGCCTGGCCTTCGCCTCGATGGCCAACCTGATCGTCGCCAGCGTGCCCGCCAGCCAGACCGGCGTGGCGACCGGCATGAACGCCAACATCCGTACCATCGGCGGCGCGATCGGCGCCGCCGTGATCAGCGGAGTGATCACCGCGAACCCGCAGGCCAACGGCCTTCCCCGGGAGGCCGGCTTCACTACCGGGTTTCTCGTCCTCACGGCGATCGCCCTGGCCGCCGCGCTCGCGGCCCTCGCCGTCCCGTCCGCCCGGCGGGCGTCGGCCGGTCGCCGGCCGACCACCACGACGGTCATCGAGTCGGAGCTAGCCGCCGAGTTGGCCCCCGTGCCCGCGACCCGCTGAGCGCACCGGAGCCCGCGGCGGCTCGCCGTCCCGGGCTCCGGCATTCCCCGGGGGTACGCTTGCCGCTTTCCCGCCCGCCGTTCGCCGCCGTCAGGATGCGCCCATGTCCGAACAGCTGACCGCCGACCGGATCGAAGAGATCGGCGCCCGGGGCCTTGAGAGCCCGGATCCGGCCGCGCTTGCCGCCGAGCTGGTAAGCGCCGTCGACGAGGGACGGGTCGCCGACCCCGACGACACCGGGTACGCGCTGCTTGTCGCGGCGGACATCCTGAAGCAGGCCGGCGACCTGGCCGACGCGCTCGCCCTGGCCACCCGCGCCATCGCCGAACAGCCCGACGAGAACGCGTACGCCCGCGCGGTGCGCGGCGGCCTGCTGCTGCGCCTCGACCGCGAGGACGAGGGCCTTGCCGAGCTGACCGAGCTGCGTCCCCTGCTGGAGACCAACCCCGACGCCACGTACCTCATCGACGAGCTGTCCGAATCCGGCCACGCCGAGACGGCGTTGGAGTGGATCACCGGCGCGCTTGACGCGATCATGGAACGGACGCGGAGCCAGCAGCACGCCTCCGAGGACGCGCAGGACGAGGCCGCCGCCATGATCTACGGCCTGGCCCAGCAACGACACGACCTGCGCGAGGAGATGGGTCTCCCCCACGACGAGTACGACACCCTCGCCGACCGGCTACGCGCCGCGAGCAGCCACGCCCTTGAGGCGCTCGACGACGGCCCGGCGACGCTGCTGTTCTGGCCGGAGGCCGAGTTCACCGCGTTGCTGACGCGCTGGCCCGCGCTTGTCGACAGCTACCCGAAGACGTGGGACGAGCACCGCGCCCAGATCGAACGCGCGCTCACCGAGGCGTCCGGGTTGGCCGGCGCGGACCTGGGCGTGGTCGCCGGCACCGTCGAGGGCCTGGCTGCCTTCGCCGGCGACGACCCCATCGACGAGGAAACCCTCGACGGGTACGCCGACAGCCTCGACGAGGTGGGCCTGACGTCCTGGCCGCCCGGCCGCAACGACGCCTGCTGGTGCGGATCGGGCGCGAAGTACAAGAAGTGCTGCCTGCCGCGCTCACGCGGCTGACCTCTCCTCCGTCAGGTACGCCAGCTACGAGTAGGAGACCGACCGCGAGATCCGGTCGTCATCATTGAGCGCACGTCCGCGGAACAATCCACGATCGATTGATAGATGTGAACGCCGGCGAGGGCTACGGTGACCGCAGGTAAGCACCCACTCCGACAAGGAGAACCGCCGTGCGCCGCATCACCACCACCATCGCACTGCTCGGGCTGTCACTGTTCGCCCTGTTGGCACCGTCGCCGGCGAGCGCGGCGAGCACCATCGAGGTCACGTCCGCCACCATTGTCGCGAAAGGCGTCGCCCTGGACGTCACCCTCACCGTCACCTGCCCGGCCGGCATGTCCGGCGGCACCGAGCTGATCATCAGGCAGCGCTCGGGCAACACCGTGGCGTACGCCTCCGGTTGGGCACCCCTTTCCTGCTCCGGTGAGCCGCGAACCGCGACCGGCCGGGCGTGGGTGGCGGAGGGCGAGCGCATCCTCCACAACGGCGAGGCGCTGATCGGCGGAAACGCCGAGGTCTGCGGCGACAACGGCTGTGACTACGCGAACTTCGAACAGACGATCCGCATCACCCGCTGAGCTTTCGGAAGCCCGCCGGGCATGCGGGCCGGAAAGCCCGCATACCCGGCGCGGAGGCCGCTTCTGGCACTCTGACGGGCGTCACGACGGGGAGGCGGGGGCGACAGGTGGAAGGGCTCAGCCGCACCCAGCGGTCATTGGACCACGATCAGGTGCAGCGTTTTGTCGAGGCGTCCGTCGGCGCGGACCGGCGCGTGGTGGACTGCGGTCGGCTCGAAGGTGGCGGCTTCGCGACGGTGTGGCGGGTGGCGCTCGACGACGGGCGCGCTGTGGTGTTGAAGGTGGCACCGCCGCCCGACGCACCGCTGCTGCGCTACGAGCGGGGCCTGTGCGGCGCCGAGGCCCGGTACTTCCGCCTGGTGGCCACGTACGCGCCGCAGGTGCCGGTGCCACCGCTGCTGCACCACGGCACCGATCCGGACCTCGGCGAGTGGCTGGTCAGCGGCCTGCTGCCGGGACGGTCCCTCTGGGAGTGGTCGGAGTCGGAGCGGCACCTCGACGACGCCCCGGCCCGCTACGACTTCGGCGCCGCGATCGCCGCCCTGCACCGGGTCAGCGGCGACCGCTACGGGTACGACGGCGGCCGGGCCAGCGGTGCGACGTGGCGCCAGGCCTTCGCCGCGATGCTCGACGGCCTGCTCGCCGACGCGGCGGACTGGGACGTGCCGCTGCCTACCTCGCCGGCACGGATCCGCGAGCTGCCCGAGCGGTACGCGTCAGCCCTCGATGAGGTACGCCGGCCGTCGCTGCTGCACTTCGACGGCTGGGACGGCAACCTGCTCGCCGAACCCGAACCCGAACCCGAACCCGACGCCGACGCCGCTGGCACCCTGCGTCTGCGCGGCATTGTCGACGGCGAGCGGTTCCTCTTCGGCGATCCGCTCATGGACCTGGTGTCTCCACTGCTGTACCGGCGGGTCGAGGACGACCCCGACCATCCGTTCCTGCGTGGCTACCGCGCCGCCGCGCCCGGCCCGGTGGTCTTCGACGAGGCCGCCCTGCGGCGACTCAGCCTCTACCGCCTGCACCTGTACCTGTTGATGACAGTCGAGATGCCCAGCCGGGGAATCACCAGGGAGACTCACCTGGCGCGGTTCGAGCGACTGGCTGACCTGCTGGATCAGGAGCTGACCGAGCTGGGGCGGGCTGGGAGCGCTCAGCGCAGCGCGCGGAACAGCAGCAGGTAGGCGCAGTAGCCCAGCGGCACCAGCAGGAAGCAGATCAGGAACCCCAACGGCAGGTAGCGCGGCGGGGTGCCGGCCACCGTGTGGGGCCTCCCCCACCGGCCCAGCACCAGGTAACCGCCGAAGAACGCCAGCGCCGGCAGCCCGGCACAGATCCACGCGCCGAGCGTGAAGCCGTCGACAAGGCCGACGCCGGAGGCGAGCACAAGCGTCAGCATGAGCACCCCGGCGGCCGCCCCGCAGCCGGCGTACACGGCGACAGCCCGCGCCAGCGGCGACCACGTCGGCAGCAGCGCCGGCCGCTGGGCCAGCAACTCGGCCTGCTGCCCGTGGCGGTCCGCCTCGTCGGCCATCCGCCGCGCCAACTCAAGCTCCATCGCCGGGTCGACCGCCGCCGCGCGCTGCGCCGGCACCCCGACGCCCACCGGGCTCGCCGCCGTCGGCAGCGCCAGCCGCGCCTCAGGCATCTGGGGGTACGCCTCGACACCCGACCGCCCCGACGGGCCGGCTACGCCGGCGGACCCGCCGTCCCCCGACCCGGGTGTGGTGGGCGGGCCGGGCCAGGCGGCGGAGGGCCCGGTTGCCGCCGGCGGGCCGAACGGGGCGCCCGCACCCGAGACGGGCGCGTCATTACCCGGGCCGGCGGGCGGCTGGTCGATGCCGATCGCGCGGCCGAGCTGGTCGAGGCGGTGCCCCTGGGCGGTCAACCGCTGGTGCAGGTAGTCGGCGGTGGCGTGCAGGTCGCGGCGGCGTTCGGATTCGGCGGCGGCGTCCCGCTCGCCGGTGCGGCGCTGCTCGGCGAGCTGTCGGGCCAACGCCGCGTACTCCTCGAAGGACACCGTCACCGCTCCCCGTCCGGCTCGTGCCCGTCCCGGGCGAACGGCACGATCAATCTGGTGCGCTGGTCGTGCCTGTCGACAAGCAGCGCCCGGTCGGCGCGCGGCGTGTAGGCCAGGTCGTGCACGCCCAGGTGCAGGGCCAACTCCGGACCGGGCACGTTGAGCGCGACGAGGCAGGCGACGTCGTCGCGGTTCTGTGTGCCGCCGAGGTCGTCGGCGAGCCGGCGCAGCCCACGCCACCAGCCGAGCAGGTGCACACCCTGGGCGGGGCCGTGGCGCAGCAGGGTACGCAGGTCGTCCAGGCCGGAGCGGAAGGTCACCGGGTCGGCCGCCGCGAGGACCGGCGCGGCGGCGTCCATGCCGAACACCACAAGGTATTCGCGGCCGGGCGGCTCGGCGGCCAACGCGGCGATCCGGTCGCGCAGCCCGGCGGTGTCCAGGCGGTGCACCGGGTGACCGGCTGCCCGCAGGGCCGCTTCGGTCTCGTCGACGACCGGGTCGGCGGCGCTGACCAGCGAGGCCAGCTGGAACCGTGCGTCGCCCGGGATGTGCTGGCGGGCCAGGCTGAGTGTCGCGGCACGCAGCACGTCCGCGCCGCCCGGTGTGGTGCCGACGACCGCGAGGTGCCGGCCCGGAGTGCTGTCCATGAGGAAGAGCGCCGTGGTGCCGTGCACGTCGACAGTCCGACCGACGAGTGCCATCGGGCGGCGGCCACCGGGGCGCAACCCCGCGAACGTGGGATCGTCCTCGACGCGCGCCGCCTCGTACCCCTTGAAGACCGCCGGTGCGCGCGAGCCCGGCGGGCGGGCCTGCCACAGCTCGTGGCGCAGGGCGGTGAGGTCGGCGGCGGCGGCGTGCGCGTCGGGGAAACGCAGCACCGTGTCCGCGCCGACCGCGCCGGCCGCGGTGTTGACCACGGCCGAGCCGATCGGCAGGGCCGCCGCTGCGTCGTTGAGCGGGTCGAGCACCCCACCTCCGCCGGGCAGCGCCACCCGCAACGCGAACTGCCCGAAGATCGCCTCGGCCCGCCCGTAGAGGGCCTCGATGCCGGTCATGCTCTGGCTGGCCAACACCAGGTGTACGCCGTAGGAGCGCCCCTTGCGGGCCAGCTCCTCCAGCAGGTCGACGGACTCGCGGGCCAGTGCGTCGTTGCCGGCGAGCAGTACGTGGAACTCGTCGATGACCGCCACGATGCGCGGCAGCGCGTTGGCCGGGGGCAGGTCGGCGAGTTTGGTGACGCCGTGCCGTTTGAAGGTGGTGGCCCGGCGCTGTGCCTCCCGGCGCAGTTCACGAAGGACGGCGAGGCCGTACTCGCGGTCGGACTCGATGCCGACCGCGCGGGCGTGCGGCAGCCAGGACGGGTCACGCCCTGTGGGCACGAACTCGGTGAAGCTGACACCCTCCTTGAAGTCGAGCAGGTAGAGCTGAAGCTCAGCCGGTGAGTAGCGGGCGGCCAGCCCGTAGAGGACGTCCAGGAGGAAGACTGTCTTGCCGGCACCGGTGCGCCCGCCCACCAGCCAGTGCGGGGTGGCGTCGTCGAAGGCGACAGTCAGTGGGGTGTCGAAGGCACCCGTCAGCGAGGTGTTGGCGGTTGCGGTCAGCGGGCCGGAGCCGGCACGGCCGATGACGGTCCGCAGGCCGTTGCCTGCGGATTCGGCCCAGCGCCGCTCGGGCAGCAGGTCGGCGAAGGGCAACGCTTCGGTGCGCCGGGCGGCGGCGCCGAGGTGCTCGGCGAGCGCGCGTACCGAGGCGGGGGGCGGATCGCCGTCGAGCCGCACGGGCGCGGCGAGGCCCTGCCCGTCGACGCTGAACGGGATGCCGGGCGGGTCGCCGACGTGCGCGTACCCCTCGGTGAGCCGGATGGCGGTGGTGCCACCCAGCGGCGGGGAGGTCTCGCCGGGCAGCCGGGACGGGTGGCCGGCGAGCAGCACGCAGACGGCGGCGGCCGGGCCTGCGTGGGTGAGCGCGGCGAGCCGCGCCAACTCGCGCGGCGGTGGGGCGGCGGTAGCCACCACAAGCAGCAGTTGCCTGTTGTGCGGCTCGGCGTGCTGCGCGGCGCGGGCGTGGCGTTCGGCGGCGGCCAGCAGGGCCGTCACCTCGGCGTCGGTGCTGGCCGGCGGGTCGAGCACACCGGCGTCGAGCAGCGGACGCAACGGACCGAACGTCGCGCCCAGCGCGGCGGTGTCGATGCCGGCGACCCGGACGTGCCCGGGTGGCGCGGTGGCGACCAGCCGCAGCACCAGCGCGCGCAGCAGCGCGGCGACCCGGGGATCGCGGGCGTCGGTGTCCAGCGCCAGGTGGTGCCCGCCGCCGAGTGGCACGAGCACCGGGAAGCCGCCATCCGGAGTGGACGCCTCGCCGACCCGGACGGCGGCCGGGGCGTCGGTCACTGTGGTGGCGCCCGGTGTCGGGGTGGCGAGGGTGCCGCCGAGTCGTGCGAGGCGGGCCACCAGGTCACTTCCGCCAGCCGGTGAGGTGGGGGGCGGGGCCGCGCCGAGCGCGCCCCGGGCGGTGTCGAGGTGGACGCGGGCCGCCCGGTGGGCGGTGACCGCCTGCCCGTACGCCGACGCGAGCCTGCCCACGCTCTGCCTCCCACGCCACGGCCGTCCGGTTCGCCGAAACCCTAACGGACGGCGGTGACACCGGCACAGTACCGACGCGGCGCACACGGGTCGGGTCGGCGCGCGGCGGTCGACGGTCCGCGGTGGACCGTCGACCGCCGGGCACTGGGTACGGGTCAGCCGGTTACCGCGTTCAGCGCCGGCAGGTAGCCGTAGCGGTAGCCGTCGGCGTCCGGGTGGTACGCCTCGATGATCCCCGAGATGTCGTTGATCCACGGGTCGCCGGCGCAGACGCCGTGCCCGGAGAAGTAGCCGCGGGTGTCGGCGAAGGTGGCGCCGGCCGCGCTGGCCCGGCTCGCGGTGACCGAGGCGAGCACGTCGGCCGCCTCGTTGAGGATGGTGCGCTTGTAGGTGCTCATCGCCAGCCAGCCGCAGGAGTTCGTCTCGAACAGGCGCGGATAGCCCAGGACGATCAGTCGGGCGTTGGGCGCCCGGTTGCGGATGGCGGCGTACGTGGCGTCGAGCCGGGCGGGCAGCGTCGAGGTGGCGAAGCTCTTGGCGGTGTTGACGGCGTTGGTGCAGGACGACGTGCTGCCGAACCGGCAACTGGTGATGACGTTGACGAAGCCGGCGTCGTTGCCACCGATGGTGATGGTGACAAGTGTGGTGCTGGCGCTGAGCGCACTCACCTGGTCGTTGAGGACGTCGGCGGTGACCGCACCGCCGCAGGCCCGGAAGTTGAAGCTGGTCACGCCGTGGGCTGCCGCCCAGAGCGGGGCGTACGACTTCTGGCTGCGCAGGCAACCCGACGTGTCGTACGGGCCGGCGCCGACACCTGAGGAGTAGGAGTCGCCGAGCGCGACGTAGTTGACGGCGGCGGCCTGCGCGGTGCCGGGAACCAGCACGGCGCCGAGGGCGGCGGCGAAGAGGGCGACAAGCGCGGCGAGGGCGCGGGCCAGCGGGCGGTGGGGCATGACGGACCTCCACAGGACAGGGGTGGTGGGATCCTGCGACCGCGCGCGTGGCCAGGGACGGAACAGTTGTTACTAGGCGGTAATGCTAGCGAAACATGCACATCAATGGAATAGCTCGTCAGCACCGCGCGGCGGGCCAGCGACGTTCACGGTCGTCGATTAGGTTGGCCCTGCGAACACTCGATGGAGGGAGTCCACCCGGTGCGACGAATCCTCACGGCGGCCACCGCCGCCCTGACCCTCACCACCGCCGGCACCATGCTCGCCGGCACCTCCGGCCAGGCCGCGCCGACCGCCTGGGGGCGGCCCAGCGTCATGGTCGCGCCGCAACCCGGCGCGCCCGGCCTGGGCGACAGCTATTTCCCCGACTACGGCAACGGCGGCTACGACGTCTCGCACTACGACGTCCGGCTGCGCTACGAGCCGGCCACCGACCGGCTCACCGGCACCACCACGATCCTCGCCACCGCGACACAGGACCTCTCCCGGTTCAACCTGGACTTCCTGCTCGACGTCGAGTCGGTCCGGGTGAACGGCTGGGAGGCCAGCACCAGCACCGAGGGCGCGCACGAGTTGGTGGTCACCCCGGCCCGCACGATCACCCGGGGTCAGCAGCTGACGATCGTGGTGCGCTACAACGGAATCCCGTCCGAGACGCTCATCGGTGGCTACACCGGCTGGACGCGCACCGACGACGGGGCGCTCGCTGTCAACGAGCCCGAGTCGGCGTGGTGGTGGTTCCCGAGCAACGATCATCCCCTGGACAAGGCCACATTCGACATCTCGGTCTCGGTGCCCACCGGTGTCGAGGTGATCAGCAACGGCGTGCAGCCCCGGCCACCGCTGGCCGAGCCCGGCAACCGCACCCGGTGGATCTGGCGGACCACCTCCCCCACCGCCACCTACCTGGCCTTCATGGCCATCGGCCAGTACGACATCGTCACCGACACCACGCCCGGCGGCCAGCCGGTGATCAACGCGTACAGCACGTCGCTGGGCGCGCTCGGGCCGGCCGCGCGGGCGAGCATCGAGCGGACCGGCGAGATCGTCGACTGGGCGAGCGGGATCTTCGGCCCGTACCCGTTCGAGGCGCAGGGTGGCGTGGCCGGGCCCGTCGACGGCATCAGCTTCGCCCTGGAAACGCAGACCCGACCGGTGTACGGCCCGGGCTTCTGGCGGCGCGGCGCCAACACGTACGTGGTGGTCCACGAGAACGCCCACCAGTGGTTCGGTGACTCGGTGTCGGTGACCGGGTGGCGCGACATCTGGCTCAACGAGGGCTTCGCCTCGTACGCCGAGTGGCTGTGGTCGGAGGAGCAGGGCGAGGGCACCGCGCAGGAGGTCTTCGACTTCACCTACGCCAGCTACCCGGCCGATTCGGAGTTCTGGCAGGTGCTGCCTGGCGACCCGGGTGCGGCGGGGATCTTCGACGACGCTGTCTACGACAGGGGCGCGATGGCCCTGCACCAGCTCCGGCTGGCGGTCGGCGACGACGCGTTCTTCGCGATCCTGCCGGCCTGGACCGCCGAGCACCGCTACGGCAACGGCACCATCGCGCAGTTCCAGGCCCTCGCCGAGCGGATCTCCGGACTGGACCTGGACGAGTTGTTCACCACCTGGCTGTTCACCGCCGGCCGGCCGGACGTGGCCTCGGCCGCCCGCAAGGCCGGCCCGCCGGCCGAGCCGAAGTCCTGGGCCAAGATCCGCGAGGCCCACGACCTGCTGAGGCACTAGCCCCGTCCGTCGACCCGGAAGGCCCGCCGCCCCACGCGGCGGGCCTTCCGCGCGTCCAACCTCGACCGTCGGGGACGTCGGCCAGTCACCGTCGCAGCGGCGGTACCTCGACCGGCCTCAGCGCATCCGGCGGATCACCGCGCGGCGAGCGGCTGCGCGGCCGGGCCGACCGGAGCGGGCAGCGCCCCGCCAGCGCCCAGGAAGCCATGGATGGCGGCGGCCACCGCACGGCCCTCGGCGATGGCCCAGACGATCAACGAGGCGCCCCGGTGCATGTCGCCGGCCACGAACACGCCGTCGACGTCGGTCTGCCAGTCGTCCCGGGCGTCGATGGCACCCCGAGCGTTGCGGGTCACCCCGAACTGGGTCAGCAGCGGCTGCTGCTCGGTGCCCTCGAAGCCGATCGCCAACAGCACCAGATCCGCCGGCAACTCCCGCTCGGAGCCGGGCACCACGGTGACCACCCGCCGACCGTCGTGCTTCTCCACAGTCACCTCGGCGATCCGGACCGCCCGCACCTGACCGGTGCCGTCGTCCACGAACTCCTGCACCGCCACCGCGAAGACCCGCTCGCCACCCTCCTCGTGCGCCGGGTAGCTGCGCAGGAGCCAGGGCCAGGTCGGCCACGGGTCCCGTGCCTCGTCGCGCTCGCTGGGCGGCTGCGGGTACAGGTCGAGCTGGTGCACGCCAGCGGCACCCTGCCGGTGCGCGACACCGAGGCAGTCAGCGGCGGTGTCACCGCCGCCGATGATCACCACGTGCTTGCCGGCAGCGTCGATAGGAGTGCCGTCCGGCAGCACCGCGCGGGCCGCCCGGCCCTCACCGGTGACAGTGGTGGCGTCAGGCTGGTCGATGGTCGCCGCGGCGACCGCACGATTGGCCGCGACCAGATGCGCCATCGCCTGGTGTACGCCCCGCAGCGCCCGCCCCGGGGTCTCCGGAGTGTCCCGGCCCTGCAACGCGCCGCAGGCCAACAGCACCGCGTCGTGCTCGGCGCGCAACTGCTCGGCGGTGACGTCGACACCGACGTTCACACCGGTGCGGAAGCGCACCCCCTCGGCGGCGAGCTGCGCCAACCGGGCGTCGATGTGCCGCTTCTCCAGCTTGAAGTCCGGAATGCCGTACCGGAGCAGACCACCGATCGCGTCGTCGCGCTCGTACACAGTCACCGCGTGACCGGCGCGGGCCAGTTGCTGGGCAGCGGCAAGGCCCGCCGGCCCGGAGCCGACCACGGCGACCGACCGGCCGGACGGCGGCGGTACCGGCAGGGGCGTCAGGCCACGCGCCGCGGCGGCGTCGGCGATCTCCACCTCCACCTGCTTGATGGTCACCGGCTGCCCGCCGGCGATACCCAGCACGCAGGCCGCCTCGCAGGGCGCCGGGCAGAGCCGACCGGTGAACTCGGGGAAGTTGTTGGTGGCGTGCAGCGACTCCACGGCGGCGTCCCAGCTGCCGGTGCGGACCAGGTCGTTCCAGTCCGGGATCCGGTTGCCCAACGGGCAGCCGTCGTGGCAGAACGGGATGCCGCAGTCCATGCACCGGGTGGCCTGCTCGCGGACCAGTTCCTCGCCGGCCGGTGGGTACACCTCACGCCAGTCGCTGATCCGCACCGACACCGGGCGGCGGGCCGGCAGTCGCCGGTCGTAGCGCAGGAAACCGTTCGGGTCAGGCACGGGCCACCTCCTGGGCGACCACCCGCGAAGCGGGCGGAACGGGCGCGGCCGAGGGTGCGCTGAGCGCGCCCATCACCGCGTCGTCGACATCGCGGCCGGCGGCTTCGGCGGCCCGCATGATCTCCAGCACCCGGCGGTACTCGCGGGGCACCACAGCGGTGAACTCGGCCACCGCCTCCGGCCAGCGCTTGAGCAAATCCTCGGCGACCGACGAGCCGGTCTCGGCCACGTGCCGCTGGACCAGCTCGTGCAGCAGCGCCTGCTCCTGCTCGCCCAGCGGCGTCAGGTCGACCAGCTCCGCGTTGACCCGGGCCCGGTCCAGCCGGTGCACGTACGCCGTACCGCCGGACATGCCTGCGGCGAAGTTACGGCCTGTCGCGCCGAGCACCACCACCGTCCCGCCGGTCATGTACTCGCAGCCGTGGTCGCCCACACCCTCGACCACCGCGACCGCGCCGGAGTTGCGCACCGCGAACCGCTCACCCACCCGGCCCCGCAGGAAGACCTCGCCTGCGGTGGCCCCGTACAGGATGGTGTTGCCGGCGATGATCTGGTCCTCGGCGCGCTCGCCCGGTGCGGCGTCGGCGTCGAGGAACGGCGCGGCGGCGTCCGGGCGGACGACGATCCGCCCTCCGGAGAGGCCCTTGGCCACGTAGTCGTTGGCGTCGCCGTGCAGCCGCAGGGTCACCCCGCGCGGCAGGAACGCGCCGAACGACTGCCCAGCGGTGCCGTGCAACACGAACTCGATGGTGTCGTCGGGCAGCCCCGCGCCACCGAACCGGCGGGTCACCTCACCGCCGAGCATCGCGCCGACGCTGCGGTGCTCGTTGCGCACCGCCACCTCGACCCGCACCGGCGCGCCCGAGGTCAGGGCGGGCTGCGCGAGCGCGATCAGCTCGTTGTCCAGGGACAGCTCCAGGCCGTGGTCCTGGGCGCGTACGCCACGGCGGGCCGCGCCGGCGGGCAGCTCCGGCAGGTGCAGGACCGGCGCGAGGTCGAGCCCGTGCGCCTTCCAGTGCGTCACCGCCGGGGCCACGTCGAGCAGCTCGGTCTGCCCGATCGCCTCCTCGATCGACCGGAAGCCCAGCTCGGCCAGGTAGCCGCGGACCTCCTCGGCGAGGAACAGGAAGAAGTTCTCCACGAACTCCGGGGTGCCCGTGTACCGCTCCCGCAGCACCGGGTTCTGGGTGGCGATGCCCACCGGGCAGGTGTCCAGGTGGCAGACCCGCATCATCACGCAGCCGGAGACGATAAGCGGCGCGGTCGCGAAGCCGAACTCCTCCGCGCCGAGCAGCGCCGCGATCAGCACGTCCCGGCCGGTCTTGAGCTGGCCGTCGACCTGCACAGTGACCCGGTCGCGCAGCTTGTTGAGCAGCAGCGTCTGCTGCGCCTCGGCAAGCCCCAGCTCCCACGGGGTGCCGGCGTGCTTGAGCGAGTTCAGCGGGGACGCACCGGTGCCACCGTCGTGACCGGAGATCAGGATGACGTCGGCCTTGAGCTTGGCCACGCCTGCGGCGACGGTGCCGACACCGACCTCGCTGACCAGCTTGACGTGCACCCGGGCGGCCGGGTTGACGCACTTGAGGTCGTGGACGAGCTGGGCGAGGTCCTCGATGGAGTAGATGTCGTGGTGCGGCGGCGGCGAGATCAGGCCCACGCCGGGGGTGGCGTGCCGGGTCCGGGCGATCCACGGCCAGACCTTGTTGCCGGGCAGTTGGCCGCCCTCGCCGGGCTTGGCGCCCTGGGCCATCTTGATCTGGAGGTCGTCGGCGTTGACAAGGTATTCGCTCGTCACGCCGAAGCGGCCGCTGGCGATCTGCTTGACCGACGAGCGGCGCAGCGGGTCGTGCAGCCGGTCGACGTCCTCGCCGCCCTCGCCGGTGTTGGACTTGCCGCCGAGGCGGTTCATCGCGATGGCGAGCGTCTCGTGCGCCTCCGCCGAGATCGACCCGTACGACATGGCGCCTGTGGCGAACCGCTTGACGATCTCGGTGGCCGGCTCGACCTCCTCGATCGGCACCGCCGGCCGGACCCCCGTACGCAGGGTGAACAGCCCACGCAGCGAGCCCGCCTGCGCGGCGAGCGCGTCGACCTTCGCCGTGTACTTGCGGAAGACGTCGTACTGCCGGCTGCGGGTGGCGTGCTGGAGCAGGAAGACCGTCTCCGGGTTGAACAGGTGCAGCTCACCTTCGCGGCGCCACTGGTATTCGCCGCCGACCTCAAGCCGGTCGGAGGCGGGGGTGCCGGCCTGCGGCCAGGCCAGGGCGTGCCGGGCGGCCACCTCGGCGTGCACACCCGCAAGGCCCACTCCGCCGATGCGGCTGGGCGTGCCCCGGAAGTAGCGCTCGATCAGCCGGGTGTCCAGCCCGACCGCCTCGAAGACCTGGGCACCGCAGTACGACGAGACCGTCGAGATACCCATCTTCGACATGATCTTCAGGACGCCCTTGCCGAGGCCCTTGGCGTAGTTGCGCACCGCGACGGCCGGCTCGACACCGGTCAGCGCGCCGGTGGCGATCATGTCCTCGACAGACTCGAACGCCAGGTACGGGTTGACCGCCGCCGCGCCGTACCCGATCAGGACAGCCGCGTGGTGCACCTCCCGGCAGTCGCCGGACTCCACGATCAACGCCACCTGCGTACGGGTCTGCTCACGCACCAGGTGCTGGTGCACTGCGGCGGTGAGCAGCAGCGACGGGATCGGCGCGAGATCGGCGTTGGAATCCCGGTCGGAGAGCACCAGGATGCGTACGCCGTCCTCGATGGCCTCGGAGACGTGCCGGCAGATCTCGGTCAGCCGGGCCTTGATGCCGGCGGCGCCCTCCCGGATCCGGTACAGGCCGGAGACCCGGACCGCTTTGAAGCCGGGCAGGTCACCGTCCTCGTCGATGGAGAGGATCTTCGCCAGCTCGTCGTTGTCGATGATCGGATGCGGCAGCACGATCTGCCGGCAGCTCGCCGCGTTCGGGTCGAGCAGGTTGCCCTCCGGCCCGATCGTCGACGCCAGGCTGGTCACCAGCTCCTCGCGGATGGCGTCCAACGGCGGGTTCGTCACCTGGGCGAAGAGCTGGTGGAAGTAGTCGTAGAGCAGCCGCGGCCGGGTGGACAGCGGCGAGATCGGGGTGTCCGTTCCCATCGAGCCGATCGGCTCGGCGCCGGCGCGGGCCATCGGCGCGAGGAGGATCTTCAGTTCCTCCTGCGTGTAGCCGAAGGTCTGCTGGCGGCGGCGGACCGAGTCATGGGTGTAGACGGTGTGCTCGCGGGCCGGCAGGTCGTCCAGCTCGATCAGCCCGGCGTGCAGCCACTCGCCGTACGGCTGCGCGGCGGCCAGTTCGGACTTGATCTCGTCGTCGTGCACGATCCGGCCCGCGACGGTGTCGACAAGGAACATCTTTCCCGGCTGGAGCCGCCCCTTGGCGACCACGTGGGCCGGGTCGAGGTCGAGCACGCCCGCCTCGGAGCCCAGCACGACAAGGCCGTCGTCGGTCTGCCACCAACGCCCCGGGCGCAGCCCGTTGCGGTCCAGCACCGCGCCGACGATCTGGCCGTCGGTGAACGCCACCGACGCCGGCCCGTCCCACGGCTCCATGAGGCTCGCGTGGAAGCGGTAGAAGGCCCGCTTGTCCGGCTGCATGCCGGGATCGTTCTCCCACGCCTCGGGGATCATCATGAGCACCGCGTGCGGCAGGCTCCGTCCGGCCAGGTGCAGCAGCTCCAGGACCTCGTCGAAGTTCGCCGAGTCGGAGGCGGCGGGGGTGCAGACCGGGAAGACCCGCCGGATGTTGCCCGGTACGTTGGGCGAGCGCAGCAGCGCCTCGCGGGCCTGCATCCAGTTGCGGTTGCCGCGGATCGTGTTGATCTCGCCGTTGTGGGCGATGAACCGGTACGGGTGCGCCAGCGGCCAGGACGGGAACGTGTTCGTGGAGAACCGGGAGTGCACGAGCGCGATCGCGCTGTCCACCCGCTCGTCGCGCAGGTCCGGGTAGAACTCCGGCAGTTGGTCGGGCGTGAGCATGCCCTTGTAGACCATGGTCCGGCTGGACAGCGACGGGAAGTACGCCGGCACGCCCCGCTCGGCGCTCTCCCGCTCGGCCTGCTTACGCAGGCAGAACGCCACCCGGTCCAGGTCGATGTCGCGCAGCGGGGTGCCGGCCCTGCCGGCGGGCGAGTCGGTGAGACGACGCGCGGCGAGGAAGACCTGCCGAACCCGGGGCATCGCCGCCAGGGCGGTCTCGCCGAGTCCGGACGGCTCGACCGGTACGTCCCGCCAGCCGAGGACGTCGGCCCCCTCGACCACCGCGTACTTCTCGATGACCCGGCGGGCGCGAGCCTCGTCGTCGTCGTTGTCGGGGAGGAAGACCAGGCCGGTGGCGTACTCGCCGGCGGGCGGAAGCGCGATGTCGGCCACCGCGCGCAGGAACGCGTCCGGGACCTGGATCATGATGCCGGCCCCGTCGCCGGTGTTGGGCTCCGCGCCGCGGGCGCCGCGATGGTCCAGCCGGCAGAGCGCTCCGAGCCCGTTGGCGACGACCGAGTGTGACCGTCGACCGTGCAGGTCCGCTACGAAGGCCACCCCGCAGGCGTCGTGCTCGTGCGCCGGGTCGTAGAGCCCCTGCGCGGACGGGCGGGGGCCGGGCGTCGGCAAAGCCTGCGGGCTCTGCGGGTACGGAAAGGCCACCGGGCCTCCTGTCGTCACTCAGGGTCTGATCATGGTGAGGGACGACGTCGGCCCGGGGTCTATTGAGTCTACGTTAGGGCGGTCAGCGCAAGGCCAGTCAAGATTGATCACACCGCCCAGAGTCTGGGACGTGTAGTCTCGCGCGGTGGATTCGCTACACAAGGACGTCTTCGACCGGTTGGAACGCTTCTACGACGCCGTGCCCCGGGACGTCGCAGCTGTGGAGGACCACGGCGCGCTTGTGCTGTTCGTCCGCGAGGGCGACGGTTGGCCGTTCTACGCCCGACCCCGGATCGACGCCAATGAGCCGCCGTCCCTGGCCGACATTACCTCGGTACGGGAGCGACAGCGGAAACTGGGCCTGCCCGAGTCCCTCGAGTGGGTGCACGAAACCACGCCTGAGCTGCTGGCTGTGGCCCGCTCGGCGGGGCTGAACGTGCTGGAGGCGCCGCTGATGGTGCTCGATCCGGCCGCGCTGCCGGACCCGGCGACGCTGTGCGACGTACCGGTGCGGGTGCTGGCGGCAGACTCACCGGACTTCGCCGCCGACGTCGCGGCCCGGCGGGCGGTGGCCGCCGTGTCGTTCAGCACCCCCGGCACCGCGCCCGGTGAGGCCGGACCGGCCGAGCGGGACGCGGCCGTCACCGAGTTGGAGCTGGCCGCGCTGGAAGAGGAGCGCGCCCGGATCGCCGACGGTCGGCGGATCTCCGCGCTGGCCGGTACGCCCACGGAGGGCGCGCTGGCAAGCGGCATGGCGATGCGTGTGGACGACGTGGCGGAGATCGCCGGGGTGGCCACCCTGCCTGCCGCCCGCCAACGCGGGATGGGCGCCGCGCTGACCGCCGCCCTCGCCCGGGTGCTGCTCGCCGCCGGCACCGACCTCGTCTTCCTGTCCGCTGGCAGCGAGGAGATCGCCCGCGTCTACCTGCGGGTCGGCTTCCGCCGGATCGGCACCGCCTGCATCGCCGAACCCGCCGCCCTGATCCCCTGAACCCGGGGAACGGTCAGGCCGGCGGACGCCACTGGACTGCGGACGCGGCGGTGCTGGAGAGCAGCCGCGAGTTGATCGTGCCGAGTGCGGCGTCCCGGGCGCGCAGCGCCAGCCGGCCCCGGGTCTGGAGCACCGCCGACATGCGCCGGGTCTGCCGGACCACTGACGCCGCCCGGGGACGGCGCACCCGGTCGTACGCCTGCACGGCGTCGGGCAGTCGAGCCTCGCGCAGCAGGGAGGCGAGTGTGGCGGCGTCCTCGAATGCCAGGCACGCGCCCTGGCCGAGGTGCGGCGGCATGGCATGCGCCGCGTCACCGAGCAGCACCACACCGCCCGGCCCGACCGGGAAGCCGTACGCGCGGGGCAACGGGCGCAACTCCCGGACCTCCTGCTGGACGAGGTCGGTCGGGTCGGTGGCGTCGAGCAGGTCGGCGATCGGCGCCGGCCAGCCCGCGTACCAGCGGCGCAGCAACGCCAGCTGGGTCTCCGGAGGCTCCGGACGGGGAGCGCCGGCTGCGGTGGCCACCCAGTAGATGCCGCCCCGGGTGGAGCCACCCGACGAGCCGCGCTCACCCAGCGAGGCGGCCACGAACCGGTAGCCCGCGCCGAGGACCTCGCCGGCGATCGGCTGGTCGGCGGGCAGCCGAGGTGCGCGGTACCAGGGGATGACGGCTCGCCAGGCCGCGCAGCCGGAGCTGACCACCCTGGACTCGGGTGCCAACTGGCGGCGAATGACGCTGTCCGTGCCGTCCGCGGCGACCACCAGGTCGGCCTCGATGGTGTGCCGCCCGTCGCTGACGCCCGGGCGCTCGCCCGGCTCGACCCGGACGTGGCGCACTGTCACACCGGTACGCAGTTCGACACGGTCACCGAGCCCGGCGATCAACGCGTCGTGCAGGTCCTCCCGGTGCACCACCACCGGCATCCGCTCGACCGAGGTCGGCCGAGGCTGCACCAGCCAGTGCCCGTCCGGGCGGCGGACCCCACCGTCGGGCAGCGGGGTGGCGATGGCGGCCAGTCCGGCGCCACGATCGAGGGCCTGCAACGCGCGTACCCCGTTGGGCCAGAGCACGACGGCGGTCGGCTCGGGGCGGACCCGCTCGGCGCGGTCCAGCAGGGTGACCTGCCAACCGGAGCGGGCCAACGCGCCAGCGACCGCGAGGCCACCGACCCCGGCACCGACCACCACCGCGCTTCGCATCGGTATCGCCCTCGCTCAGCTGTCCCGGTCGGCGGGGCGCGCGTCGGCCCGCTCGCCGTCGTGCGCGTCCCGCGTGCCGTCGGTCCGCGCGGGGTCACCGGTCGGTGCCGGCTCGTCGCTCCCGTCGTCGTCGCCGTCGGCCGGTTCGGGTGGTGCCACGCCGGTGTCCTGCCAGGTGCGGAACTGTTCCTCGCTTACCACCCGGTAGCCCTCCGGGGCGGCGGCGCGCGCCCCGGCCTCCTGCTCGGAGAGGTCGACCTGGGACACGTCGGACGTCGTGGGCGGAGTCGGAGTGGCCGCCGCGCCGAGCGGGATCAGGTACTCCCGGGGGCCACGGACCCGCACGAAGTAGAGCAACGCGCCGAGGAAGACCAGGGCTGCGGTCCATACGTTGAGCCGGACACCGAAGATCTGGTTGGCCTCGTCAGTGCGCATCAACTCGATCCAGAACCGACCGACGGTGTAGCCCATCACGTAGACGGCGAACGCCCGGCCCCGACCGAGCCGCAGCTTGCGGTCCAGCACGAGGACCAGTGCGACCACGCCGAGGTTCCACAGCGCCTCGTAGAGGAACGTCGGCTGGTAGAGGCCCGGTTCGAGAATCGGCTGGCCGGCGTCATCCCGCAACGCGTGCCCCGGGTTGTCCGGGTCCATCCGGTGGATCTCCAGGCCCCACGGCAGTGTCGTCCGGCCGCCGTACAACTCGTTGTTGAACCAGTTGCCGACCCGCCCGACCGCCTGGGCCAGCGGCAACCCGGGGGCAAGCGCGTCGGCCACCACTGAGAACGGGATGCCGAGCTGCCGGGCCGCGATCCAGGCGCCGATCGCGCCACCGGCGACGGCACCCCAGATGCCGAGACCACCCTCCCAGATGGCGAACGCCTTCATCGGGTCGCCACCGGCGCCGAAGTATTTTTCCGGCGAGGTGAGCACGTGGTAGATCCGTGCGCCGATGATGCCCGTGGGCACGGCCCACACGGCGATGTCGAGCACCGCTCCGGGCGCGACACCCCGCTGGCGCAGGCGACGCTCGGTGACCCAGCAGGCCAGCACGATGCCGACGATGATGCACAGCGCGTACGCCCGGATCGGAACCGGCCCGAGCTGCCAGACCGCGGTGCTGGGACTGGGAAGAGCCGCCTGGGGGGACAGCGAGGCGTAGGTCACGGGTGCACACGCTACCGCTGTCCACCCCCGCAGCGGCACCCCGGGCCACCGCCCGGCCATCCCGATGACTTCTGGTTTGCGCCGCCGTAGGCTCTTTGTCCATGAGCACGCTCACCTGGGCGGTCGCCGCGGTCGTCACCGACGCCGCCGGTCGGGTACTGCTCTGCCGGCAGGGTCGGGGCGAGCGCCGGTACGCGCTGCCCGGCGGCCGGTTGCGCCCGGCGGAGAGCCCGGTGCGGGCGGCGCTGCGCGACATCCGCGCCGAGACCGGCTGGGAGATCGAGCTTGTCGACCTGGTCGGCGTCTACCACCTGAGCGGCCCACCGGCGGACACTCCGGCCGGCCGGGCCGGGCCGCTGCCGGACGTCCTGGTGCACGTGTTCCGGGCCCGCGCGGCGGAGGTCGGGCCGAGCGCCGGCCCGCCGCCGGGCTGCCGGCTGTCCTGGCATGCCCCCAGCGAGCTGCCCGATGAGGTCACCCCGCTCACCCGGGCGGCCGTCGTCGACGCGGTCGCCGGCCGCTCCGGCGTTCTTCGCGAAACCACCTGGGCTACCGGCTCCGGGGATCCCGCCAGCCATGGCGGGCGGGCGGGAGCCGGGCGGCCGCCGGAGCAACGCGGCGAAGCAGCGACAGGCCCGTCGCTGCGTCCGTGACCGTGCCGGCACTGCTGTCGACCGCCCCCGGGCCGGTGCTACGTCTTCGAGCCTGATTCCTGTGAGTCATCAAAATGACTCACAGGAATCAGGCTCGGAAGGAACTGACCGCCGAGCCCGCTCACGTCCGTCGTGGGGGGCGTCACTCAGCGAACGGGGTTACGGACGCCCTCGGCGAGTTCGGCGCTGAGGGTACGCAGCGCGGCCATCCCTTCGGCCTCGGACGACGCGTCGAGCACGCAACGCACCAGAGCGCTGCCGACGATCACTCCGTCGGCGTACCCGGCGACAGTGCCTGCCTGCGCGCCGGTGCCAACACCCAGACCGACACCGACGGGCAGGTCGGTGACCTCCCGGACCCGGGAGACCAGGGTGGGCGCGGCATCGGAGGTACGTGCGCGGGCACCGGTGACGCCCATGACGGCGGTGGCGTAGACGAAGCCACGGCAGTGCTGCACGGTCATCGCCAGCCGGGCGTCCGTCGACGACGGCGACACCAGGAACGTGCGGTCAAGCCCGTGGGCTTCCGAGGCGGCCAGCCACTCGTCCGCCTCGTCGGGGATGAGGTCCGGGGTGATCAGGCCGGTGCCACCGGCGGCGGCGAGGTCGCGGGCGAACACGTCCACGCCGTACCGCTCGATGGGGTTCCAGTAGGTCATGGTGACCACCGGGGCGCCCGTGGCCGCCACCGCCTCGACGATGCGCAGCGTGTCCGCCGTGCGGACCCCGCCGGCGAGCGCGATGTCGCTGGCCTTCTGGATGACCGGCCCGTCCATCACCGGGTCGGAGTACGGGATCTCCACCTCGATGACGTCGACACCGGCCTCGACCATCGCCGTCATGGCCGCGATGCTGCCCTCGACTGTCGGGAACCCTGCCGGCATGCATCCGACCAGCAGGGCTCGTCCGTCGGCCCGGGCCTTGTCGAAGGCCACCCCGATCCGGCTCATCTCAGCTCTCCTTGTCGAGGATGCCGAAGTAGTCCCCGGCGGTGTGCACGTCCTTGTCGCCCCGCCCGGAGAGGTTCACCACGATGGTGGGCTCCCGGCCCAGCTCGGCGGCGAGCTTCGGCGCCAGTGCGACGGTGCCGGCGAGCGCGTGCGAGCTCTCGATCGCCGGAATGATGCCCTCGGTACGGCAGAGCAGCTGGAACGCGGCCATCGCCTCGTCGTCGGTGACCGGCAGGTAGTTGGCCCGACCAGTGTCGTGCAGCCAGGCGTGCTCGGGCCCGACGCCCGGGTAGTCCAACCCGGCGGAGATCGAGTGCGACTCCAGCGTCTGCCCGTCGGCGTCCTGCAACACGTACGTGCGGGCACCGTGCAGCACCCCGGCCGACCCGCCGGTGATGCTGGCCGCGTGGCGGGTGGTGGTCACGCCGTCGCCACCGGCCTCGAAGCCGTACAGCCGCACGTCCTCGTCGGGAACGAAGGCGTGGAAGATGCCCAGCGCGTTGGAGCCGCCGCCGACGCAGGCGGTGACCGCGTCCGGCAGCGCGCCGGTGAGGTCGAGGCACTGCTGGCGGGCCTCGTCGCCGATGCCACGGACGAAGTCGCGGACCATCGCCGGGAACGGGTGCGGCCCGGCGGCGGTGCCGATCAGGTAGTGCGTCTGGTCGACGTTGGCCACCCAGTCGCGCATCGCCTCGTTCATCGCGTCCTTGAGGGTGCGCGAGCCGGTGGTGACCGGGACGACCGTGGCACCGAGCATCCGCATCCGGGCCACGTTGAGGGCCTGCCGCTCGGTGTCGACCTCGCCCATGTAGACCACGCACTCCAGGTCGAACAGGGCGGCGGCGGTCGCGGTAGCCACGCCGTGCTGGCCCGCCCCGGTCTCCGCGATCACCCGGGTCTTGCCCATCCGCCTGGTGAGCAGTGCCTGACCGAGCACGTTGCGCACCTTGTGCGCCCCGGTGTGGTTCAGGTCCTCCCGCTTGAGCAGCACCCGCGCGCCGACCTTCGCGGAGAACCGCCGGGCCTCGTAGAGCAGCGACGGCGTCCCCGCGTAGTCCCGCAGCAACGCGCCGAACTCGTCCCGGAAGGAATCGTCGGTCATCGCCGTGCGCCACGCCCCGTCGAGCTCGTCCAGCGCGGCCACCAGGGCCTCGGGGACGAACCGGCCGCCGAAGCGGCCGAAGTGACCGGCGGAGTCGGGCTGCGGGCCGGCCACCGGGGCCAGCGCATCGGCGCTCATCGGAAATCCTCTCGGTGGGGCGTCACACCGGCGCGGGGTCAGCGCGCCGGTCGGGGCGTTGCCGGGTGATTACCGGCGTTGACCAGCTCTGCCACTGCCTCGCGAGGGCTCTTCTGCGTGACCAGGCCCTCGCCGACGAGGACCGCGTCGGCGCCCGCGGAGGCGTACCGGATCAGGTCGTGCGGCCCGCGGACGCCCGATTCGGCGATCTTGACGACGCTGCTGGGCAGGCCGGGCGCGATCCGCTCGAACACCGACCGGTCGACCTCCAGGGTACGCAGATCGCGGGCGTTCACCCCGATCACCTGCGCGCCGGCCTCCAGGGCACGGTCGGCCTCCTCCTCGTCGTGAACCTCGACGAGTGCCGTCATGCCCAGCGACTCGATCCGCTCCAACAGGCCCACCAGGGCGTTCTGTTCGAGCGCCGCGACGATCAGCAGGACCAGGTCGGCACCGTGGGCGCGCGCCTCGTGGATCTGGTAGCTGGAGACCACGAAGTCCTTGCGGAGCACCGGCACGGTGACCGCAGCCCGGACGGCCGCGAGGTCGTCGAGCGAGCCGCCGAACCAACGCCCCTCGGTCAGCACGCTGATCGCCCGCGCCCCGCCCGCCGCGTAGTCGACGGCCAGATCGGCCGGATCGGCGATCTCGGCAAGCCGGCCCCTCGACGGCGAGGAACGCTTCACCTCGGCGATGACCGCCACGCCGGGCTTACGCAGCGCCGCGTACGCGTCCAGCGGAGGCGGTGCCGCCGCTGCCAGTTCACGGATCCGCTCCAACGGAATCTGCTCCTGGCGTCGGGCGACATCTTCACGAACGCCAGCCAGGATCTCGTCCAGCACGCTAGCGGGCGCCGCCTGACCGGCCTCGTCCCCCTCCGCGTGCCCATGCTCAGCAGTCACCAACGGACTCCCCTCTCCGGGTGTCATGGGCCGATGCTAGGGGCAGCCGACCGACGCCGGGAGGCCGGGGTATGGCGCTGCTCACGAAAAGGCTTGCGGCATAATGGCCGACTTGCCGTGAACGGAATGTCACGCAACGCCACCTCCGCTTCGGCCACACCCTGGGACGGGAGCCCGGCGGCCCCGGTCGAACCGGGCCGACCCATCGATCATGCCATCGACGGCGGACGTCCGCCGCGCGACAACGACACCTGTCGATGCTGTGAGCGAACTCAAGGCCGAATGGCCCGTCCCAGGTCAGCACCGTGGCGAGACAGTTGACCGGGCGGTCACCCCGGCGAAACGTCAACCGGTCAGCATCGTCCTCGGGCAGACTCGATGGCGCACCTGCCCGACCGTCGCCAACTTCTCGTGCGGGGTGACCATGAGCATTGTCGAGCCGAACCAGAGCATCGGGTTGACCACCATCTCGCGGACCGTTGCGTCACTCGCCGTGAGCGTCGTGCACACCCTGGAACGGGCCGTCGTCGGCGAGGACCGGATGCGCACCGCCCGCGGCAACGCCTGGGAGGCGGTCTGCGCCGACCGGGCCCGCGCCGACCGACGCGCCGAACTGGACCGGCTGGTGGCCGAACTGGCCGCCGCCCGTGCCGCCGCCCGCCGCCAGCAAGAGCAGCGGGAGCACCAGCCCGTCGGCTGACACCCGCGCCGAAGTCGGTGTGGGCCTCGCTGACCGGCGACCCGCGACGAGGCCGCCTGACGCGCCGGTCGGTGCGTCGCGTCAGGTGGCCGTCGGATCCTCGCCCCGGTCCAGCGCGTCCCACGCCTCGGTGGTCCGCCTCCCGGCCATCGGGCCGGGACGCCCAGCCGCCTCAGGCTCACTCTCTGTAACGGTTCGCGTCGGTCGTTCGTACCGGGCACCCATCGCCGGCCAGCCTCCGCCCCGCAACGCGGTCCACCCACCGCCCACCGCGGCCAGCAGACCGCCGAGCAGACAGAGCGCCGGCCACTGCCTGCTCACCACACCACCGAGGTCGGCGACCAGCCCGTACCCACCGCCAGCAGCCACCGCCAGGCCCAGCACCCCCAGCAGGACACCCACCGCCCGGCGCAGCCAGCCCCGCGTGGCCAACACCGCGCCGCCACCCGCCAACGCGACCAGAGCCAACGCCGGCAGCCACGGCAGCAGCGCCGCCCCACTGCGGACATCACGCACCGCCGGCAACGGGGCCGGACGCGCCGTCACCTCCACCGACCAACTCCGGGTCGCCGCCCACAGCGCCAGCGCCGCGCCCACCAGACCGAACAGCACGGCGTACGTCAGCTGACGCCGACCCGTCGTCACCCCGCCCTCCGACCCCTCACCAACATCCGCCCCACTCATCGGGCCGACCTTTCGTTCGCGACTGCGGGGCTCCGCTGCGCTGCACTCCTCGCGCTCACCGGGCCGACCTTTCGTTCGCGACTGCGGGGCTCCGCTGCGCTGCACTCCTCGCGCTCATCGGGCCGACCTTTCGTTCGCGACTGCGGGGCTCCGCTGCGCTGCACTCCTCGCGCTCACCGGGCAGCCCGGAGCGTTTCGGCGGCGGCGATCGCCGCCAGCACTGCGGCGGCCTTCGCGCGGGTCTCCTGGTCCTCGGCGGCCGGATCCGAGTCGGCGACCACCCCAGCGCCCGCCTGCACGTACGCGCGGCCCTGGCGGATCAGCGCGGTACGGATGGCGATCGCCATGTCGAGGTCGCCGCCGAAGCCGAAGTAGCCGACAGTGCCGCCGTACACGCCACGCCGGACCGGCTCCAACTCCTCGATGATCTCCATGGCCCGCACCTTGGGAGCACCCGACAGAGTGCCGGCCGGGAAGGTCGCGGCGAGCGCGTCGAACGCCGAACGATCGTCACGCAGCGTGCCGATCACAGTCGAGACGATGTGCATCACGTGGCTGTACCGCTCGATGGTGGCGAACTCGGGCACCTCCACGCTGCCCGGCTCGCAGACCCGACCCAGGTCGTTGCGGCCCAGGTCGACGAGCATCACGTGCTCGGCCCGTTCCTTCGGGTCGGCGAGCAGTTCGGCGGCGAGCGCCGCGTCGGCGGCCGGGGTGCCACCGCGGGGCCGCGTACCGGCGATCGGGTGCAACAACGCCCGTCGTCGCCCGTCCGAGCCCGCGGTGACCTTCAGGTGCGCCTCCGGCGACGAGCCGACGATGTCGAACCCGTCGAAGCGCAGCAGGTACATGTACGGGCTGGGGTTGCTGGTGCGCAGCACCCGGTACACGTCCAGCGGATCGGCGTGCGTCTCCCGCTCGAACCGCTGCGACAGCACGATCTGGAAGCACTCACCGGCCCGGATCGCCTCCTTGGCCGCCTCCACCGCCTTCGGATAGCCACCCTCGGGCGTACGGCAGAGGACCTCGCCGGCCGGCGGACGCTCCACCGTGGAGATCATCGGCGGGATGGGTCGGGACAGTGCGGTGGTCATCGCGTCGAGCCGTCCCACCGCGTGGTGGTACGCGGCGGTGACCTGCTCGTCGCGGCCCGGAGTGCCCAGCGGTGGCAGCACCGCGTTGGCGACAAGGATCGCCGAGCCGTCGTAGTGGTCGAGCACCACCAGGTCGGTGGCGAGCATCATGCCCAACTCCGGCACACCGAGGTCGTCCTCGGTCAGCTCGGGCAGCCGCTCGAAGCGACGCACCAGGTCGTACCCCAGGTAGCCCACCATGCCCCCGGTCAGCGGCGGCATCCCGCTGGCCTCGTCGGCGACCGGGCCGGCAAGCGCCGCGACGGTCTCCCGCAGCACCCGCACCGGGTCACCCTCGGTGGGCAGCCCGGCCGGCGGCTGGCCGAGCCAGGTCGCCACGCCGTCGCGCTCGACGAGCGTGGCGCTGCTGCGCACGCCGATGAACGAGTACCGCGACCAGGCCATGCCGGCGGAGCCGACGCCCTGCTCGGCCGATTCGAGCAGGAACGTGCCGGGCCCACCGGCCAGCTTGCGGTAGACCCCGACCGGGGTCTCCGCGTCGGCCAGCAGCCGGCGCGTCACCGGCACCACCCGCCAGCGGGCCGCCAGCTCGGTGAAGGTGACCGGATCCGGGCTCACCGCGCCGTCGGTCATGGCTGAGCCTGCCTTTCGGTCGCGGTCGCGCCGACGCGCGTGGTCACAGCTCCTCCGGGCTGGTGACGGGCAGCTCCGTGAAGAAGCAGGTCCGCTGCCCGGTGTGACAGGCGGCACCCACCTGCTCCACGGTTACCAGCAGCGCATCGCCGTCGCAGTCCAGGGCGACCGAGCGGACGTACTGGTGGTGCCCGGAGGTGGCGCCCTTGACCCAGTATTCGCGCCGGCTGCGCGACCAGTAGGTGGCCCGGCCGGTGGTGAGGGTGCGGTGCAGCGCCTCGTCGTCCATCCAGGCGACCATCAGCACATCGCCGGAGTCGTGGGCGCGGACCACCGCGGCGACGAGGCCGTCGGCGTTGCGGCGCAACCGGGCCGCGATGGCCGGGTCGAGCTGGGAGGGCCGGGCCGGCACGGCAGCCGTCGGGCCGCTCGGATCGCTGGGTACGCCGGTCGGCGGCGCGTCAGGTACGGGCACAGTGACCCATTGTCCTGCACGCGCCGCGGACACGGGCGACGGCTCCCGCCCGGGGTGGGCTGGCTGGGCGAGCTGGGCGACGTAGCGGTCCAGCCGACCGTCGACCAGAGCGTCCGCCAGGTCGGTGCCGGTCGCCTCGGCGATCTCCTCGGCGTACGGGCGGATCAACGGCAGGGTGCCGGCCACCAGCCGTACGGCGGCGGTCCAGAGTTGCCCGGTGGTGCCAGGGCGCAGCCCGAGGCAGAGCAGCATGTCGTCCCGGTAGCCGGGCGGGGCGACCGGCAGTTCCAGGGCCGCCGCGAACGCCGCCCGTCGAGATGCCACCCGCACCGAGGGGTTCGCCGGGCGCAGCACCGACGGGCACAGTCGCGCCAGGTCGGCCACGGCGAGCCGGACGCCGAGGCGGTCGGCGGCGGCTCGCGCGGCGGCGGCCTTGCCGAGCATGGCGATCAGTTCCTCCAGCCGGGGCGGTTCGGCAGGTTGGCAGAGCACCGGCAGGTCGATGCGGGGCCGCCAGTGCGGGTCGGCCCAGAGCAGCCGGGCCGGCGTGGTGACCGGCAGTCCGAACGCCCAGTCGGCCGGCTCGCCGAGCCGGTGCACCCAGGAGCGGACGTCACGGGCGGCCACCGAGACGTGGGTGACGCGGCCGGCGGTCTCGGCCAGGTACGCGCGGCGGGCCGCGTACGGGGTGCCACCGACGAGCACGTCGAGGTCGACGTCGCTGTGGGCGGTGGCGGTCCGGCGGGCGTGACTGCCGCGCAGCAGGATGCCGACGACCGGCCGGTCGGCGGCCTGCCGCAACCGTGCGGCCCAGTCCTCAAGGAACCCGCTGTGCGGTAACGGAGCGTGACCCACCGCGCCATCGTGCCGCACGTCCGATCGGTGCGCAATGCCCGATGGCGGACCTGGTGTCCGGTCCGGAGCGTACTGCCCGTTCTTCCGTTGGGTGCGACGGGGCGCGTTGCGCGGCCTCGATATCTCATCTAGCGTTGAGTTCATCAAGTGTTGAATTCCATCGGAGGTGCGGGATGACCGACGCGATAGCGGTCCGTGACCTGGTGGTCGACAGGGGCGGCCGGCGGGTGCTGGACGGCATCAGCTGCACCGTTCCGCGCGGCGCCGTCACCGGGCTGCTCGGCCCCAGCGGCAGCGGCAAGACCACGTTCCTGCGCGCGGTGGTCGGCGTGCAGGTGGTCACCTCCGGGACGGTGACCGTGCTGGGCCAGCCGGCTGGTGCTCCCGCGCTGCGGCACCAGGTCGGCTACCTCACCCAGGCGCCGAGCGTCTACGCCGACCTGACCGTTCGGGAGAACGCCCGCTACTTCGCGGCCCTGCACGGACGCGGTCGCGCCGAGGCCGACCAGGCGGTCACCGACGTCGGGCTGGCCGAGGCCGCCGGTCAACTGGTCGCCACCCTCTCCGGCGGCCAGCGCAGCCGGGCCTCACTGGCCTGCGCCCTGGTCGGCGACCCGGAGCTGGTCATCCTCGACGAGCCGACAGTCGGTCAGGACCCGGTGCTGCGCGCCGACCTGTGGGCACGGTTCCACGCGATGGCCGCCGCCGGCACCACACTGCTGGTGTCCAGCCACGTGATGGACGAGGCGGCGCGCTGCGACAGGCTGCTGCTGATCCGCGCGGGGCGACTGATCGCCGACGACAGCCCGGACGCGGTCCGCGCGTCCGCCGGTGTGGACGACCTCGACGAGGCGTTCCTGCGGCTGATCCGCGCCGAGGAGGCCCGCTCCGGCCCGACGGAAACCACCGGCCGTACCTCGGGCACCGGACGGGAGGCGTCGTGAACCCGCGGATCCTGGCGGCCACCACCGGTCGCATCCTGCGCCAGCTCAGGCACGACCGGCGCACGATCGCGCTGCTCCTCGTGGTTCCGACCGCCCTGCTCACCCTCGTCTATTTCATGTACGTCGACCAGCCGACCCCGCCCGGTCAACCGTCCACCTTCGACAGGGTCGCGCTGGTGATGCTTGGCATCTTCCCCTTTGTGATCATGTTCCTGGTCACCAGCATCGCCATGCTCCGGGAACGCGCCTCCGGCACCCTGGAACGCCTGCTCACCACCCCGCTGGGCAAGCTCGACCTGCTCTTCGGGTACGGCATCGCGTTCGGGCTGGCCGCCGCCGTGCAGGCCACGGTCGCCGCTGCGGTGGCGTACTGGATCTTCGATCTGGAGACGGCAGGCAGCAGCGGTCTGGTGATCGGCATCGCTGTCGTCGACGCCGTGCTCGGTGTCGCCCTCGGCCTGCTCTGCAGCGCCTTCGCCCGCACCGAGTTCCAGGCAGTACAGTTCCTGCCGGTCGTGGTGATCCCCCAACTGCTGCTGTGCGGCCTGTTCGTGGCCCGTGACCAGATGGCCGGCTGGCTCCAGGCGCTCAGTAACGCCTTCCCCCTGTCGTACGCCGTCGAGGCGTTGCAGGAGGTCGGCGCGCACGCCGAACCGACCGGCACGATGTGGCGGGACGTGGCGGTGGTGCTCGGCGCTGTGGTGTTGGCGCTGGTGCTCGCGGCGGCCACCCTGCGCCGACGTACCGGCTGAGACCTGCGCGGCCGTACCGGCTGAGACCTGCGCGGCCGTGCGGCGGCTGCGCCTGTGAAACGAACGAAGGGCGACGATGGCGCGGCGAACCGGTCGGAGACCCGGCAACCCGGACACCCGGGAGGCGATCCTCGACGCGGCGCGCACGGCGTTCGCCGAGCGTGGCTTCGACGTCGCCTCGATCCGTGCCATCGCCAGCGCGGCGGGGGTCGACCCGGCGCTTGTGCATCACTACTTCGGCAGTAAGGACCAGCTGTTCCTCGCCGCGATGAACTTCCCGGTCGACCCCGGCCAGCTGGTACCGACGGTGCTCGCCGGCGACGAGGACGGCGTCGGCGAGCGACTGGTTCGCAACTTCCTCGGCGTGTGGGACTCCCCGGCCGGCAGTGCCGCGCAGGCGCTGCTGCGCTCCGCCGTGAGCAACGAGTGGACCGCCCGCCTGCTGCGCGAGTTCGTCACCACCCAGGTGCTGCGGCGGGTGCTGGAGCAGCTCGACGTCGACAGGGACGAGCTGCCGCTGCGCGGTTCCCTGGTGGCCACCCAGATGATCGGCCTGGCCCTGATGCGGCACGTCGTCCGGATGGAGCCGGTCGCCTCGGCGGACCCGGAGACCCTTGTCGCCGCCATCGGTCCGACCATCCAGCGGTACCTGACCGGGCCGTTGCCGACCTAGACAGGTCGCGGCGGTCACGGGGCCGCTCGTAGGCCGGTTCCGGCGGCTGGAGGCCGGCCCGATCAGCGGGGCGGACGGGCCTCGGCCCGGCGACGCAGCGTCGGAAGCAGCCCGTCCAGCTCGTCCGGGCCGGCCAGCGGACACGGGAAGGCCAACCGAATGCGACGCCGGGCGGCGGGACGGCCGAGGGCGACCACCAGGCCGTATCGATCGATGCGCACCACGCGCGGCGGCCCGTCCGGGGTCTGCTCGGTCAAACCGAGCTGCTGACGCAGGTAGTCGGTCAATTCGGCGGCGTCGCGGTCGGCGAGGTCGGCCAGGAGCAGCGCCTCGACCGGGTGCACCGGGTCCGGCTCCGCCTCGGCGTACTCCCCCGGGTCGATCCGCCGCACGACGCCCGCCTGCTCCCAGCGGACCTCGGCCACCTCGAAGCGGAACAGCCGGAAACGGGTCCCCACGTCGAGCAGGTCACCTGTCGGCTCGACAGCGGCGAAGTCGACGGCCGCTCGGCGCGCCTCGTCGCCGTGCAGTTCACCTGCCCAACCGGACACCCACGCCCGGCCCAACCCCGGAGCGCCGGCCGCCGGTGGCAGGTCGAGCACGTCGAGGACCACGGCGACCTCGGCGCTCCCGCCGTCTGGCTGCAACGCGGCGGCGAGGTGGCTGGCGACCGGCACCAGCAGCAGGACCCGCCCGTCGGGGTCGGTCACGTGCCGAGCGTGGTGCGGGCCCGGTCGGTGGGCCAGGTGGATGAGACCGGGCAGCCGACCGGCGACGAGAGTACGCACGGTCTCGGCGGGGCTGGGCCGCATAGGGAGACCCCCTTCGAAGGTTAGGCTTACCTAACCCGGAGCGTAGAGCACAGGGCCCACCACGTCCACCTGCCCCACGCAGGCGCCCCGCTACCTGGTCTGCTCCAGCCACGACGCGTACAGCAGGCCGTAGACCGAATCGGCATCCCGGACCAGCTCGTCATGGGAGCCGCGCTGCACGACCCGCCCCCGGTCCACCACGATCACCTCGTCGGCCGCCTGCGCCGTGGAGAGCCGGTGCGCGATCGCGAGCGTGGTACGACCCCGCGTCACGGCGTCCAGCGTCCGTTGCAAGCGCACCTCCGTCGCCGGGTCCACAGCGCTTGTCGCCTCGTCCAGCACCAGCAGATCCGGATCCGCCACGTACGCCCGGGCCAACGCCACCAACTGCCGCTCCCCGACGCTGAGCGCCTCACCACGCTCACCGACCGGGGTGTCCAGGCCCGCCGGCAGACCATCCAGCCAGTCCGCCAGGCCCAACTCGGTGAACGCCGCAGCGAGCTGCTCATCGGTCAACTCCGGCCGGGCGAACCGGACGTTGTCCCCCACCGTCGCGTCGAAGAGGAACCCGTCCTGCGGCACCATCACCACACGGGACCGCAGCGAATCGAACCGGACCTCCGACAGCGGCACCCCGGACAGCAGCACCGCACCCGACGACGGGTCCATCAACCGGGTGAGCAGCTTCGCGAACGTCGTCTTGCCGCTGCCGGTCTCCCCCACCACCGCCACGCGACTCTTCGCCGCGATCTCCAGATCGATGTCGTGCAGCACCGGCGGACCACCCGGATAGGCGAACCGCACCCCGGCGAACCGGATGTCCAACGGACCGCCCGGCAGATCCCGACCCTGCTCCCCCGGATCGGCCACGTCCGGAGCGACGTCCAGCACGTCCAACACCCGCCGCCAACCAGCGATCGCGTTCTGCGCCTCGTTCAACACCTCCGTGGCGATCTGCACCGGCTGGATGAACAACGTCACCAGGAACAGGAACGCCGTCAACTGGCCGATCGACAGCGTGCCGTCCACCCCCAGCGTCACCCCGAGCACCACCACGCCGGCCAGCGCCACACCGGCCGCCAACTCACCCACCGAGCTGCCCACGATGCTGATCCGGATCGCCCGCTGCTGCGCCACACGCTGGCTGTCGATGGCGTCGTCCAACCGCCGCGCCGTACGCCCCGCGATGCCGTACGCCCGGATCACCGGCGCGCCCACCACACTCTCGCCGATCGCGCCCAGCAACGTGCCGGTGCGCTGACGCACCGTCGCGTACGCCGCGCCGAGGCGACGCTGCAACTGCCGGATGATGAACACCGCCGGCAGGAACGCCACCAACACCACAAGCGTCAACTGCCAGGAGTACGCCAGCATGACGGCCGTCGTGACCACCAACTGCCCCAGATTGACGAGCAGGATCACCCCGCCCCACTGGAGGAACTGGGTGATCTGGTCGACGTCACTCGTCACCCGGGACACCAACGAACCGCGCCGCTCCGACTGCTGGTGCAGCATCGACAGGTCATGCACGTGCCGGAACGCCCGCGTCCGCACGTTCGCCAACGCCGTCTCGCTGACAGTGAACAGCCGCCGCATCATCAGGTAACCGCAGAGCGTGGTGACCACCAGAATCGCCGCGGTGATCGCCACCACCGACCAGATCACGGTCAGGTTCAGGCCACCGACGATGCCCCGGTCGATGCCCTGCTGCACCGCGACAGGCACCGCCACCCGGCCCACCATGTAGACCAACGCCAGAGCCAGCGTGCCAGCCAACCCCGTCCGCAGCTCCGGCGACAACGCCAACCCACGCCGCAACGTCTGCCAGGTCGTCTCTGACCTCGCCGCCCGCTCATCCGTCTGCGCGCTCACCGGGCTGGCCTTTCGTTCGCGACTGCGGGGCTCCGCTGCGCTGCACTCCTCGCGCTCACCGGGTCGACCTTTCGTTCGCGACTGCGGGGCTCCGCTGCGCTGCACTCCTCGCGCTCACCGGGCTGGCCTCTCGTTCGCGACTGCGGGGCTCCGCTGCGCTGCACTCCTCGCGCTCACCGGGTCGACCTTTCGTTTTCGATCTCCAAGCCCGACGGCAGCGGCGCCACCTCGTCGTACGTGCGCTCCTGCGCCCGTTCGACCTCCGCCTGCTCGTACGCGGTCACCAGATCCGCGTACCCGGGGACCGTGCCCAGCAACTCGGTGTGCGTGCCCCGGGCCACCACCCGGCCCTGCTCGACGTAGATCACCTCGTCGGCCAGTGCGATGGTCGCCCGGCGGTACGCGACGACGAGGATCGACGCCACCGGCGCTCCCGGCTCGCCCGCCGACGAGCGCAGACCCGCCAGGATTGCCGCCTCCACCCGGGGGTCCACCGCGCTCGTCGCGTCGTCGAGCACCAGCAGACGTGGGCTCCCCGCCAGCGCGCGGGCCAACGTGAGCCGCTGCCGCTGCCCGCCGGACAGCGAGGTGCCGCGCTCGCCGACCATCGTGTCGAGCCCGTTGGGCAGCGCCGCGACGAAACCGTCCGCCTCGGCCAGCCGCAACGCCGCCCAGACCACCTCGTCGTCGATGCCCGGCCGGTCGAGGGCGATGTTGGCCCGTACGGTGTCGTCGAAGACGAACGGCACCTGCGCGACAAGGGCGACGGTGCTCGCCAGCGAGGCGGCGGTCAGGTCCCGCACGTCCACACCGTCCAGCTCCACGGTGCCGGAGTCCGGGTCGACGAGACGCACCGCCAGCGAGGCGATTGTGGACTTACCGGCGCCGGTCGGCCCGACCAGAGCCACCGTGCGGCCGGCCGGCACCGTGAACCCGACAGCGCCGAGCACCTTCGCGCCGGTCTGGTGCGCCTCCGCCGGCGGGTACGAGAAGTGCACATCCGTGAAGGTGAGCGTGGCCGGGCCGGAGGTGGCCGGATCGAGCACGCGGGATCCGTACGGCATCTCGCCGGTGGCGTCGAGCACCCGGCGGACCCGGTCCCAGCCGGCGACGCTGCGCGGCAGTTCGGCAAGCACCCAGCCGATGGCCCGCACCGGGAACGCCAGCACTGTGAAGAGGAAGGCCACACTGACCAGCTCGGTCACACTGATCGCGCCCTGGCGCAGCCGGAACGCCCCGACCACAAGGACCGCCAGGGTGCCGAGGCTGGGCAGGGTCTCCAGCAGTGGATCGAAGACGCCCCGCAGGCGGCCGACCGCGATCAGCGCGTCCCGCAACTCTCCGGCGCGACCTGCGAACCGTGTGGTCTCCTGCGCCTCGCGGCCCATCGTCTTGACCACGAGCGCGCCGTCGAAGCTCTCGTGGGCGATCTCGCTGACCTCGGCGCGCAGCCGCTGCGCCCGGGCCTGCCGGGGCGCCATCCGGCGGGAATAGACCACGTTGAGCGCGAACAGCGCGGGAAAGACCGCGAGGCCGACCAGTGCGAGCGCCCAGTCGGTGGCGAACAGGGAGACGATCGCGCCGACAAGCATCACCAACGTGCCGACGGCGAACGGCAGTGGCGCGATCGGATACCAGGCCGCCTCCACATCGGAGTTGGCGTTGGACAGCAGGGTGCCTGTGGCGTTGCGGTGGTGCCACGACAGCGGCAGGTCCAGGTACCGGCGGGTGACCCGCCGACGGTAGGCCGCCTGGAGGCGGTACTGCATGTAGCCGGCGCCGAGCCGACGCCCGAAGATCCCCACGACCCGCAGCACACTGATGCCGAAGAGCGCCACGGCGGCCAGCGCCAGCGTGCCGGTCGCCACCTCGCCGCTGGCGATGGCCGGCACCACCACGTCACCGACAACCGCGCCCACCACGAACGCGCTGGCGATGACCATTCCGCCGAACAGCACGCTGCCGAGCACTGCCACCGCAAAAATGCGTGGCTGTTCCCGGATGGCCTGCCGGAGGACTCCCAGCCCCCGGCCGAGTACGTCCCGACTTGTTCCGCTCGCCACGCTCTCCCCCGCCGTAAGCCACAATTATCTCCCTCATCCTTACCGGTAGCCACCGACACCGACGACCCGGACCGGATATGTCGACAGTCACGCACCGGGCGGCGCACCAGGCGCTGAGCTGCTCGACGGGCGGCGCACGGCATCCGGGCCTACGATCGGGCCATGCCGCGATACGCCCGAGCCGAGCGCCAGTCGCTGGCCGATCTCCTGCTGGCCCTCGGGCCGGACGCGCCGACGATCAACGAGGGCTGGGCGACCCGCGACCTCGCCGCGCACCTGGTGCTACGGGAGCGCCGACCGGACGCGGCCGGCGGGCTCCTGCTGCCGCCGCTTCGCGCGTACGCCGAGCGGGTCCGCCTCCAGATCGCGGCCCGGCCGTACCCGGAACTGGTGACGCAGGTGCGTCGACCGCCGGTGTGGAGCCCGGTCAGCAACCCGTTGACCGACGAGTTGGTCAACACGGTGGAGTTCTTCATCCACCACGAGGACGTGCGGCGGGCGGCGCCGGGGTGGCAGCCGCGCGAGTTGTCCAGTGGCCTGGAGGCCACGCTCTGGAAGCGGGCAGCCCCTCTGGCCCGCATGAGGCTGCGCCGTTTCCCCGCTGACCTGTACGTCCAGGCGCCCGGCTACGGCGAGATCTCCACCGGCCGCGGTGGCGAGCCGCTGCGGTTGGTGGGTGCCCCGGGCGAGCTGACGCTTTTCCTCTCCGGGCGGCAGCGGGTGGCCCGTGTTCAGCTGGACGGACCGGCGTCGTCGGCGCAGCAACTGCGCAACGCCAGCCTGGGTATGTGACCGTCTGTACTGAATCGGTCACGAAACTTCCACGGAATTACGCACGCGGGAGCGATGCGGAACGATACCTCCTCCCGTACGCTTCAGCGCGCCGTTCCGCGCCGGGGCGGCATGAAGTGGGGGCGGAGCATGCGCAGTTTCGCGATTTCGGCGCTACGGGAACCTTCCTTTGTGGGAGGGCGCCATAAGGCCACGGATCGGGTGGCGGACGAGAGCGTCAAGTGGGCGCGAACGTTCGGGCTGGTCGATTCCGGACATAGAGTTAGCCGATTGCAACAGGCGGATGCCGCCGGCCTAGCCGGCCGGGCCTGCCCAGACGGACCAGTGGAGGGAGTCCGACTTCTCACCGACCTGATCTCCTGGCTCTTCGTCATGGATGACGCCTGCGACGAGGACGGTCTCGGGACCGACCCGGGCCGCTTGGCGCCGGCCATCGGGGCGCTCCTCGACGTGCTGGATCAGTGCGGTGATCCGGCCGCACGACCGCCGACCGAGGCGGGCCCGCTGGGCGCTGCACTGCACGACCTGTGCCGCCGGACCCGGGCACAGGGCCGCTCGGCGCTGCTGCTGCGGTTCGTCAGCCAGTTGCGGGAGTATCTGCTGGCGCTGCTCTGGGAGGCGACCAACCGGGAGCGCCAACGGGTCCCCGGGGTCACCGAGTACGTCCAGTTGCGGCGGCACATCGGCGGCGTCCACCCCTGCCTCACCCTGACCGACCTGGCGTCGGGTCGACCGCCGGGGCCGACACGACGTGCCGATCCGGCGCTGACCGCCCTGGATCTGCTGGCCGTGGACCTGATCTGCTGGTGCAACGACCTGTTCTCCTACGGCAAGGAGAGCCGGGCAGACCCGGACGCGCACAATCTGGTGACCGTGATCGCCCAGGAGGGCGGCCTGGACGAGGCGGACGCGTTGCGGGCCGCCGCGGACCGCTTCAACCGAGGGCTGGCGGCGTACCTGGACGCGGAGGAGGCGCTGCTGGCCAGCGGTGACGACGCACTGCACGAGCCGCTCGCCTCCCGACGCAACTGGGTTCGTGCCACCTACGACTGGTCAGTCATGGCTGCCCGGTACGCCTGATCGTCGGTACCGGTTGGTGGGACGGGGACAGCCGGATGATCTCCAGGGCTAGCCGATGCCTGGTGAGAGGCAATACTCTTCGGTAACCGTTATGACGTGACGCCCGTCACGCCACCACCCCCGAAGGCGGCTACAGCGATGGCTCTCGATGTACCGTACCGCTCCATCCCGGACATGTTCCTCAAGCGCGTGGCAGCGACCCCCGACCGCCACGCCTTCGCGTCCCCACTGCCCGACGACTCGGGCCCGAACTGGCTGACCTGGGAGCAGGTCGGTCAGCGCGCCAAGGCGGTCGCCGCCGGCCTGCACGCGCTCGGCGTCGGCCAGGAGGATCCGGTCGCGATCCTCGCCAACACCCGGCTCGACTGGGTGATCGCCGACCTCGGCATCATGTGTGCCGGCGGGGCGACCACCACCGTCTATCCGACCACCGAGCCGGGAGACGCGACGTTCATCATCGCGGACTCCGGCTCGCGGGTGCTCTTCGCGGAGAACCCCGCCCAGGCGGCCAAGATCGCGGGTGCTGACCTGCCCGCACTGACCCACGTGGTGCTCTTCGACGGTGCCGCCGACCCCGCCGCTGCGGTGCCGCAGCTCACCCTCGCCGAGTTGGAGCAGCGCGGCGAAGCCGCGTTGGCCGCCGAGCCGGATCTGATCGACATGCTGGTGGCCGGCATCGGCCCGGACCACCTGGCCACCCTGATCTACACCTCCGGCACCACAGGCCAACCCAAGGGCGTCGAGCTGCTGCACGGCGGCTGGTGCTGGGAGGCCGTGGCGCAGGCCGAGGTGGGGCTGCTGCGCGACGACGATCTCCAGTACCTGTGGCTGCCACTGGCCCACTCGTTCGGCAAGACCCTGCTCTGCGGCGCCATCCACGTCGGGCTGCCCACCTACGTCGACGGGCGGGTGGACAAGCTGGTCGACCTCCTGGCGGTGATCCGCCCGACGCTGATGTGCGGCGCTCCCCGGGTGTTCGAGAAGGTCTACAACAAGGCGGTGACCACCGCGCAGGGCGCTGGCGGCGCGAAGGCGAAGATCTTCGCCTGGGGCGTCCGGGTCGGCAAGGAGAAGGTGGCCCTGGAACAGGCCGGCAAGCCGGTGCCCGGCGGGCTCAAGCTGCGCTACGGGCTGGCCGAGAAGCTGGTGTTCAGCAAGCTCCAGGCCCGCCTGGGCGGCCGGATGCGCGTGCTCGTCTCCGGTGCCGCTCCGCTCAGCCCGGAGATCGCCACCTTCTTCGCCGCCGCCAACCTGCCGATCTCCGAGGGCTACGGCCTGACCGAGACCAGCGCCGGCAACTTCGTCAACCCGCCGTCGGGGCTGCGGATCGGCACCGTGGGCCGGGCGATGGGCGACCTGGAGTGCCGGATCGACTCCGACGGCGAGATCCTGGTGCGTGGTCGGCCGGTGATGCGCGGCTACCACAACCTGCCGGAGGAGACCGCCGCCGCGTTCACCGAGGACGGCTTCTTCCGTACCGGCGACATCGGCACCCTCGACGAGCAGGGCTACCTGCGGATCACCGACCGCAAGAAGGACCTGGTCAAGACCTCGGGCGGCAAGTACATCGCGCCGTCGCACATCGAGGGCATGTTCAAGGCGATCTGCCCGTACACCTCGCAGGCGGTCGTCGTCGGGCAGGCCCGCAACTTCTGCACCATGCTTGTCACGCTGGACCCGGACGCGATCCAGGGCTGGGTCGCCGGCGGCCCGCTCGAGGGTCGCAGCTACACCGAGATCGTGACCTCGCAGGAGGCACAGACGATGGTCGAGGAGTACGTCGCCCAGCTCAACGCGAAGCTCAACCGCTGGGAGACGATCAAGAAGGTGGCGATCCTGCCGCGCGACCTGACAATCGAGGACGGCGAGATCACCCCGTCGCTCAAGATCAAGCGGCGTGGAGTGGAGAGCAACTTCTCCGCCGAGATCGACAAGATGTACGCCGGCACCCTCGCCGAGCTCTGATCCCACCGAGGGTCCCGTGTCCCGGCTGCCCGCCGGCACGGGGCCCTCACAGGTGGTGACGCCGCCACCTCGACTGTTCCTCCTCAGCGGCGAGCTGCTCCGCCAGCGCCACCCGCCGGACCCCTCGTCGGTGATGGGCGTCCACGATCGTCTGCGCCAACACGGCCAGCGAGGTCGCCACGGCCAGCACGGCCAACGCGACCATCTCCGGCAGCGAACCGGCCACCGGCACCAGCACGAACAGCAACGCGATTCCGCCGATCGTGGGCCAGCGGCGAGAGGCGAGCATCCGCCGGCCGAGCACGGCGAGCGCGAGCAGGTAGAGCGCGACCCCGCCGTAGAGCGCCAGCAGGTCGAAGCTCGGCAACGGAACGCCCCAGCTCGGCGTGTTGGGATCGGCGGCCTCGTGGATGAGCCCCTTGAGTCCGAGCGCGAACAGGATGATCCCGGCGATGACCGGCAGGTGCAGGTAGGTGTAGGTGTCCCGGGCGAGAGTGGCACGGGCGACCGGGTCGCGGGTCCGGTGCAGGGCCTGTTCCATACCGAGCGCCAGGGTGTCGAAGTACGCCCACCACAGCGTCGCGGCCACCGCCACGCCGAGCACCGCGGCGATCAGCGCCGGCCAGGTCAACGGCAGACCGGCGCCGCCGCCCGGAGAGAACCCGAGCGCGATGATGGCCTCGCCGAGGGCGATCAAGACGATCTGGCCGTGCCGCTCCGCCCAGTGCCCGGCGGAGACCACCGTCCACCCGCTGCCGCCCAACAACAGCCCAGCCCCGTACTCCACGCCCAGGGCCGCGAGCCAGAGCACCAGCCGGGCCGACCCCTCGCCCGCTCCGTCGAAAAGCCGCTGCGGCAGCAGCGCGGCGGCGACGATGAGCGACGTGGCCAGCAGCGGCGGCAGGACGAGCAGCAGCCAGCGTTGACGCACGTCCTGGTTCCGGCGACCGAGCCAGATGAAGATCGACGTCTCGCTCACCCGGACCAGGAAGTAGCCGGCCGCGAAGACCAGCGGGCCGTACAGCCCGCCCGAACGGTCGACGAACGCCTTCGGCAGGCTCAGCGCCAGCACGAATGCGGCGGCCATTGTGGCGAAGCCGATCAGCGGGACGATGCCCTGGTCGGTCCGGATCAGGTTTCCCAGCACGGCGAACCCCGTCCAGCACCACCAGAGCAGCGCCAGCACCACCAGGCACTGGACGAGGCCGCGGACTGTCGGATTTTCGGCGGTTACGGTGGTCACGTTCAGGAAGGCGAAGACGAAGATCAGGTCGTAGAAGAGTTCGAGGTGGGTTGCCCGGGAGCCCGGTGCGCTCCGCTGGACCCCACGCGCCCCCGCACCCACGTCCACCAGGGGATTGTGGCAGCCGCAGTCGGGCCGAAGGCACGTTCCGGCGAACCGCCGCGATGCCCGCTCACCCTGCCTCGGGCGGTCCGCGACGAGACGGGAGCGGTTCGGGACGCTGGCCCTGCGGTCGGCCGGTCGGTCGCGACAGCGGCGGCTCAGGCGATGACGGCGGGCTCCCGCCAGCGTTGTCGGCCGGCGCGGTCCAGGTCGTAGCGGACCGCAGCGAGCCGCCCCACGGCCTCCACCAGGTCGGCGGCGGGCAGTGTGAACGGCAGCCGCAGGAACCGTTCCAACGTGCCGTCGAGACCGAACCGGGGGCCCGGTGCCAACCGGACTCCGACCTCCTCGGCGGCCCGGGCCAGCGCGCTGGAGACCGGACCGTCCAGCTCGGCCCACAACGTGACGCCGCCGCGCGGAACGTTCACCCGCCAGTCCGGAAGCCGGTGCGCCAGTGCGCCGAGCAACGCGTCGCGCTGGGCGGCGAGCTGGACCCGACGCTCCGCGACGATCGTCGCCGCGTCGGCGAGCAGGTGTACGGCGACCAGTTGGTCGAGCACCGGGCTGGACATGTCCACGCCGACCCGGACGGCGGCCAGTCGCTGCACCTGCGGAGCGGAGGCGCGGACCCAGCCGATCCGCAGGCCACCCCAGTACGGCTTGCTCATCCCGCCGATGCTCACCACCCGGGAGTGCCTGTCGAACGCGGCCACCGGCGGGGGCAGCTCGGTGCCGCCCAACGGCAGGTCCACAAAGGACTCGTCGACGATCAGGTCAGTGCCGACGGCGTGGGCGACGGCAGCCACCTGCTCGCGCAGCGCGGCCGGCATCAGATGCCCTGTCGGGTTCTGGAACTCCGGGATCAGGTAGGCCAGCTTGGGCCGGGTCTGCCGCAGGCTGCCCAGCAGCAGGTCGGGCTCCCAGCCGCCGGCGTCGACGGACAGCCCGTGGGTGGTGATCCGGGCTCGCCGGCCGGACAGGGCGGCGAGCGCGTTGGGGTAGGTAGGTGACTCGACAAGCACGCTCCCGCCGGGTGGCAGGGCGAGCCGCAGCACCAGGTCCAGGGCGTGCTGGGTGCCGCTGGTGACCATGATCTGGTCGGCCGAGGTGGGCAGGCCGCGGGCGGTGTAGCCGTCGGCCACCGCCTCGCGCAGCTCGATGATCCCGGTCGGGTGGTAGCCGGCGCCGCCCAGATAGCGGGGCAGATCCTCGGTGGCGGCGCGGGCCGCGTCGAGCAGTTGCGGCGGCGCGGCGAGCGCGGCGACACCGAGGTCGATCATGTCCCGGTCGTCCACAGGTGTCCACAGCCCGGTGCTCGCGACGCGGTGGTTGGCGGGCAGCATCGTCCAGCTGCCGGCGCCCCGGCGGCTGGCCAGGTGCCCGGTCTCGCGCAACTCCCGGTACGCGGCCGTGACAGTGGTACGGCTGATCCGCAGCGCCTCGGCCAGCTCCCGTTCGGCAGGGAGGCGGACGCCCAGCGGCAGCCGGGCGTCGGCGAGCAGGCCGCGTACGGAAGCGGCCAGAGCGGCGTAGTCGGGGCAGCGGCGGCGGCCCGGCAGGGCGTGCCACTGCCCGAGCAGTCGGGCCAATTGGACGCCTCGCACCTGACCTGACATGGCCACTCCTCGAATATTGGCCTCTTCCGTCGGGAGGATTGGCCCCTAGGGTGGCATGCATGGCACTGATTGGCAATCTGCGGCATCGGCCGGTGCGGCGGCTCATCCAGCTCTACGTCGGGCTCGTCCTCTACGGGGTCAGCATGGCCCTGATGATCCGCTCGGGTCTGGGCCTCAACCCCTGGGACGTGTTCCACCAGGGGCTGTCCGAGCTGACCGGGCTCTCCTTCGGCACTGTCACCATCATCGTCGGGACCCTGGTGCTGCTGCTCTGGATCCCGCTGCGGCAGCGACCCGGCCTGGGCACGGTCAGCAACGTGGTGGTGATCGGCCTCGTCGTGGATGCCACATTGGCCCTGATGCCGGACGGTGGACCGTTGGCCTCGCGGATCGCGCTGCTGATCACCGGGATCATCGGTAACGGCGCCGCGACCGCCCTCTACCTCGGCGCAAACCTGGGCCCTGGCCCCCGCGACGGGCTGATGACCGGGATGGTGGCCCGCCGGCCAGGTTTGTCGGTCCGGCTGGTGCGCACCGCCATCGAGGTCACTGTGCTCGCGCTGGGCTGGCTGCTCGGCGGCACTGTCGGCGTGGGCACCGTCGCCTACGCGCTGGCCATCGGGCCGCTCGCGCAACTGTTCATCCCGCTGTTCGCGGTACCCGCGCCGAGCCGGCCCGATGCCGTGCGGCCCGCTACTGAAGGTGTCGAACCTGTCGCGCCGACCGGCTGAGCCTCACCGACGGTTCACGGGCCGGCACGCCACGGTGGTGTAATAGCGCACTATCGACTGTGGGTGTTCCCTTCCGCGACGCTCGCCGTCATCATCTCTGCATGGGGGAGAACGGTTGGCGTTGGTCGGACGCCTGGATCTTCGTGTCGCTGGTGATCGCGAGCGGGGCCGGGCGCCACCGTCGGTCGGCGACCAGCCGCCGGCCCGAGGGCGTCCGGCTGGCCGATGTTCTGTCCACAGCCGATCACCTCAACCGGGCGATCCCTGAGCGGCACGAGGTGGAGGCCGCCGTCCAGCGGCTTGTGGGCTCCGGGCTGGTTACCGTGGCCGACGGCTGGTTCCGGATCACCGCCGAGGGCGAGCAACTCTGGCGTACCCGGCCGCGCGCCGGGGTGGCGACAATGGTGGACACGGTGCAGGGTGTGCTGAGCCGCCGACGCGCGCCCGGTCACGCCGACTGGAGCCTGGACGAGGCTGATCACGCGGCGGCCGTGCAGGAGTACGCCGTCCGCTCGATCCCCACGCCCCGCCGGTCACCGGAGGGGCACACCGGCGGCCACTGACCGGGCTCAGCGCACCGGGTGACCGCTGCGGCGCAGCGCGTCCTTGACCTCGGCCACCGTCAGCTCACCGAAGTGGAAGACACTGGCGGCGAGCACCGCGTCCGCACCAGCCCCGATCGCCGGCGCGAAGTGCGCCACCTCACCGGCGCCGCCACTGGCCACCACCGGCACGTCCACCACGGCCCGCACTGCGGCGATCAGTTCCAGGTCGAAGCCCGCCTTGGTGCCGTCGGCGTCCATCGAGTTGAGCAGGATCTCCCCCGCGCCCAGCTCGGCGCCCCGCCGCGCCCAGTCCACGGCGTCGATGCCGGTGCCGCGTCGACCGCCGTGCGTAGTGACCTCGAAGCCGCTGGGCGTGGCACCGGGCGAGGCGCGGCGCACGTCCAGGGAGAGCACGAGCACCTGCCGGCCGAACCGGTCGGCGATCTCGGCGATCAGCTCCGGTCGGGCGATGGCGGCGGTGTTCACGCCGACCTTGTCGGCGCCCGCGCGCAGCAGCGTGTCGACGTCGGCGACCTGCCGGACCCCGCCACCCACAGTCAGCGGGATGAAGACCGACTCGGCGGTGCGGCGGACCACGTCGAGCATGGTGCCCCGGTCGCTGGAGGACGCCGTGACGTCGAGGAAGGTCAGCTCGTCCGCGCCGGCCCGGTCATAGGCGGCAGCCAGCTCCACAGGGTCACCGGCATCGCGCAGGTCGAGGAAGTTGACCCCCTTGACCACCCGTCCGGCGTCCACGTCCAGACACGGGATCACCCGTACCGCCACCGTCATGCCGCAAGCCTATCCTCCGCCCACGCGACGGCGGCCGGCCCATTCGGGCCGGCCGCCGTTAAGAGGTCCCTGTCACAGACGAACGAGCATCTTGCCGAGGTTCTCCCCCCGCAGCAGGCCGAGGAACGCAGCCGGGGCGTTGTCGATGCCTTCGATGATCGTCTCGTCGTAGGAGAGCTGGCCCTCGCGCAGCCAGCCCGCGACGTCGCGGACGAACTCCTCGCGCAGGTGTCCGTGATCGTTCACCAGGAAGCCCCGCAGTGTGAGCCGCTTGCCGATGACCATCGCCAGGTTGCGCGGCGCGGCCGGCGGCTCGGTGTCGTTGTACTGCGCGATCATGCCGCAGATGGCGACCCGACCGTGCAGGTTCAGCGCCGAGATCGCCGCCTCCAGGTGATCGCCACCGACGTTGTCGAAGTAGACGTCGATGCCGTCCGGGGCGGCCTCGCGCAGCGATTCGCGGACCGGCCCGTCGTGGTAGTCGAACGCGGCGTCGAAGCCCAGCGCCTTCAGCCGCTGCACCTTGGCGGCCGTACCGGCGCTGCCTACCACCCGGCCGGCGCCCTTGAGCTTGGCGATCTGGCCGACCAGGCTGCCCACCGAACCAGCGGCGGCGGAGACGAAGACCGTTTCGCCGGGCTTCATCGCCGCGACCTCAAGCAGACCGGCGTACGCGGTCAGGCCTGTCATGCCCAGCACGCTGAGGTACGCGCTGACGGGCGCGAGGCTCGGGTCGACCTTGCGGGCGGAGGTGGCGCCGAGCACCGCGTACTCCCGCCAGCCCAGGTTGTGCAGGACGGTGTCGCCGACGGCGACGTCGGGCGCCTCGCTTGCCACCACCTCACCGATCGCGCCGCCGTCGAGTGGCGCGTCGAGGGCGAACGGCGGCACGTACGACTTGACGTCGTTCATCCGTCCCCGCATGTACGGGTCGACGGACATGTACTGGTTGCGGACCACGATCTGGCCCGGGCCGGGCGTCGGCACGTCGGTCTCGACGAGCCGGAACGTGTCCTCGGTGGGCCAGCCCTGGGGGCGGCTGGCCAGGTGGATCTCGCGGTTGGTGGTCATCTGGTGGTAGTCCTCTCGTCCGCGGTGGGGGCCAGGAGTTCTGCGGACGTCAGGCGGCCAGGGTCTCGCGGACGGTGAGCGTGACGTCGATGTTGCCGCGGGTGGCGTTGGAGTAGGGGCAGACCTGGTGGGCCTGCTCGACGATCTGCTCGGCGGTCTCGCGGGGGACGGCGGGCAGGTCGACGAGGAGCTGCACGGTGAGCCCGAACCCGCCGCTGCCGTTGGGGCCGATGCCGACCTCGGCGTTGACGACCGAGCCGTTCACGTCGGCCTTGGCCCGGCGGGCCACCACCCGCAGTGCGCTGTGGAAGCAGGCCGCGTAGCCGGCGGCGAAGAGCTGCTCGGGGTTGGCGGCACCGCCGGCGCCACCCATCTCCTTCGGCACGGCCAGGTCGACAGCAAGCGTGCCGTCGGAGGTCTCGACGTGGCCGTCGCGGCCGTCGCCCTTGGCGGTCGCCGACGCGGTGTAGAGAACCTGCATGAGAGTCACTGCTCCTTCTGTCGGTGGATGGTGTCGGTGACCCGGGTGAGGGTGTCGCGCAGCGCCACGAGCTCATCGAGGCTCAGCCCGGTGGCCTGCGCGACCCGCAGCGGTACGTCGCAGAGCTGCTCCCGCAGCACCCGACCCTGCTCGGTGAGGCCCACCTCGACCCGTCGCTCGTCGCGCGCCGACCGCCGCCGTGCCACCAGGCCCGCCGTCTCCAACCGCTTGAGCAGCGGGGAGAGCGTGCCGGAGTCGAGCCGCAGCTCGCCGCCCAGCTCGGACACTGTGGGTGCGTCGTCGGGGCGTTCCCAGAGCACCAGCAGCACCAGGTACTGCGGGTAGGTGAGCCCGAACTCGTCGAGGATCGGCCGGTAGACGTCGGTGAGGGCGCGCGACGCGGCGTAGAGCGCGAAGCACACCTGCCGGCGCAACAGCAGATCATCGGTCACCACTGAACCGTAGCCCACAATTAAGTTGTGCACAACTGATCTGCCTGCGGGATGGCCACGGCAATGACCGCCGGGCTGGCCAGGCGGTCACCGCCCGGGCCGACCTCAGCTGTCGCCGAGGTACGCCTCCAACTCCACCTCGACCAGGTGATCCGGATCCAGCAGGGCGGCCACCACCACGAGCGTGGCGGCCGGCCGGACCGCACCGAACACCGCGTTGTGCGCCCGGCCGACCTCGTCGGCGTGCAGCCGATCGGTCACGTACATCCGGGTACGGACCACGTCACCCGGCTCCGCACCCACCTCGGCGAGCGCCGCCAACCCGATCCGCAGCGCCTGCGCGGTCTGCGCCGCGGCGTCACCAACGTGGACCACCCGACCGTCCACCGTCGCCGTGCAGCCCGCCGTCCAGGCGAACTGCCCGGCCCGGACCACCCGTGAGTAGCCGTACCGCTGCTCCCACGGGCCGCCCGAGCCCAGCCTGGTGGTCGTCACGCCTCGGCCAGCGTCCGCAGCGCCTCGGCCACCGTGAACGCGCCCGCGTAGAGCGCCTTACCGGCGATCACACCCTCCACACCGATCGACTCCAGACCAGCCAGCGCCCGCAGGTCATCCAACGTGGACACCCCACCCGAGGCGATCACCGGTCGGTCGGTACGCGCACACACCTCGCGCAGCAGATCCAGGTTCGGCCCGCGCATCGTGCCGTCCTTGGTGATGTCGGTGACCACGTAGCGCGTCGCGCCCGCCTTGTCCAACCGCTCCAGCACCTCGTACAGGTCACCGCCATCGCGGGTCCAGCCCCGCGCCGACAGGGTATGACCGCGCACGTCCAACCCGATGGCGACCCGATCGCCGTACTCCGCGACCACCCGGTCACACCACACCGGATCCTCCAGGGCGGCCGTGCCGATGTTCACCCGCGCCGCCCCCGTACCCAGCGCCGCGCGCAACGACTCGTCGTCACGGATACCACCGGACAACTCCACCTTCACGTCCAACTGACGCACCACCTCGGCAAGCAGGTGGGCGTTCGTACCCCGGCCGAACGCCGCGTCCAGGTCGACGAGGTGGATCCACTCGGCGCCGTCGCGCTGCCACGCCAGCGCCGCGTCCAACGGCTCGCCATAGATGCTCTCGCTGTCGGCGGCGCCCTGCACGAGCCGGACAGCCCGGCCGTCGGCAACATCCACGGCAGGTAACAGGGTGAGGCTCACGGTCTTCTCCTCGATCAGGTACGGCGGTCCAAGGCGATCACCACGATCGCCGGCAGTACGAGCAGCAACAACACGATCAGCGCGATACGCAACGCCAGATTGTCGACGAACGTCCAGATCATGAGCACGGCCGCCCCGGTGAGCAGCACGATCGCCGCCCGCTCACCCCGCGAGTGCCGGGCCAGACGACCCGAGCGGCCCCGCCGCACCCGAGGCGTCAACCGGCGGACCACCGCCTGACGACGCTGCCGGCGGGCCACCCGGCGCTGCCGGACCGCCCGCTCCCGGGCCAGCACAGCCTCCCGCTCCGCCCGTCGGCGGGCCCGCTCCCGGCTCACCGCGCCACCCGCGCGCCAGTGCCACGGCTGCGCCAACCCGGCCGCGCCCGGCGGCGCCGACGCTCAGTCACCGCTGGGCAGCGTGGCGAGCCAGTTGCGCAGCAGCGCGGCACCGGTGTCGGCGGACTTCTCCGGATGGAACTGGGCAGCCGAGAGCGGCCCGCGCTCCACGGCGGCCACGAAATCGGTGTCATGGTGAGCCGTGGTCACGGCAGCACCGGCAGCCGCCAGCGCAGCCGGCTCACCCATCGCGTACGAGTGGACGAAGTAGAAACGGCTCTCGGCCGGCAGGCCGGCGAACAGCACCGAACCCCGCGCCGCCCGAACCGTGTTCCAGCCCATGTGCGGCAACCGGACAGCAGCCAGGCGGGTCACCCCACCGGGCAGCAGACCGAGCCCCTTGGTCACCACCCCATGCTCCTCGCCGTACTCGAAGAGCACCTGCATGCCCACACAGATGCCGAGCACCGGCCGGCCCGCCGCGACCCGCTCGGCGATCACCGGACCCGCGCCCAGCGCGTCGATCCCCGCCATGCACGCCGCGAACGCGCCCACGCCCGGCACCACCAGGCCATCGGCGGCAGCCGCCGCCGCGAGGTCGTCGGTCACCCGCACGGCCGCGCCGGCCGCAGCCAACGCCCGCTCCGCCGACCGCAGATTGCCCGAGCCGTAGTCGAGCACCACCACATCGGCGGTCACGTGTCCGACCCCGGGATCAGCCGCAGCACACCGGCGGCCGTGGCGAGCACCGCGAGCGCCCCGGTGATCAGCACGGCGACCTTCGGCGCACCCTGCCGGTACAGCGACCACGTGCCACCCACCAGCACCCCCGCCAGGATCAGCAGCAACGTCGGCAAAGCGCCACCCATCAGAGACACCTTCCATTCGCGGCTGCGGGGCTCCGCTGCGCTGCACTCCTCGCGCTCATCAGAGCCACCTTCCATTCGCGACTGCGGGGCTCCGCTGCGCTGCACTCCTCGCGCTCATCAAAGCCTCTTTCCATTCGCGACTGCGGGGCTCCGCTGCGCTGCACTCCTCGCGCTCATCAGAGCGCACCCTTCGTGCTTGGAATCGCGCCCGCCGCCCGCGGATCGATCGCCGCGGCCTCGCGCAGCGCCCGCGACACCGCCTTGAACTGCGCCTCCACCACGTGGTGCGCGTCTGGGTGGCCACCCGGGCGGGCCGCCCGCAGCACGTCGACGTGCAGGGTGACCCGGGCCGCCTGACCGAACGACTCCCAGATGTGCCGGGTCATGCTCGTCGCGTACACGGGCCCGATGTACGGCACGAGCAGCGGCTCGTCGTGCACCACGTACGGCCGGCCGGACAGGTCCACAGCGGCCCGTACCAGCACCTCGTCCATCGGCACCGTGGCCGAACCGTACCGCCGGATGCCCGCCTTGTCGCCGAGCGCCTGGTCGAACGCGGCGCCCAGGGCGAGCGCGGTGTCCTCAATCGTGTGGTGCGCGTCGATCTCCAGGTCACCAACGGTGCGCACGGTCAGGTCGAAGCCGCCGTGCCGGGCGATCTGGTTCAGCATGTGGTCGTAGAAACCCACGCCGGTGCTGATCTCGGCCGCGCCGGTGCCGTCGAGGTCGATCTCGACGAGGACCTTGGTCTCCTTGGTGATCCGCTCCACCCGGGCGGTCCTGCTCATGTCTTGCCTTTCGGTCGCGACTGCGGGGCGCGCAAGCTCACAGTCTCCATCGCGGTAAGGAAAGCGTCGGTCTCGGCGGGGGTGCCCGCTGTCACCCGAAGCCAGCCCGGCAGGCCGACGTCGCGGACCAGCACCCCCTGCTCCAGCAGGTCGCGCCAGGCGGTGGCCTGGTCGCCGCCGGTCTCGAACAACACGAAGTTGGCGTCGCTGTCGGCCACCCGCAGCCCTCGCCCGCGCAGGGTCGCCACGATCCGGTCCCGCTGGCCCATGATCGCGCTCACCGTACCGAGCAGGGCGTCGCGGTGCGCGAGCGCCGCGCGGGCGGCGGCCTGGGTCAACGCGGACAGATGGTATGGCAACCGGACCAACTGCACCGCCTGCACCACCGCCGCGTCTGCCGCCAGATAACCCAGCCGGCCCCCGGCGAACCCGAACGCCTTGCTCATCGTCCGGGTCACCACGAGCCGCGGGTGCCCGGGCAGCACCGCGAGGGCGCTGACAGTGCCGGGCCTGGCGAACTCGGCGTACGCCTCGTCGACCACCACAATGCCCGGCGCCGCGTCGAGGACCGCCGCGACCACCGCCGGGTCCAGCGCCGTGCCGGTGGGGTTGTTCGGCGAGCAGAGGAACACGACGTCGGGCTGGTGCTCGCGGACCTGGGCGACCGCCTCGTCGGCGGTCAACCCGAAGTCGACGCCGCGCTGCACCGGCACCCACCGGGTGCCGGTGCCCATCGCCAGCAGCGGGTGCATCGAGTACGCCGGCACGAAGCCGAGCGCACTGCGACCAGGGCCACCGAACGCCTGGAGCAACTGCTGCTGGATCTCGTTGGAGCCGTTCGCCGCCCACACCTGATCGACGGTGAGGTCGTGCCCGAGATAGTCGGCCAGATCGGCGCGCAGCGCCACCGCGTCCCGGTCCGGATAGCGGTTGAGCTCGCGCAACTCGGCGGCGAGCGCCTTACCGATGGCGTCGACCACCGGCTCCGGCACCGGGTAGGAGTTCTCGTTGGTGTTGAGCCGCACCGGCACGTCCAGCTGCGGCGCCCCGTACGGCGTCAGCCCGCGCAGGTCGTCGCGGATCGGCAGATCCTCCAGGCTCGTCACGCTGGCCCTCCCGGGAAGCGGGCCTGGACGGCCTGGCCGTGTGCGGGCAGGTCCTCCACGTTCGCGAGGGTGACCACGTGCGGGGCAACCTCGCGCAGGGCTGCCTCCGTGTACTCGATCAGGTGCACACCGCGCAGGAACGACTGCACCGACAGACCGGAGGAGTGCCGGGCGCAGCCACCGGTGGGCAGCACGTGGTTGGAGCCGGCGCAGTAGTCGCCGAGCGACACCGGCGACCAGGCGCCCACGAAGATCGCCCCGGCGTTGCGGACCCGTAGCGCCCACTCCCGGGCGTCGGCCGTCTGGATCTCCAGGTGCTCGGCCGCGTACGCGTCGACCACCCGCAGCCCCGCCTCGAGGTCGTCGACGAGGACCACGCCGCTCTGCTCGCCGGTCAGCGCCGTGGTCACCCGCTCGGTGTGCTTGGTGGCCGGCACCTGCCGGGCCAGCTCCCGCTCGACCGCGTCGACAAGCTCCAGCGACGGGGTCACCAGCACGCTCGCGGCAAGCGGGTCGTGCTCGGCCTGGCTGATCAGGTCGGCGGCGACGTGCGCCGCGTCGGCGGTGTCATCGGCGAGGATGGCGATCTCGGTCGGACCGGCCTCGGCGTCGATGCCGACCACACCGCGCAGCAACCGCTTCGCGGCTGTCACCCAGATGTTGCCCGGCCCGGTGATCAGGTCGACAGGCTCGCACCGCAGCTCACCGGCCGGGTCGACCGCCGAGCCGTAGGCAAGCATCGCCACCGCCTGGGCGCCGCCCACCGCGTACACCTCGTCGACGCCGAGCAGCGCGCACGCGGCGAGCACCCGGGGGTCGGGCAGGCCGCCGTTGTCCTTCTGCGGCGGGCTGACCACCACGAGCGAACGCACACCGGCCGCCTGGGCCGGCACCACGTTCATCACGACTGTCGACGGGTACATGGCCAGCCCACCTGGCACGTAGAGGCCGACCCGGTCGACAGGCAGCCACCGCTCGGTGACAGTGCCGCCCGGCACCACCTGCGTGACGTGGTCGGTGCGCCGCTGGTCGTCGTGCACCCGACGGGCACGGCTGATCGACTCCAGCAGGGCGGCGCGCACGGCCGGGTCGAGCACCCCCTCGGCCTCGGCGATCACCTCGACCGGGACGCGCAGCACCTCGGGCGAGACACCGTCGAACCGTTCACTGGCCTCCCGGATCGCCGGGTACCCATGCTCCCGGACCGCCTCCACGAGCGGCTTGATCCGCTCGACGGCCACGGAGACGTCGAGCTGGGCACGGGGCAGCAGGCGGCGCGGGTCACCGAGGCCACCGCGCAGGTCGATCCGATTCAGCACCCTTGCGAGTCTAGGCGGCGGGCCCGCCGCCCACCCGAGCCGTCCGCTCGGCGGGACGGTGAGCCGGGCCACGCCGTCGCGCGCCGGATTGGTTAGGCTCGACCACGTGACCGCACGGCTGCCGGTGTTTCCGCTCGCAACGGTGCTCTTTCCCGGGTTGGTGCTGCCACTGCACATCTTCGAGGAGCGCTACCGCGCCCTGGTCCGGCATCTGGTCGGCCTGCCCGAGGGCGCGCCGCGCGAGTTCGGGGTGGTCGCCATCCAGGCCGGCTGGGAGGTCGCGTCCACCGGTCCGGGTGGCCGACCGACGCCCGGCGTGGGCGATGTCACCCTGCACGAGGTGGGCTGCACCGCCGAACTGCGCCAGGTGACCGAGCTGGACGACGGCGGTTTCGACATCGTCACTGTCGGCCGACGCCGGTTCCGGATCGCCGACGTCGACGACGCCGCCGCGCCCTACCTCACCGCCGACGTCGAGTGGCTGCCCGAGCCGGCCGGGCCGGACGAGGTGGCCGACCTGCTGGCGGCGCGGGTGATCGCTGTGTTCCGGCAATATCTGGGGCTGATCCGGGCCGACCCCGAGGAGATCTCCGAGCAGCTGCCGGAGGACCCGACAGTTCTCTCCCACCTGGTGGCGGCCACCGCCGCACTGACGGTGGACGACCGGCAGCGGCTGCTGGCGATCGACGACACCGCCTCCCGGCTCCGCGCCGAGCTGCGGCTGCTCAACCGCGAGGCGGCTCTGCTGCGCCAGGTGCGGGCGGTTCCGGTGCCGCTGTCGGAACTGGCATCCCCGCCGACGCCCAACTGAGCGCCGCCGGGTCGGGCTCGGGCCGCAGCGACGGCCAGCGCGACCAGCCGGCCAGCAGTGTGTACGTGATGGCGGCGCCGAACGCCGGCAGCAGCAGGCTGCCGTGCGGCACCGGCAGCACGCCGAACAGCCAGTCGACACCACCGGCACGCAGGTCGGCGGGTTTGGTGAACGCCTGACCGGCGGGGGCGGTGTCCAGCAGCCGGTCGTAGGTGCTCAGGCCGATGCGGCGCCCCACCTGCCAGGCCACCGGCGCGGCGGCCAGCGCGCCAAGCACCGCGGCGAGCAGCCCGACGGGGCCACGCCAGCGCCGCAGCAGAAACCACAGGGCGAGCGCCGCCAGCACCCCGAAGCCGAGCCCGACGAGGCTGAACCAGCCGTCCGCGGCGATCGGCTGCTCCGGCTGCGGCTGGGCGTAGATGGCGCCCTCGGCGGTCTTGAGCACCGGGGTGTCCGGCGCGAGCGCCGCCCAGAGCAACCCGAGAGGCGCACCCAGCACGGCCAGCACGAGCGCGGTGCCGAGCACCGTCGCCCAGATCCGGCCCGGTCGGCGCGGCGGCCCCACCGGGAGCGGACCGACGAGCCCGTCGTGGGGCGGCGGCGTACCGCCCGGGCTGTGCGCCGGCGCGAACGGATCCGCGGACGCCGGAGGTACGGACGGCTCACCGCCGGGCGGCGTGGGCCGCTCGGAATCGGGACTGTCGGGGTTCACCCGATGATCCTCTCAGCTCGCCGCCCGGACCGTGCACTGTCGTCGGCGCTCCCGCCCGATGACGTGACCCCGCCGCCGGCGGTCACCTGGCGAACGGCTCCGCCATGACCGCTGCGGCACGCAGCCACGCCTGCCGGGTCTCCGGCTGGAGCTGGTGGTATTCGATCGACGACCCGGTCTCCAACGCCGGGTCGTACGGCACCACTGCCACCGCCCGGGTACGGGTGGCGAAGTGCCGCTCCAGATCGTCCTGCAACGGCGACCGGCCCGGCGTCGGGCAGGAGATGAGCGTGACGGCGTTGTCGGCCAGCTCGCCCATGCCGACCTCGTGCAGCAGGTCGAGCATCCAGTCGGCGCTGAACGCCGCGTCCTCACGGGGCACGGTGGTCACCACCAGCTGGTCGGCGGCCTGCATGACGGTGCGCCAGTTGGGGCTCTCCACGTTGTTGCCGGTGTCCACGCACACCACGTCGTGGGTACGCCGCAGCAGCTCCAGCACCCGTTTGACGGTGAACTGGTCCAGCCGCTGAGCGAAGCGAGGGCTCTCCTCGCCGGCCAGCACGTCGTACGAGCCGTCGGAGGCGTGCCGCAGGTAGTCGTCCAGCCGCTCCAGCAGGGTCGAGCCTTCCAGGATCTCGATCTGGGCGAGGTCGCTGATCAGGTGCCGGATGGTGCGGGCGTGCCGGGCGCTGCCGGCGCGCAGCCCGAGGGTGCCGCGCAGCTCGTTGTCGTCCCAGGCCAGCACGCCGCGCCCGCGTACGCTGCCGACGGTGGCGGCGGCGAGCACGGTGGCAGTGGTCTTGTGCACCCCGCCCTTGGGGTTGGCGAACGCGAACACCCGGGGCGTGCCCAGGTCGCGGCGGAGCACGGCGGTGGCGCGTTCCACCTCCTGGTCGACGCCCTGCGGACGCCACTCGATGCGGGCCGGGTAGCCGCGCTCGGCGAGCGCCGAGCTGACCGGCGGCGCGGGCGGTGGGGTGATCGGTGGGGCCGGCGGCGGGGTGATCGGCGGCGCGGCGGGTGCCGGCGCGGCCGGCACTGGCGCGTAGCCGGTACCCGGCTGGTAGCCGGTATCCAGCAGCGCGTACCGGGACTCGATCGTCGGCCCGCCCTGCCGGTAGCCGTTGTCGAGCAGCGCGTAGCGCGACTCGACAGGCTCGGCCGCCCGGCGCGACTCAGGCTCGGCACGCCGTGACTCGACCGGCTCGGCGCGGCGCTGCTCGACCGGCTCGGCACGGTAACCGGGCTCGGCGCGGTAACCAGGCTCGGCCCGATAACCGGGTTCGGCACCGTATCCCGATTCGGCACCGTATCCCGGCTCAGCGCGGTACCCCGGCTCGGGGCGGTACGCCGGCTCCGACCGATAGGCAGGCTCGGACCGGTACGCCGGCTCGGCGCGGTGATCCGGCTCCGACCGGTATCCCGGCTCGGACCGGTAGCCGGGCTCGGCACGGTAGTCCGGCTCCGACCGGTACCCCGGCTCGGAGCGGCGGGCAGGATCGACCCGGTAGGTCCCCTCGGCCCGGTAACCCGGGTCCTGGCCGTACGTCAGCTCGGCCGGATGCCCGATGGCGGGCGCGCGCCCGGCGTAGCCGTTGGGGGCCGCACGCCGCGGCAGGGGGTCCGGTGGCTGTTCGTCGGCCTGGCGGTCGGGCTCAGGCTGCTCCGCGGCGCGGCCGCCCAGCCGGGCGCGGTCCAGCAATGCCCGCCACCTCGGTGCTGGTTCGGCCGGCCGGCCCCAGCCGGTCTCACTGCCCTCCACGGCCCGCCCTCCCAGCGCCATCGATCTCCGTCTGACAGGCTACGAACGAAACCCTATTCGGACCACACCGGAGCACGCACACCACCCGGGGCGGATCACGACGGGGACGGCTCCAGCGGCCCGGCTCCGGTGACGTCCGGGGAGGTGGCGGTGCTCGTGGGGGTCGGTTCGGTGAGCGGAGCCGGCGGCAGCTCGGGTGACGGAATCGTTACGACCGGTGCGGGTTCCGACGATTCGCCCATCGGCTCCGGAGGCACCGGTGTGCTCGATGCCGACTCGCCCTTCCCCGCCGGGGTCTGCTCGGGCTCCGGGCCTGTGTCGGCCGGCGGGCGGACCACGTCGCGCTGCTCGGGCAGCGGTGCGGTGAAGACAGTGCGGTCCAGTCGGGACACCTCGGGGGCCGGGTCGACGGCCCGCACGTCCGGCCGGGTCGCCACCTGCCGCAGCGCCTGTGGCGCCGCCCGCACCACCGCCGCGTACACGCAGGCGCAGCCTGTGCGGTACGCCGAAGCCTCGGCGCTGGCCACCTGGGCACTGGTGGCGTACCACTGGCGCAGCTCGCGCTCGGCGGTGTCGCCACCCAGTGCGGCGGCCTTGGCCCGGTAGTCGGCGGCCTCGCCGTCCTTGCGGGCAGCGACCTCCGCCATCCCGACGACCACGTCGTCGGGCACCCGCAGCGCGGGGATCTTCACGATCTCCGTCTGCCTGCCGGGCAGCGGCACCCGCCCGAAGACCGCCGAGACCCCCACGTCGGCGAGCACCGCCGCCAGTCGCTGCGGCGGCAGGTACTCGTCGAGGGTGACCAGGGCGTACGTCCCGTCGCCGGTGGTCGGCGCGGCCGACGGCAGGGCGGCCAGGTCGGCCGCCGCGGATCGCAGGTAGCCGGGGACGGAATCGCCCTCGGACACCCCTACCCGGGTCACCTCGCCGACGGTCCGGTCGCCGACCGGCCGGTCGTCGGCTGCCCAGACGGCGGTGCCCAGCACCGCCCCAACGGACAGCAGGGCGACCCAGGTGAGCAGGCCGGGCCGCGCCGACCGGTCGGCAAGCCGGGTCGTCGTCCGGGTCAGCAGCGACAGCAGCCGTTGGTCCAACTGCCGCAGCAGGTCGCCGGCGCGCACGGGCGGGATCCCCTCGTCGGATAGGTGTCGGGCGGTCGCCGCTCAGTCACGCAAGATCTCAAGCGCACGCTCCAGGTCGTCAGGGTAGTCGCTGACGAACCGGACCTCGTCCCCCGTTCGGGGGTGCAGGAAGCTCAATTCGCGGGCGTGCAGCCACTGTCGGGCCAGTCCGAGACGGGCCGAGAGGGTGGGATCCGCGCCGTAGGTGAGATCACCCACGCAGGGGTGCCGCAGGGTGGAGAAGTGCACCCGGATCTGGTGGGTGCGGCCGGTCTCCAACCGGACGTCGACGAGGCTGGCGGCCGGGAACGCCTCCAGCGTGTCGTAGTGGGTGATGCTCGGCTTGCCGCCGGACACCACCGCCCACCGGTAGTCGTGGGTGGGGTGCCTGTCGATCGGGGCGTCGACGGTGCCCCGCAGCGGGTCCAGGTGACCCTGCACCACCGCGTGGTAGCCCTTGTCCACCTCGCGGTACTTGAAGGCCCGCTTCAACGCCGTGTAGGCCTGCTCGCTCTTGGCCACCACCATGATGCCTGTGGTGCCCACGTCGAGCCGGTGCACCACACCCTGCCGCTCGGCGGCGCCGCTCGTGGAGATGCGGTGCCCGATCGCCGCGAGGGCGCCGATCACCGTCGGGCCGGTCCAGCCGGGGCTGGGGTGCGCGGCCACGCCGACCGGCTTGTCCACCACGACGATGTCGTCGTCGGCGTACACCACGCGCAGTCCGGGCACCGCCTGTGGCACCACTGTCGGCGGTGCGACCGGCGCGGGCAGCGTGACCTCAAGCCAGGAGCCGGCCTTGACCTTGTGCGAGTTGGGTCGGGTGGCGCCGTCGACAAGGGCGTCGCCCGCGTCGATCAGGGCCGCCGCGGCGGTCCGGGACAGGCCGAACAGCCGGGACACCGCCTGGTCCAGGCGCATCCCGTCGAGGCCGTCGGGCACGGGCAGGGAACGGTGGTCGCCGCCAGCGGCGAACGCGGAGGTCATGCCCGCTCCCGCTGGTCGGCGTTCTCGGTGGCGCCGGCATCGACGGGAGCACCGTCGCGGCCGAGCCGCCGGCCGTCGCGCTGACGGCCGGTCACCTCCAGCAACACGGCCAGCACCACGCCGCAGAACAGCGAGCTGTCCGCCACGTTGAAGACCGGGAAATACTCGCCGTACGGGCCGAAGACGCTCACCATGTCGACCACGTGCCCGTGGAACGGGGCGGGCGCCCGGAAGATCCGGTCCACCAGGTTGCCGAGCGCGCCGCCGAGCACCAGGCCCAGGGAGATCGCCCACGGCAGGGAACGCAGCCGCAGCGCCATGAAGACGATCCAGCCCACCACACCGATGGTGATCAGCGGGAACACCCAGGTGTAGTCCGAGCCGATGCTCCACGCGGCGCCGCTGTTGCGGGTCAGGCTCAGATAGACGAGCCCACCGAGGATGCGCACCGGCTCCCGGTCGGTCAGCGCGGCCAGCGCGAGGTGCTTGGTGACCAGGTCGGTCACCAGGGACACCAGGGCGATCCCGGCGAGGATCGCGACGGCCCGGCGTCGGGCTCTGCCACCACCCGGATCGGTGTGGCCGGATTCGGCGGGCGGTGCTGCGGTCATGCGCTCCCCATCGACAGTCTCGGCGGTGATCGCTCACCGTCTCATCGCAGATGGGGAACGAGCGTCAGCGCCGCTCCTCCAACTGCTTGCACGTCACGCAGAGGGTCGCCGACGGGAAAGCGGCGAGGCGCTCGACCGGGATCGGGTTGCCGCACCGCTCGCACCAGCCGTAACCACCCTCGTCGAGGCGCTCCAGAGCGCGCTCGACCTGCGTGATCCGTTCCAGGATGCTGTTGGCGAGAGAGATCTCTTGCTCCCGCTCGAACGTCTTGGTGCCCGTGTCGGCCTGGTCGTCCCCGGCCGAGTCGGTCAGCCGATCGCGCTGCAGCTCGGTGATCTCGCTCAGCGTCTGATCGTACTCGGCGCGCAGCTCGTCCCGCCGGGCCGCCAACGCCGCACGGATCTTCTCGGTCTCCGCCGCGCTGCGGGTGACCTTGGCCACCGGCTTGCGGCCGGCGGTCTTGGTGTCGGCTGGCTTCGCCATGGGTCGCTCCCTCGGCCGCGGCGCCGCGTGGACCGCGGCACCTGGTCAGGGGGCGCCGACCAAGGCGTCCCCTAGGTACGAAAAGGGGCGCACGGCCACGACGGCCGCGCACTCCGGAGGTTCGCAAGAATACGGAACGTACAGGCGTCCGACAACGTGCCGCACCGTCGCACCGCTCAAGTGCCCCTAGCCCTACTGAACTGGGGCAAAGGGAACGCTAGCAGATCAACGGGCGGCCTCATCTCCGTACTCGCCAAACCACCGGGCCAACCGACCACGCCGACTGACCGCCCGCAAGCGCTGTTCGGCGGCGTCACGCACCCCGCCGGTGGCGACGATCAGCAGGCTGTCGCCGGTCTTGAGCCGGGTGCCCGGACCCGGCACGAAACCCGCCCCGTCGCGCAGCACCAGGGTCACCGACGCACCGACCGGCAGCCGCAGCTCGTCGACGTGCACGCCGGCCAGCCGCGAGCCCGGCGGCACCTCGACCTGCAGCAGATCCGCCCGCATCCGCTCCAGCGGCGCGGTCTCCACGTGGATCTCGGTGGCCTCGCCCGGCGCGGTGGTGCCCAACCCGCGGGCCACCGGCCCCAGCGTGCTGGCCTGCACCAGAGTGAAGATCACCACCAGCACGAAGACCGCGTCGAAGAGACGGTCCGCGCCGGGCACCCGCTCGGAGAGCGGAATGGTGGCAAGCACGATCGGCACCGCGCCCCGCAACCCGGCCCAGGACAGGAACACCTGCTCACGCAGGCCGACCCGGAAGGGCAGCGCCGACACGGCCACCGACAGCGGCCGGGCCAGCAGCACCAGCGCCAGCCCGGCGACCAACGCCGGCAGCACCGCCGCGTCCAACCGGCCCGGTGTCACAAGCAGCCCGAGCAGCACGAACAGCCCGATCTGGGCCAGCCACGCCAGCCCGTCGGCGAACCCGAGGATCGCCTGCCGGTGCGGAAGCCGGGCGTTGCCCAGCAGCACCCCCGCCACGTAGACGGCGAGGAACCCCGAGGCGTGCAGCACCGCGCCTGCGGCGTACGCCAGCACCGTGATGCCCACAGCGGCGATCGGATACAGCCCGGCCGACGGCAGCGCAGCCCGGCGCAGCGCCCAGGTGCCGGCGAGACCCGCCCCCACGCCCACCGCCGCACCGACACCCAGCTCGTAGCAGACCAGCCCGACCTCGTACCACCACGGATGCGCCCAGCCCTCGTGCGACAGCAGCACCACGAGCAGCACCACCGGGGCGTCGTTCATGCCGGACTCGGCCTCCAGCGTGGCCACCAGCCGGGGCGGCAGCCGCAGCCGGCGCAGGGTGGCGAAGACGGCCGCCGCGTCGGTGGAGGAGAGCACCGCGCCGTAGAGCATCGCCAGCCGCCAATCCAGCCCCAACATCAGGTGTACGGCGAGGCCAACCACCACGATGCTGACGACCACGCCGACGGTGGAGAGCGCGGAGGCCAGACCGAGCACCGGGCGCAGCGTGCTCCACCGTGCGGTCAGGCCACCCTCGGCGATGATGACGATGAGAGCGCAGAAGCCGAGGGCCCGGGTCAGCTCGACGTCGTCGAACCGGATGCCCAGCCCGCCCTCGCCGAGCGCCACGCCCAGCGCCAGGTAGACGAGCAGACTGGGCACCCCGAGACGGCTGGAGAGCCGGACCGCGCCCACCGCCACCAGCAGCACCGCCGAACCGAGCAGCAGTGCGATATCCAACCCGGGCGTCACGGTTGCCTCGCCCGGGTGTCGCTCACCCCGCGGATCCGTCCCGCAGTCGGCGTAGCGCCTCAGTCAGCTCCGGGCCGGGCCCGTCGACGAGGAAGAGCTTGTCCCGGCTGGCCGCGCCGGCACGCAGCGACACAGTGGACTGCCGGACACCCAGAGCGGCGGCGAGGGCTCGGCGGGCCGCCTCGGTGGCGCGGCCGTCCACGGCCGGCGCGTGCACAGCGATCACCAGGGCGGGGCCGTGCGGGCCGTCGAAGCAGCCACCGACACGGTCCCGGGAGGCGCCCGGCTTGACCCGCACCGCGACCGTGAGCGCGTCCTGCGGGGGCACGGGCGCCGCTTTCAGATCGGCCGGACGTCGGCGAGCAGGGCGGTGGCCGGCGCGCAGGTCGCGCACGGCGTGAAGCCGAGCTCGACGGCCTCGGTGACCGGGAGGGTTTCGGGCAGCCGACCGACGAGATGCGGACAGCTGGCGAGGTGGTAGCGGGGGCGGCCGTCGACCACGTCGACAGGGCTGGGCAGCCGGGCCACCCGGGCCGCTTCGGCAGGGGTGATCGCCTGCTCGGCAGGCTCGTCGGCAAGCGGGTCCGCGGCCGGTACGCCGGGCACGTCGTCGGCGCGCGCCGTGAACGGCGAGGCCGGCGGGGAAGGCGCCGGGCTGACCGGCGAGGAGCGCGCGGCCGTGCCGGCCGGAGGCTCGGCCACGAACGGCGCGTCGGGGTCGAACGGCGGCTCGGGTGGTTGCCGCCACCCGGTGCCGCCGTTACCGACCGTCGAAGGAACGTGCTGGACCGGCACGTCGTGCCCGGCCAGCGGTGGACCGTACGCGACACCCGGCCCGGACTGGCCGGCCGTGCGAGGTGCCGCAGGGGTCCGTGGGCCGGCCCGGCCGACGTCCGCCATCGCGCGGTTGGCGGCAGCCTGGCGGGCGCCCACCACCAACGCCACGGCGGCCAGCAGGCTGGCCCCGATGGAGATGGTCAACAGAATGCTGGAGCCGCCGGTCAGACCGACCACCAGCAGCACCACAGCGACGAGGATGAGCAGGAGACTCGCAACTATCACGGCTCACCCCCGCCGCGTCGTATTGCGCTGGCAGGGCCGGCGATCGTCACCATCCGTGGACAGCGATCGCCGGCCGGTGCTCAGCGTCCGGATTCGAGAGCGCCGGAGCGCCCGCCGCCGTACGAACCGGCGAGACCAGCCGCGGCCAGCCCGTTGCCGCCGGCAACCCGGCCTGCTTCGGTGCGGGTCATCTCGGCTTCGAGGCCCTGGCCCCGACCGTCGAGGTCCCGCAGCTGGCTCTCCAGGTACGCCTTGAGCCGGGTGCGGTACTCGCGCTCGAACTGCTTGAGCTCCTCGATGTGCTTCTGCAGGGCCGTGCGCTTGGCGTCCAGGCCGCCCATGGCCTCCTGGTGCCGCTGGCGGGCGTCCCGCTCCAGGGCGTCGGCCTTCGCACGAGCCTCGCGGGTCACCTCCTCGGCCTTGCTGCGCGCCTCGGACAGCAGTTGGTCAGCCTCGCGGCGCGCGTCGGACACGTGGTCGTCGGCGGTGCGCTGGGCCATCATCAGAACGCGCAGGGCCTGCTGCTCACCGTCACCGGTGACAGCCGGGCCGCCGGTCGCGCGGACCTGCTCCAGCTCGGCCTGCATGGCGCGGGCGGCCTGCTCGGCAGCGGACTTGTCGCGCTGCACCCGGTCCAGCTGGGCCTTGACGTCGTTGAGCTCCGCCGCCAGTCGGGCGTCGCCGCCGGGGCCGGCGGGGGCACCGCCACGGCCGCCGCGCTCCACCTGGGCGCGCAGCTCGTTGTTCTCCTCGATGAGACGGGCGAGCTCGCGCTCGACCTCGTCCAGGAAGGCGTCGACCTCCTCCTCGTCATACCCCCGCTTGCCGATCGGCGGCTTTTTGAAGGCGACGTTGTGGACGTCGGCCGGGGTCAGCGGCATCGAAACTCCTCGGGTCAGTTGCGGCCGCGAAAGCGCGTCGGTCATCAGGCAGATGCCCTGATCGACGGCCCTAACACGAACTCCATCAGCACGAACAGGATAACCAGGAGCACAAGGGAGGCCAGGTCGATGCTCACGGTACCAATTCGCAGCGGAGGGATCACACGCCTCAACGTGTTGAGAGGGGGATCAGTGACGCTCCACACGGATTCCAGTCCTGCCGATGCGCCCCGCCCCGGCTGCCACCGGCGGCCGTATTGAAGAACAGCGCTCAACACGAACCGGGACAGAAGAACGAGCAGGAAGACATAAAGGACCAGATACAGCACTTGCAGTAAGATCGACAACACGGTCAGCGACGTCCCTCGGGTCGGGCGGGGTCAACTCAGGCTGAAAAAACCGCCCTCAGCGATCTTGGCCTTGTCCTCAGCGGTGACCTGGACATTGGCCGGTGAGAGCAGGAACACCCGATTGGTCACGCGCTCGATCGTACCGCGCAGCCCGAACGCCAGCCCGGCGGCGAAGTCAACCAGACGGCGGGCATCGGCCTCGTCCATTTCGGTGAGGTTGATGATCACCGGTACGCCGTCGCGGAAGTGCTCACCGATGGTGCGCGCCTCCCGGTAGGTGGTGGGGTGCAGCGTGGTGATCTGGTAGCGCTGCTCCTCCTCGGGCGCGGCGACACGCTCACGTGCCGTGGCCTGCGGAGCGAGGGCCAGATTGTCGCGCGTGTGGTAGGTCAGCGCGCCGGACGTCTCACCTGCCGACGACCGGGTGATCGAGCGTACGCTGGACCGCTCGACGCGCTCGGGACGCTCACCGTCGCCACGGTCGGACTCGCTGACCCGCCCGTTGGCCCGGTCGGAGAACCGAGCACGCTCGCTGGCCCTCGGCCGGGGAGCCGGCGGCTCCTCGTTGTCGTCGTCGTCCTCGTCGGTGAACTCCTCGGCGTACCGGCTCTGCCGGTAACGCGACTCACGGTAGCCACCCTTGTCGTAGCCTCCGTCGTCGTAGGCCCGCTCGTCGTCTTCCTCGACCAGACCGAGCCAGACCCCCGCCTTGCGCAGTGCACCCATCCCGCGCCCTTCCGTCCGCCGTGCGGCACTCGCCCCCGTGCCATGTCGCCAGTCGCGAGTGGACAACCATGCCCATCGGACCGGAACGGCAATCCCCTGGCACGCGATTCGCGTCGCGCGCCACAACCCCCGACAAGGGGACGCCGTCCCTGAAACAACACTGATGTAATTTGCGTGTCTCGCGTCAGGCTACCGCAGCGTGGGACGCATTCCGAGCAACGCGCTGCCGACGCGGACATGTGTCGCGCCATATCGGATCGCGATTTCCAGGTCGCCGCTCATTCCGGCGGACAACGCCGTCGCTCCCGGATGGAGCGCCCGAAACGACTCGGCCACCTCGGCGAGCCGGGCAAAGGCCCGCTCCGGCTCCCACCCGAGCGGGGCGACAGCCATCAGGCCGGCCAACCGCAGCGCCGGCGCGCCGGCCACCGCCTCGGCCACCGGCTCCAGCCCGGCGCCTGGATCGGCCGACCCGGGTTGCGCGCCACCACGATCCGGGTCGCCGTCGATGCTGACCTGCACCAGGGCATCCAGCGGCCGTTCCCGGTCCGCCGCAGCGGACGCCAGCGCGCGGGCCAGCCGCACGCTGTCCACCGAGTGCACGACGTCGGCGTACCGGACCACCGACCGTGCCTTGTTGCGCTGCAACTGGCCGATGAAGTGCCAGCGCGGGCTCACCCCGGCGGCGGCCACCTCGGCGGCCTTACCGGCCGCCTCCTGGTCGCGGTTCTCCCCCACGTCGGTCACACCGAGCCCGGCCAACACCAGCACGTCGCTGGCCGGGTACGTCTTTGTCACCGCGATCATCGTGACATCGGCGCGGTCCCGGCCGGCGTCAGCGCAGGCGTCAGCGATCCGGGCACGCACCTGGGCCAGGCCGGCCGCGAGTTCGGCGCGCCGGTCCGGTCGTGCCGTGGTTGAGCTGTCAGTCATCGGCGGTGCTCAGGACCCGTTCTTGAGGAAGTCGGGCACGTCCACGTCGTCGAACAGCACCCGGCGCGGCGACTGGGTCGGGGCCGGCAGGGTCGCCGGCGCGGGCACCGGGTTGCTCTGCGGCGCCGGCTGGTTGGTGTTGGTCTTGCGGGTCGGCTCGGCCGCCTTGTACGCCGGCGTACCGCCGTCGAAGCCCGCGGCGATGACTGTCACCCGCACCTCGTCGCCGAGCGCGTCGTCGATCACCGCGCCGAAGATGATGTTGGCGTCCGGGTGCGCCGCGTCGGTGACCAGCTGCGCCGCGTCGTTGATCTCGAACAGGCCCAGGTCGGAGCCACCGGCGATGGAGAGCAGCACGCCGCGCGCGCCGTCCATGCTCTGCTCCAGCAGCGGGCTGGAGATGGCAGCCTCGGCCGCCTCGACCGCGCGGTTCTCGCCGCGGGCGCTGCCGATGCCCATCAACGCGCTGCCCGCGCCGCTCATCACGCTCTTGACGTCGGCGAAGTCCAGGTTGATCAGACCCGGGGTGGTGATCAGGTCGGTGATGCCCTGCACGCCGGAGAGCAGCACCTGGTCGGCGGTGCGGAACGCGTCCATCATGCTGATGTTGCGGTCACCCAGGGCCAGCAGCCTGTCGTTCGGGATCACGATCAGCGTGTCGCACTGGTTGCGGAGTTCGTCTATCCCGGTTTCGGCCTGCACCTGGCGGCGCTTGCCCTCGAAGGAGAACGGCCGGGTCACCACGCCGATGGTCAGCGCGCCGAGCTTGCGGGCGATGTTCGCCACCACCGGCGCGCCGCCGGTGCCGGTGCCGCCGCCCTCACCGCAGGTCACGAAGACCATGTCGGCGCCCTTGAGCACCTCCTCGATCTCGTCGCGGTGGTCCTCGGCGGCGTTCTTGCCCACGTCCGGGTTCGCCCCGGCGCCCAGCCCACGGGTCAGCTCCCGGCCGACGTCGAGCTTGACGTCGGCGTCGCTCATCAGCAGCGCCTGGGCATCGGTGTTGATCGCGATGAACTCGACGCCCTTGAGCCCAACCTCGATCATCCGGTTGACGGCGTTGACGCCGCCGCCCCCGATGCCGACGACCTTGATGACCGCCAGGTAGTTGTGCGGAGGTGTCATCTCCGGTCCTTTCCCTTCGAGATTGGCTTCGGCCGACCGGGTACGGCGTGGCCAGCCCAGTGGCCGACAACAGCTGTCACCAGCGAGGATCAGAGGTGAACCCTCACCCTCTACTAGAGGCTTACAGTTATGTCAACCACTGATCCTCTTCGGGGCAACGTAAGCGCCGCCGCCCGATGAGCCAAGGACCTGCCCGGCGTGTCGCAGCTGGAGCGCGACTCGTCACGTCCCCGCACCCCCGTGTCGGTCAGCGGAAGGTCACCACGTCCGGTGAACTCACGTCGATCCGGTCGGCGTCCTCGTCGAGCAGCGACGTGGCTACCCGGGCCTTGTCCGCACCCCGCGTCGCGTCGCCCCAGACCACCGTACGGTCGCCGCGCAGCCGCAGGTTGATCCGAGCCAGGCTCTCCACACTCACGTCCACCAGTTCGTCGCGCAGCTGCGGGGTCAGGGCCGCGAGCACCTCCAGCCCGGCCCGGGTGCCCGGGTCGTCGGCGGCGGGCCGGACCACCCGTACCACCGGCAGCCCGGCGGGGTGGCGGCCCACCGTCTGGAACGCCACGCCGCTGCGGTCGATCAGGGCGAACACCGCACCCTGCGGCACCGCGGCCACCGGCGTCCGTTCGGTCACCCGGACCACGAGCGACCCGGGCCAGTCCCGGGACACAGTGGCCCGCTCCACCGGCGCCAACGCACCGACCCGACGCTCGGCGGCGGCCAGGTCCACCCGGGCCAGCGGCACCCCGTCGGGCACCCCCACCGCGTCGCGCACCTCCACAGGGGTGACGAGCTGCGCGCCCTCCACGGTCACCGCTCGGACCCCGAACAGTCCGGTGCCCAACACCGTCCAGGCCACCAGCCCGAGCAGCGCCAGCACCCCGGCGGCCGCCGCCCACGGCAGCGCCGCACGCATCCGGCGCTGCCGTGCCCGCGCCATGAACCGGCGGGTCGACGGCGGCACGGCATCGCTGCCGGCCCGGACCAGCTGCCAACGCCGTACCGGGCCGCGTCGTGGTTTGCCGCCCTCGGCGCCGCTGGTCCGCCCTCGGGCGGGGCCGGGGCTCATCCGGCCGGGGGCGCCGCACCGTCCGGTGCGGCGGTGCCGCCGAGGGCCGCACCGTCACCACCGGCGGTGGACCCGCCGGGCACCGGCTGGCCGATCGCCGGGGTGGTGGCCACCGGATCGACGGTCGCGGTCGACGCGGAACCCGGGGTACGCGCGCCCAGGGCGACCAGCAACTCGTCGCCCATCAGCGAGATCGGCGGGGCACCCATGGTCACCACGACGTCCCCGGAGCGTGCCCGGCGGGCCACCTCGACAGGCGCCGCCTCCCACGAGTCGACGAACACCTTCCGTTCGGCGGGCAACGGCACCGCCTCGATCAACGCCGCCGAGCCCTCACCGGGCTGGCGCAGCTCCCCCGGCCCGAAGACCTCCAGCAGCACCACCTCGTCGGCGATGGCCAGCGCCTCGGCGATCTCCGCCTGGTTGTCGCGGGTCCGGTACATCCGGTAGGGCTGGAAGACCACTATCAGCCGCCCGTCCCCGGCCACCTCGCGCAACGTCTGCAACGCCAGCGTGATCGAGGTCGGGTGGTAGGCGTACTCGTCGTAGACAAGCACGCCGTCCGCGACGCCCTTGCGCTCGAAGCGCCGCCGCACGCCGGGAAACACCGCGAGCGCCGCCTCCGCGGCCTCCAGAGGCAGCCCCAGCAGGTACGCCGTCAGCACCGCCGAGGCGCTGTTGAGTCCCATGTGCCGACCCGGCACCGGCAGCCGGAACTCGCCGAGCGACCGCCCGTCGATGGCGGCCAGGTAGCGAACCCCCCGCGCCGACGAGACGATCTCGGTGAGTCGCAGGTCGGCGTCCTCCGCCGCGCCGTACGTGTGGACCCGCCGCCCCTCGGCGCGCAGCGTCGCCGCCAACCGCCGGCCACCCGGGTCGTCCGCGCAGGTGATGATGAACCCGTCCGGGTCGGTGAGCCGGGCGAACTCGACGAACGCCGCCTCAAGCGTCGCGTAGTCGCCGTAGGTGTTGAGGTGGTCCGCCTCGACGTTCGTGATGATCGAGACGTACGGGCGGTAGATGAGGAACGAGCGGTCGCTCTCGTCCGCCTCGACCACGAAGTGCTCACCGGTGCCGTGGTGCGCGCCCGAGCCGACCTCGGAGATCTCCCCACCGATCACGAACGACGGGTCCACACCGGCCTGCTGGAACACCATCGTCACCATCGACGTGGTGGTGGTCTTGCCGTGGGTGCCGGCCACAGCGATCGCACGACGGCCGGTCATCGCCGCGGCGAGGGCCTCCGAGCGGTGCAGCACCCGCAGGCCACGCCGGCGCGCCTCGACGATCTCCAGGTGGTCCTGCGGGATGGCCGAGGAGTAGACAACGGTGTCCACACCGTCGAGGTTCGTCGTCTCGTGGCTGAGGTAGATGGTGCCGCCGAGCGCCCGCAGCCCGGCCAGTGACGGCCACTCCCGCAGGTCGCTGCCGGAGACCCGGATGCCCCGGGTGAGCAGGAGGCGGGCCACGCCCAGCATGCCCACCCCACCCACGCCGATCAGGTGGACGGCGCCCAGGTCCTCGGCGGTGAGCGTGCCGGCCGGGGTGAACTGCGCGGTCATCGGGCCACCGCCTCGAGGACGAAGGAGCGCAGCGCCTCGTCACCGTCGCGCCGCCCGTACGCCGACGCCGCGGCGCCCATCGTGTACAGCCGCTGCGGGTCGCGGATCAGTGGGATGACGGCCCGCTCCAGCCAGTCCGGGGTGAGTTCCGCGTCGTCGACGAGCAGCCCACCACCGGCCTCCACCACCGGCAGCGCGTTGCGCTTCTGCTCCTGGTTGCTGTGCGGGTACGGCACGAAGATCGTCGGCAGCCCGATGGCGGCTACCTCGGCGACGGTCATCGCCCCGCCCCGGGCCAGCATCAGGTCGGCGGCGGCGTAACCCAGCTCCATGTCCGACAGGTACGGCAGCGTCACGTACGGCACCGGGAGGTCCGTGGGGATCGGCACCGGCTCGTTGCGGGCGCCCATCACGTGCAGCACCTGCACACCGTTGCGGGCCAACTCCTTGGCGGCGCCGGAGACGGCCAGGTTGACCGAGCGGGCACCGGACGAGCCGCCGGCGACGAACAGCACCGGCAGGTCCGGGCGGAGCCCGAAGTGGGCGCGGGCGGCATCACGCAGCGCGTGCCGGTCCAACGAGGCGATGGAGCGCCGCAGCGGCACACCGACCACGGTGGCGTGCCGCAGCGCCTCGGCCTGGCTCGGTTGGTGCGGAAAGCCCACAGCGATGTTCTTTGTGAACTTCATGCCCAGCCGGTTGGCAACCCCCGGCGGCACGTTCACCTCGTGGATCACCATTGGCAGCTCACGCCGCCACGCGGCCAGGTAGGCCGGCACCGACACGTACCCTCCGAAGCCGACGACCACGTCGGCCCGCACCTCGTCGATCACCTTGCCCGCCGCGCGGGCCGCGGTCCACATCCGACCCGGGGTACGGACCAGGTTCATGTTGACCGACCGGGGCAGCTGGTACGCCGGAATCTGCCGCAGGTCGTAGCCGTGCGGCGGGATCAGCTCGTTCTCCATGCCCTTCGGTGTGCCGAGGCAGGTGATCCGGACGCCGGGGTCGTGTCGGCGCAGGCAGTCGGCGAAGGCGAGCAGCGGGTAGATGTGCCCCCCGGTGCCACCTCCCGCGAGCACCACCGAACGCAGCGGACCCATCAGCGTCTCCTCTCGCTCGCCGACCCCGTGCGGCTCCGGCCCTGCCGGACGCCGCGCGATGCGGCCTGGTCGTCCTGTCGCCGCTCACGGGACCGGGGCACTGACCCTCGGCCAGCCGGCTGCGTCGCCGGTCGGCGACGCCGGCCGGGAAGCGGCGGCAACGGGGCCCAGAGTAGTCGGACCCACCGGGCCGGCGGACGGGCATGCAGTGCTCTGGCCGCATCGGGTTCGGCGCGGGCGAAGGACGCCAGCATGCCGATGCCGGCCAACGTCACGACCAGGGCACTTCCGCCGTCGGAGATGAACGGCAGCGGCAGACCGGTGATCGGCAGCAGCCCGACCACCCCACCGATATTGATCACCGCCTGGCTCATCAGCCAGGTGGTGACGGCTGCGGCGGCGAGCCGCCGGAACGGGTCGTCGACCCGCCGGGCGATCCGCAGCCCGGTGTACGCGAGCACCGAGAACAGGCTCAGCACCACAGCGCAGCCGATCACGCCCAGCTCCTCGGCGATGATCGCGAAGATGAAGTCGTTGTGTGCCTCGGGCAGCCAGTCCCACTTGAGGCTGCTCTTGCCCAGCCCGACGCCGAACCAGCCGCCGTGCTCGATGGCCAGTCGTCCCTGATAGAACTGGTAGCAGGGGTCGCCGCACTGGTCCGGTGGCGGCGGGTTGAGAAACAGTGTGAGCCGCGCCAGCCGGTAGTTCTCCGCGCCGCGCTCGCCGGAGCCGGCGCCCAGCGAGGCCACGGCGACGAGCAGGCCGACGCCGAGCAGGCCGACGACTGTCAGCGCGCCGAAGACGCGCATCCGCACCCCGGCCGCCCAGAGCAGACCGACCACCAGGGCCAGCAGGCAGAGCATGGTGCCCACGTCGTTGTAGCCGACAAGCACGAAGAGCAGACCCATCACCGGAAACAACGGGGTGGCCAGCTCGCGCCACCAGCCCAGCGCCGCACCCTTGCGGGCGACGATGTGCGCGCCCCACAACACGAGCGCGAACTTGGCGAACTCGGAGGGCTGCACCTGGATCCCGCCGATGAACAGCCACAGCAGCCGCGCCTCGATGGGGCCGATCGACGCCGACTCCCGGTGGGTGAGCCGGGCGTACGCGAGTAGCAGGTTGAGCACCAGCAGCAACCCGATCGAGATGATCAGCAGCGGCCGGCCCAGCGACCGGTACGTGCTGGCGGGCAGGCGCTGGCAGACCCAGAACGCGCCGATGCCGATCACCGCGAAGATGGCCTGCTTGGTCACCGAAGCCGAGGCGTTGCCGCCCACGGCGTAGTCCTTCACGCTTGTGGCCGAGAAGACCATCGTCAGCCCGATCAGCAGCAGCAGGCCGGCGCTGGACAGCAGCAGATAGTAGGAGGCCAGCGGCCGGTCCAGCAGCCCTCGCAGCGCGGCAAGCCCGCCGGCGGCGTCCAGCCCGCGCAGCGGCGCCCCGGTCGGCGTGTCCGGCCCGGCATCGCGTCGCGTGGCCCCCGGTTCCGGGCCGCGCGCGTCGTCCGGCGGCGGTGCGCCGGCCTCAGCGGTCCGCGCCCCGCCCGCTGGGCGTCGCGGTCGCCCGCCCGTCCTGTCCTCAGTGCCGAGTTCCTCCCCCACCCCGACATCATCACCGCTGGGCGCGCCCGACAGGCCCACAACGCCCCACCGGGCGTGTCGGCCCCTCTCCCCCACGCGATCTTGCACTTTCGGCCCGGGACGGAAGCCGCAGACCGGGACATTCCACGGTCCGAAAGTGCAAGATCGCGGGGCGGGTGGGGTGGGGTTACGTCATGTTCGCGAGGAACTCGCTGTAGAACAGGCCCAGGGCTATGGCCACGCCGATGCCGGCGATGATCCAGAACCGGACCACGATGTTGACCTCGCTCCAGCCGGCCAGCTCGAAGTGGTGCTGCAGCGGCGACATCCGGAAGACACGTTTGCCAGTGGTGCGGAACGAGATGATCTGGATCACCACGGACATCGTGATGATCACGAAGAGGCCACCGATGATCGGCAGCAGCAGGATGGTCCGGGTGGACATCGCCATGCCGGCGATCAGGCCGCCCAGGCCCAGCGCGCCGGTGTCACCCATGAAGATCCGCGCCGGGGACGTGTTCCACCACAGGAAGCCCACACAGGCCCCGGCCGCGGCCCCGGCTATCAGCGCGATCTCCAGCGGGTCCCGCACGGCGTAGCAGTACGACTGGGTGTAGCTCGGGTCGGCGCACCAGTGCCGGTACTGCCAGAACGCGATGAGCGCGTACGCGGCCAGGACCATCACCGAGGCGCCGGTGGCCAGACCGTCCAGGCCGTCGGTGAGGTTCACGCCATTCGTCGCGCCCATCACCACGAAGATGAAGATGATCACCGCGCCGACCTTGCTGACCTCCAGGGCGTCGATGTCCCGGATGAAGCTCAGCGTGGTGCTGCCGACCGTCTCGGTGTTCGTCACCGCGCCCGAGGCGTCCGTCATGGTGCTCGGGAAGTACAGCGCCACCACGCCGAACACCGCGCCGACCAGGATCTGGCCGAGCAGCTTGCCACGCTTGTTCAGCCCGGCGCTGTTGCGCTTGCGCACCTTGAGGAAGTCGTCGAGGAAGCCGACCGCGCCGGAGAACACCATCAAGCCCAGCAGCACCAGCGCGGTGATCGTCGGCTCGACCTGGGCGATCTGCGCGTCCGGCAGGGTCGTCAGGGCCAGGTGTCCGGCCACGTACGCGATGACAGTGGCCAGGATGAAGACCACGCCGCCCATCGTGGGCGTGCCCTTCTTGCCCTGGTGCATGGCCGGGCCGTCGGAGCGGATCGGCTGACCGGCCTTGAGCCGGGTGAACACCTTGATGGCGATCGGGGTGCAGAAGAGCGAGACGAGGAAGGCCACCCCGATGGCGACGATGACCGCCCTCATCGGGTGGATTCCCCGGCGGCGTCGGCGCGCAGCGCGTCGACCACCTCCCAGGTCCGATACCGGGAGCCCTTGACCAGGACGACATCGCCCGGCCGTAACTCGCTCCGCAGCACCTCGACGGCCGCCGCCTGATCGGTGAGCAGCACCGACTCTCCTCCCCAGTTTGCTACCGCTGTCGCGCCTTCGTGGATCGGCGCGGCCGGCTCACCCACCACGAGCAGCCGGTTGACGCCCAACTCGGCCGCGAGTCGGCCGACCTCAAGGTGGCCGTCGCGCTCGAACGGGCCCAGCTCGGCCATGTAACCGAGCACCGCGACGGTACGCCGCCCCTCGCCGAGGCTGGCAAGCGCCCGCAGCGCGACAGCCATCGAGGCCGGGTTGGCGTTGTACGAGTCGTCGATGACAGTGACCCCGTCGGGCCTGTCGAAGACGTCCATCCGCCGGGTCGAGACCAACACCAGCTCGCCGAGCGCCGTGGCCAGCTCGGCGAGCGGCATGCCCAACTCCCGGGCGACCGCTGCGGCGGCGAGGGTGTTGCCGACCTGGTGGCGGCCGGTCAACCCGAGCCGTACCGGCGCGCGCCCCTCCGACGTCACAAGGGTGTACGACGGGTGCCCGCGCTCGTCGAGCGTGACGTCCTCGGCCCGTACGTCGGCGTCCGCCGCCTCGCCGTAACGCACCACCCGTGCCCGGGTGCGGCTCGCCATGGCGGACACCCGTGGGTCGTCGGCGTTGAGGACGGCCAGCCCGTCGGGCGGCAGCGCCTCGACCAGTTCGCCCTTGGCCTGCGCGATTGCGTCCTGGGAGCCGAACTCGCCGATGTGCGACGTCCCGACGTTGAGCACCACCGAGATCCGGGGCGGCACCAGCTCGCACAGGTAGCGCACGTGCCCGATCCCACGGGCGCCCTTCTCCATCACCAGGTAGCGGGTGCCCGGGTCGGCCTGCAAGGCCGTGTACGGGTGCCCAAGCTCGTTGTTGAACGAGCCGGGCGGCGCCACAGTGGCCCCGAGCCGGGTGGCGAGCTGCCCGATCAGGTCCTTCGTGGTGGTCTTGCCCGACGAGCCGGTCACGCCGATCACTGTCAGCTCGGGCAGCCGGTCGACAGCGGCACGGGCCAGCCGGCCCATCGCGGCGAGCGCGTCGTCGACAAGCACCATCGGCACGCCGGGCACCTCGCGGGTGCCGAGCACCGCCACCGCGCCCGCCGCCATCGCCGTGTCGGCGTAGTCGTGCCCGTCGACCTTCTCACCGGGGAACGCCACGAAGAGCGATCCGGCCCCCACCTTGCGCGAGTCGAACTCGACAGGGCCGGTGACTGTGGCGGTCGGGTCGGCGGCCACGAGCCGCCCCTGCACCGCCTCGGCCACCTCGGCCAGGCTCAGGGCGATCATCGCTGACCCGCCGTGTCGCCGAACCGTGCCCGCAGCGCGCCGGCCAACTCGACGCTGTCGTCGAACGGGAACACCTCGCCGGCAACCTCCTGGCCCCGCTCGTGGCCCTTGCCGAGCAGCGCGATGACGTCGCCCGGCTCGGCGAGCCGGACCGCCTCGTCGATAGCGGCCCGGCGACCTGCCACCTCGATGATCCGGGCGGGCGTGCCTGCCGCGTACGCCCCGGCGAGCACCTCGGCGCGGATCTCCGCCGGATCCTCGGTACGCGGATTGTCGTCGGTCACCAGCACCACGTCGGCCCCCTCCGCCGCGGCGGCGCCCATCACCGGCCGCTTGCCCCTGTCCCGGTCTCCGCCGGCACCGATCACACAGATCAACCGGCCGGCGCTCAGCTCGCGCAGCGCCGCCAGCGCCGCCACTATCGCGTCGGCCTTGTGCGCGTAGTCGACGACCCCGCGCACAGGCCCGGCGACGTCCACCAGTTGCAGTCGACCGGGTACGCCACCGCAGGCGGCCACGCCGGTCGCCGCGGTATTCGGGTCCACCCCCGCGCCCACGAGCGCGGCGATGGCCAGCAGCGCGTTGGCGATGTTGTGCCGGCCGGGCAGCGCCACTCCGGCGGCCAGCGCCACGCCGTCCGGGCCGTGCGCGGTGAACCGCTGCGCGTACCCCTCGCCGCCCACACTGTCGGCCCACCAGGTGGCGTCCTGGTCGCCGGCCGCCGAATAGCTGACCGTCGCCGGCTTGTAGAGCGGCTTGAGCGCCGCGTCGTCGTGGTTGAGCACCTCGACCGCGCACCGACCGTCGAAGAGCTGCGCCTTTGCCGCGAAGTAGTCGGCCGTGTCGGCGTGGAAGTCCAGGTGGTCGGAGCCGAAGTTGGTGTAGCCACCGACGGTGAACCGGACCCCGCCCACCCGGCCCATCGCCAGCGCGTGGCTGGAGACCTCCATGACGACGGCTGTCACCCCGCGCTCGCGGGCGGTGGCAAGCATGGCGTGCAGGTCCGTCGCCTCGGGCGTGGTGCGCACGCTGTCGATCACCAGGTCGCCGAGTCGGGTCTCCACGGTGCCGATCAGCCCGGTGGTGTGCCCGGCCGCCCGCAACCCCGACTCGATCAGATACGCGGTGGAGGTCTTGCCCGCCGTGCCGGTCACGCCGATCACTGTGAGCGCGGCCGTCGGATCGCCGTAGACGGCCGACGCCAGCTCGCCGAGCACCGCTCGCGGGTCCGCGACCACGAGCGTGGGCAGGCCGGCCCCCGCTGCCAACTCGGCACCGGCCGGGTCGGTCAGCAGGGCCACGGCACCCGCCTCGGCCGCCCCGGCGGCGAACTCCGCGCCGTGCCGGCGGGCACCGGGCAGGGCCGCGTACAGGTCGCCGGGGCGGACCTCCTGGCTGGCGTGGGTCGCCCCGGTGACGACCACGTCGGCGGCGTCCGCCGGAAGGTCGACAGCGATCCGGGCGGCGAGATCACCGAGCCGTAGGCCGGTCACGGTACGTGGACGTGGATTGCCGGGCACGGCGTCAGACCCTACCCGGTCGTCCGGTTCCGGCCGCACAGCCGCCCCGGTGGTTCGTCGGCACTCACCGATGATGTCCCGCCATTGCTGCTCAGCGCGGATAGACCACGAACTTGGGTGCCGAACCACTTGCCGAAGGCGGAATCCGGTTGTGACGCAGCGTGAACTGCATCATGTCCCGGAAGGCCGGTCCGGCGATCGCCGCGCCCCCACCGGAGGGCGCGTACACGAAGACGGCGATCACGTACCGCGGCTTCTCGGCGGGCGCCATGCCGATGAAGGAGGACACCTCGCCGGGCTGCTTCTTGCCGTCCACGAGCCGCCAGCCGGTGCCGGTCTTGCCGGCCACCCGGTAGCCGGGGACGGCGGCTGTGACACCGGTGGCGCCGTCGACGGTGGTGACCGCCTCCAGCATGGTGCGCAGGGCCGCCGCGTTCTGCGGGCTGAGCACCGAACGGGTCACCGGGGTGGGTCCGGGGGTGCGCTTGCCGTCCGGGTCGATGGTCTCCTTCACCAGGTGCGGCTGCACGTACGTGCCGTCGTTGGCGATGGCGGCGTACGCGGCGGCCATCTGCAGTGGCGTCGCGTCGACGCTGTGCCCGATCGGCACCGACCCGCGCGACGATTCGCTCCACTCGTCGGCGGGCAGCAGCCGCCCGCTGGCCTCGCCGGGAAGACCCTCTCGGGTGGGCTGACCCAGCCCGAACCGCTTCTGGTAGTCGATCAGCCGGTCCGGCCCGAGCCGGTCGGCGATGGTGATGGTGCCGACGTTCGACGAGTAGGCGAGCATCCCCGGAATGCTCATCTTCCGGCCGTTGGCCCGGTGGGTGTCGGAGAACCAGGTGTCGCCCTTCTTGATGCTGTTGGCGATGGGCAGCGTCGTGTCCGGGGTGATCACCCCCTCCTGGAGCGCCGCACCGAAGGTGATCGCCTTGTGCACCGAGCCGGGATCCACCACGAAACTCGTCGCGGCGTCCTCCCGGGCGACCGGGTCGCTGTCCGCGGGCTTCTTCGCGTCGTACGTGGGATGACTCGCCTGGGCCAGCACCTCACCGGTGGGCACGTCGATGATCACCGCCGCGGCGGTGCCACCACGCTGCTGGGCCATCCCCGCACTGAGGATCTGTTGCGTCTTGAACTGGAGGTCCCGGTCGATGGTCAGGCACAACGAGCTGCCCGGATTGGCCGGAGTGGTCTTGCTGTAGCCGCCGGGGATCGGCGCGGCCAGGTCGCTGCGGCCTGCCTCGTACACCCGTTTGCCGTCCTGACCGGCGAGCTGCTCGTCGTAGCGGGCCTCCAGCCCTTCCAACCCGACCATGTCCTGGCTTGTGAAACCGATGAGGTTGGCCGCCAGGTCACCGCCGGGGACCTCGCGGCGCTCGTCGCGGTGCACCCCGATGCCGGGCAGTTCCAGCGCCAGCACCTGCTTGGCTGTCGGGATCTCCACACCGCGCGCCAGGTACTCGAACCGGGACGGGTTGCCGTTCTCCAGCTTGCGGGGCTTCATGAGCGTGGTGAGCTTGGAGGCCGGGATGCCGAGCAGCGGGGAGAGCGCCTTCGCCGTGGCGGGCCCGTCCTTGATCTCGACCGGGTCGGCGAAGACGTACCGCGCCTCGACGCTGTGGGCGAGCGGCTCGCCGGTGCGGTCGTAGATCGCCCCGCGCGGCGCTGGCAGTTCCACGGTGCGGGTCCGGTCGGCGACGCCCGCCCCGGCGTACGCCGGGGCGTCGACCGCCTGTAGGAAGATCAGCCGGATCCCGATGGTGACGAACAGCGCCAGGGTGAGCACTGTGCCCAGCCGCAGCCGCAGGCGCGGGTCGGCGAGCTTCGGCGGGCGCGGCGGCTTGCGTGACGGCCGCCGGGCCGCCGGGCGGTCGGTGCGGCCGGGCGTCCTCGGCGTGGTCCGGCGACGCGGCGGCGGCTCGTCGCCGGCCGGGCGTCGCGGGGTACGCGGCGCGACGGTGCGCACCACGCCGCCACGTCCGGCGGCCGGGGCGTCGCGCCGGCCGGACCGGGCGGCGGCGCGACCGCCGTCGAGCACCTGCAACGCGGGGCGGAACGGGTCGCCGGACCTGGTGCTCCGCGGGGTACGTCGCTGCTCGGCGCCCCCGCTGCGCGCTGGCGTGCCGCGCTCCTCGCGGACCGTCCGACCCCTCGGGGTGTACGCCCGCGCGCCGGAGATGCCTCCGATGCCCGGCTCGTCGGCCCGAGGCTCCCCGTCGGCGGGGTTGGCGTCACGCGAAGAGCCGCGCCGGGCTCCCTTGGGATCCCGGCGCGGCTCGTCCGACCTTGGCGGCACCGGTCAGCCTCCCGCACCCTGACTGGTCACCGACGGCTCACCGGTCGCCGGCTTCGGCACGCCGATGGACTTTCCGTCCGGCAACCGGATGTACGCCGGCTCGACGTCCACCAGGCCCAGCCGCCGCGCCTCGGCGGCCAGGTTGCCGGGTGCCTTCGCCTCGGCGATCTGCTTGTCCAACTGCTGCTTCTCCAGGTCCAGCCGGGCCTGCTGCTGCTGCAGCTTCTCCAGCCGGAACGCGTTCTCATTGATCTTGGTGTTGACCGCCAGGATGCCCAGCACCCCGCCGACGACCAGCACCACGATCAGCGCCGCGAACGGCGCACGCGGCACCGACACCGGCGGCGGCGGTGCCACCCGCAGCCGGGGCGGGCGGGCGGTGGGCGCGGCGGTGGCCTTCTCGGCCGGTCGCAGCGCGGCGCTGCCCTGGGTGGGGAACTCGCGCGCCCCCCGGGCGCGAGCCTCCCCCTGCCGGTTGACTCGATCGATGCGTGGCGTACCGTTCTCCACGCGCGTGGCTCGCTCCGCCGCGGTCCGGCCCCCCGACCGCGGTGCGCGCTGCCCGCCGCCGGTTACGCCCCGGCGGTCGCGCTTGTCAATGCTCATGTCCCCTCCCCCTCAACGTCCGTCCCTCTGTGGGTCGACGTCTGCGGACCCCCCACGGATCACGCAGACCCCGTCCCCGGTTGGTGCATCCCCTTCACCCGTCGGCGGGACCGTTCGCGGTCGGTCCGCCCCTGCTCTGTCGCGTTCGGATCGAGTCGTTCCGCTGCCCGTAGCCGCACCGAGGCGGCACGCGGGTTCGCAGCGACCTCCGCCTCCCCGGGAAGCTCCGCGCCCCGGCTGAGCAGCCGGAACGTCGGACCTGACCCGGGAAGCTCGACCGGGAGGTCGATCGGGCCCTTGCTACGGACCCGTTCCGCGAGCGCCGCCTTGGTGAGCCGGTCCTCCAGCGAGTGGTAGGACAGGACCACCATGCGACCGCCCACGGTCAGAGCGTCGAGCGCGGACGGCAGCGCTGTCTCCAGCGCTGCCAGCTCTCTGTTTACCTCGATCCGCAAAGCCTGAAACGTTCTCTTTGCCGGGTGTCCACCCGTTCGTCGCGCTGGTGCCGGAATGGAATCCCGAACCAGCTCCGCCAGCCGCGCCGACGAGGTGATCCGGGCACGTTCCCGCTCCCGGATGATCGCCGAAGCGATCCGGCCGGCGAACTTCTCTTCGCCGTAGACCCGCAGCACACGGGCCAGATCCGGATGGCCGTAGGTGTTGACCACCTCCTCGGCGGTCACCCCCCGCGTCTGGTCCATCCGCATGTCAAGCGGGGCGTCCTGCGCGTAGGCGAACCCGCGGTCGGGCGCGTCCAACTGCAACGACGAGACACCCAGGTCGAACAGGATCCCGTCGATGCCCGGATAACCCAGCCGGGCCAGCACGTCCGGCAACTCGTCGTAGACGGCGTGCTCCAGGTGCACCCGGTCGGCGAAACGCGCCAGCCGGACCCGCGCGTGAGCGAGCGCCTCGGTGTCCCGGTCGAGCCCGATCAGGACCGTCTCCGGGTGCGCCTCCAGCACCGCCTCCGCATGCCCGGCTAGGCCGAGCGTCGCGTCGACGTGGATCGTCCGGCCGCCTCGACCCAGCGCGGGGGCCAGCAGCTCGAGGCACCGCTCAAGCAGCACCGGCACGTGCGTGCCGCGTAGCTCCCCCATGTTGACCCCCACTGGTTGAAACGTCCGTTCTTCTCCTGCGTCTGTCGTGGCGACGGCGCTGCCGTCGTACCGCCAGATCCCCATCCGCTCCCGCCGGCCACCGGACCACCCGATGACTGGATCGTGCGCCTGGCACCGGGGAAGGGATGCCAGGAACTCGAAAGCGGCTGGAGATCTCGCAGTACGTCGGGCGCCGTTCCGCCCTACAGTCCGCCGGGCAGCACCCCCTCCTCGATGTCGGCGAAGTCGTCTTCGCTCTCGGCGAGGTAGGTCTCCCAGGCGCCCTTGTCCCAGATCTCCACCCGCGTGCTCGCGCCGATCACCACAAGGTCCCGGTCGAGCGCGGCGTACTCCCGCAGGTGGGCGGGGATGGTTACCCTGCCCTGCTTGTCCGGCACCTCGTCGTGCGCGCTGGCGAAGAAGACCCGGCTGTAGGCCCGGGCCGCCTTGTGTGTCATCGGCTGCGCGCGCAACTGCTCCGCGATGCGCTGGAACTCAGGTGTCGGAAAGACATAGAGACAGCGATCCTGCCCTTTGGTGACCACGACACCCCCCGCCAGCTCATCCCGGAACTTCGCCGGAAGGATCAACCGGCCTTTGTCGTCCAGGCGCGGAGTATGGGTGCCGAGGAACATCGGCCCAACCCCCTCGCCCTGAAGCGGCGTTCGCGGCGCCGCTGACCCCCCGGGCCGGTGAGCCCTCCCGGCCTCACCATCGGGCCCCACTCTACTCCACTTCCCTCCACCTGCAACCAGAATCGCCCGCGTGGCGTGGCCGATCCCCGGGTAAAACAGCACGTCACGCGGGGTGGAGCGGAGTGGAGGGCTGGAGGGCCCACCGGGCGCGGTCCGCTTTCCGACATAGATCGACTCCGTCCGGTGGAGGTCGACCCGGCCGCCCACACACCCACCACGGCCGAACGGTTCGGCGTCGGCGGCGATCTGGCGGGGTCACCGGTCCGGTAACCTCGCTCGCGTGACGGACGCGAAAATGCCCCTACGGGCGAAGGTGGCCAGCTCCGTGTCACGGACCGCCGCAGCGCTCTCCCGGGCGGCCGGACGTGGCGACGGTTCGGTGATCGGCGGGTGGATCGGGCTGAAGATCGACCCGGATCTACTGGCGCACCTGTCGGCCGGACGCGCCATCGCGCTCGTCTCCGGCACCAACGGCAAGACAACCACCACCCGGCTGACAGCCGCCGCCGTCGGCGTGCTCGGGCGTGTCGCCACCAACTCCTTCGGCGCGAACATGCCCACCGGGCACACCTCGGCGTTGGCGAAGGCCGGCAGCACCCCGTACGCGGTGCTGGAGGTCGACGAGCACTACCTCGCCCAGGTGCTGGAGTCGACAGAGCCGCACGTGGTCGCGCTGCTGAACCTCTCCCGCGACCAGCTCGACCGCGCCAAGGAGGTCGCCATGATGGCGCAGCTCTGGCGTGCGGCGCTGGTCCGGCACACGAACGTACGGGTGGTGGCCAACGCCGACGACCCGATGGTGGTGTGGGCAGCCACCCCGCCCGCCGACCCGGCCAGCGGCATCAACCCGCCGCACGTGACCTGGTTCAGCGCCGGCCAACGCTGGCACGACGACTCCTGGGTCTGCCCCGAGTGCGGTTCCACGATCCAGCGCTCCGGTGACCAGTGGTGGTGCACCGGCTGCGCGCTGCGCCGACCGGAGCCGCAGTGGGTCGTCGAGGACGAGGGCGTGCTCGACCCCACCGGCGCCTGGCACAAGGTCTCCCTCCAGCTACCCGGCAAGGTCAACCTCGGCAACGCGGCGACCGCGCTGGCCGTGGCAGCCGAATTCGGCGTACGCCCCGTCGACGCGGTGTCCCGCCTCGGCATCGTCACGTCGGTGGCCGGCCGTTACGCCCAGGTAGAGAAGGACGGGCGCAACATCCGGCTGCTGCTGGCCAAGAACCCGGCCAGTTGGCTGGAGGCGTTCGACATGGCCGACGAGGCGCCGACACTGCTCTCCATCAACGCGCGCGACCCCGACGGGCTGGACACCTCCTGGCTCTTCGACGTCGACTTCGCCCCGCTGCGCGGGCGGCAGGTGTTGATCACCGGCGACCGGGCGTACGACCTGGCGGTCCGGTTGGACGTCAACGACGTGCCGTTCCAGCATGTGCGCACCTTCAGCGACGCGATCCGGTCGGTCCCGCCCGGGCGACTGGAGGTCATCGCGAACTACACCGCGTTCCAGGACATCCGAGCGGAGTTGGACCGTGTCAACTGAGAGCCTGCGCATCGTCTGGATCTACCCCGACCTGCTCTCCACCTACGGCGATCGGGGCAACGCGCTGATCCTGGCCCGGCGGGCCCGCCAGCGCGGCATGCCGGTCGAGGTGCTGGAGGTCCGTTCCGACCAGCAGTTGCCCGCGACCGCCGACATCTATCTGGTCGGCGGCGGTGAGGACGGCCCGCAGGCGCTGGGTGCGCAGCGGCTGATCGCCGACGGCGGCCTGCACCGGGCGGTCGCCCAGGGCGCCGTGGTGTTCGGCGTCTGCGCCGGCTACCAGTTGCTCGGCACGTCGTTCTTCGCGAAGGGCGTGCAGTGCCGTGGCCTGGAGTTGCTGGACCTGCAGTCCGACCGTGGCCCCAGCCGGGCCGTCGGCGAGCTGGCCGGTGAGATCGACCCTCGCCTGGGCCTGCCCGCGTTGACCGGTTTCGAGAACCACGGTGGCCGCACCCACCTCGGCCCGGAGGTCTCCCCACTGGCCCGGGTCAGCGCCGGCGTCGGCAACGACGGCACCACCGAGGGCGCCTGGCGCGGCAAGCTGCTCGGCACGTACTCGCACGGCCCCGCGCTGGCCCGCAACCCGGCCCTGGCCGACCTGCTGCTGCGCTGGGCCACCGGGGCGCACCAGCTCCCGCCGCTGGACGACACCTGGTCGGACCGGCTCCGCGCGGAGCGTCGCACCGCAGTGGCCGCCGCCCGGGCATGATCCGTGCTGTCCGACGGCTGCTCCGGCAGCCGTCGGCCGCCCGGTTCGCCCTGCTCGTACTGCTGATCGCCACCTGCGGACTGCTGCTGCTCCTGGTGCCCCGACCCGATCTGGCGGAGCTTCCCCGGCTTGCCGACCAGCTCGGTGACCTAGCCCCCGTGGCGGCGATCGTCGGCGGGGCGCTGCTGCTGGTCGCGCTGGTCCCCCGGACCTTCGTCACGCTGGCCGCCGGCGCGATCTTCGGCCCTCTCGAAGGTGCCGCCTACGCCCTGGGCGCCGCTCTGGTGGCGGCGGCCATCGGGTTCACTGTCGGCCGGCTGCTCGGTCGGGAGTTCGTCGCCGAGCGGGTCCGCGGCAGACTGGCCCGCCTCGACAGGTGGTTCGCGCGGCAGAGTGTGTTCGGGGTGGTCACCGTCCGGCTGCTGCCGATCGCCGGCTTCGGGCTGGTCAGCTACGGCTACGGCACCACCGCCGCCCGGCTGGCGCCGTTCCTGACCGGCAGCGTGATCGCGTCCGCGCCCACCGCCTTCGGGTACGCAGCGATCGGCGCGGCCGTCAGCACCCCAGGCCAGATCAACTGGTACGCCGCCGCCCCGGCGAGCCTCGGCCTGATCGCCAGCCTCGTGCTTGTCCACCAGTGGTGGCGCGCCCAACGACGGGGTGCCCCAGGTCCGACCGGCTGACCGCCGTACGGCACCGCACACACCAGTGAGCGTGATGACTCACAGGTATATATATACCTGTGAGTCATCACGCTCGTCTCGACGTCCCGCCTCGGCGGAGGTGACGCCGGCGTCAGGCGACCACGGAGACCATTCGGCCCGGGACCACGATGACCTTGCGGGGTTCCTTGCCGGCCAGGGAGGACGCCACCGCTTCCAGCGCTGCCGCGCGTACGGCCTCCTCGGGCGAGTCGGCCGGGACCTCGATGCGGCCCCGGACCTTGCCGTTGACCTGCACCGGATACGTGACGGTGTCGGCCACCAGCAGTGCCGGGTCGGCGGTCGGGAAGTCCGCGTACGTCAGCGAGGTGTCGTGGCCCAGCTTGCGCCACAGTTCCTCGGCCACGTGCGGGGCGAACGGCGCCAGCATCAGCACCAGCGGCTCGGCCACCTCACGGGGCGTCGCCGACAGCCCGGTCAGCCCGTTGGTCAGCTGGATCAGCTTCGCGATAGCCGTGTTGAACCGGATGCCGTCCATGTCGCCACGGACCCCGTCGATCACCTTGTGCAGCAGCCGGCGGGTCGCCTCGTCGGCCGGGTCGTCGGTGACCCGCACCGCGCCGGTCTGCTCGTCGACGATCGCCCGCCAGACGCGCTGCAGGAACCGGTACGAGCCGACCACTGCCCGGGTCTCCCAGGGGCGGGACACCTCCAGCGGGCCCATCGACATCTCGTACACCCGGAAGGTGTCGGCGCCGTACGCGGCGCACATGTCGTCGGGGGTCACCACGTTCTTCAGGGACTTGCCCATCTTGCCGTACTCGCGATTGACCACCAGGTCGTCCAGGTAGTACGCGCCGTCGCGCTCGACGACGTCCTCGGCCTGCACGTAACTGCCGCGCGAGTCGGTGTACGCGTACGCCTGGATCATGCCCTGGTTGAACAGCTTGCGGAACGGCTCGAACGACGACACGTGCCCCAGGTCGAACAGCACCTTGTGCCAGAACCGCGCGTACAGCAGGTGCAGCACGGCGTGCTCGGCGCCGCCGACGTACAGGTCGGTGCCCCCGCAGTCGCCCTCGCCGCGCGGGCCCATCCAGTACCGCTCGTTCTCCACGTCGACGAAACGCTCGGAGTTGGTCGGGTCCAGGTAGCGCAGCTCGTACCAGCAGGAGCCGGCCCACTGCGGCATCACGTTGGTCTCGCGGGTGTAGCGCTTCGGGCCGTCGCCCAGGTCCAGCTCCACCTCGACCCAGTCGCGGCGACGCGACAGCGGGGTCTCCGGGTTGGAGGCCGCGTCGTCCGGGTCGAACGTCTTCGGGGAGAAGTCCTCCACCTCCGGCAGCTCGACGGGCAGCATCTCCTCCGGCAGGGCGATCGCGGCGCCGGTCTCGTCGTAGACGATCGGGAACGGCTCACCCCAGTAGCGCTGCCGGGAGAACAGCCAGTCCCGCAGCCGGTAGGTCACCGCGCCCGTACCGTGGCCGTTGGCCTCCAGCCAGGCGATGGTCGCCGCCTTGGCGTCGGCGACCCCCAGGCCGTTCAGGTCCAGGCCGCGCTCGGGCGCGGCGCTGTTGATGGCCGGGCCGTCACCTGTGTACGCCTTGCCGTCGAAGCCCTCCGACGGCTGCACGGTACGGACGATGGGCAGCTCGAAGACCTCGGCGAACGCCCAGTCCCGCTCGTCCTGCGCGGGCACCGCCATGATCGCGCCGGTGCCGTAGCCCGCCAGCACGTAGTCGGCGATGAAGATCGGGATCTGCCCGCCGGTGACCGGGTTGGTGGCGTACGCGCCGATGAAGACGCCCGTCTTCTCCTTGGAGTCGGACTGCCGCTCGACGTCGGTCTTGGCGGCGGCGTCCTTGCGGTACGCCTCGACGGCGGCCCGGGGGTTGGCGTGCCCGCCGGTCCAGGCGTCCCTGGTGCCCTGCGGCCAGACGGCCGGCACCAGCGCGTCGACCAGCTCGTGCTCGGGCGCCAGCACCATGTAGGTGGCACCGAAGATGGTGTCCGGTCGGGTGGTGAACACCCGCACCGGCGCCTGCGCGGTCGGGAAGTCGATGTGCGCGCCCGTGGAGCGACCGATCCAGTTGCGCTGCATCAGCTTGATCGGCTCGGGCCAGTCCAGGCTGTCCAGGTCGTCCAGCAGCCGGTCACCGTACGCGGTGATCCGCATCTTCCACTGCTTCAGGCTGCGCTTGAAGACCGGGAAGTTGCCCCGGTCGGAGCGGCCGTCGGCGGTGACCTCCTCGTTGGCCAGCACGGTGCCCAGCCCGGGGCACCAGTTCACCGGCGCCTCCGAGACGTACGCCAGCCGGTGGTCGTCGACGACCTGGCGGCGCTCGGCGACGCTCAGCTCCGCCCAGGGGCGGCCATCCGGGGTGGGCCGGTTGCCGCCTTCGAACTCGGCGATCAGCTCGGCGATGGGCCGGGCCTTCGCGGCGTCGCGGTCGTACCAGGAGTTGAAGATCTGCAGGAAGATCCACTGCGTCCAGCGGTAGAAGTCGGTGTCGATCGTCGCCACCGAACGCCGCTCGTCGTGCGCCAGACCCAGCCGACGCAGCTGCACCTTGTACCGCTCGATGTTCTGCTCGGTAGTGGTCCGCGGGTGGGTTCCGGTCTGCACCGCGTACTGCTCGGCGGGCAGGCCGAACGCGTCGAAGCCCATCGCGTGCAGCACGTTGCGCCCGGCCATCCGCTGGTAGCGGGCGTAGCAGTCGGTGCCGATGTAGCCCAGCGGGTGGCCCACGTGCAGGCCGGCACCCGACGGGTACGGGAACATGTCCAGCACGTACAGCTTCTCCGCGCCGGCTCGCGGGTGACCCGGGTCGGCCAGTGGGCCGCTCGGGTTTGGCGCGTGGAAGGTGCCCTCGCGCGCCCAGGTGTCCTGCCAACGGACTTCGATCTCGTCGGCCAGGGCCGCTGTGTACCGGAACGGGGGGATGTCGTCCGCCGGTGCGGCTGCCTCACTCATCGTCTCTCCTCGCTTCACTTCGCTTCGTCTCGGCACCGCCGGGCCGGGCCGGTCCTCTCGGCGCCACCGGCGGCGAGCCGGCGGCGGGCACGAAAAAGCCCCTCGCGCAGGAGGGGCCGCCGTGCTGTCGCGCGATCAGCGCATCAGCACGGCCCGGTAAGAAGCAGGAAGACTCCGGCCATGTCCGGCAGTGTACCCCTGTCCCGAGGCGGACAGACCGGACCCCGCACCGGCCGGATCCGATCCCCCGACTCGGCGAATATCCGTACGTAACCGACCGACTACCTGCGGGGGTCGGCGATAACGACAAACATGGTTAGCCTGAGAGGCCAGTGAGATTCCTGCGGCAAACGAGGCTCGGCGTCGCGAACCCAACGGCGGGTCCAGGTGCTCTCAACAGAGCTGCCGTGACGGCGACGAGGAGGAGGCCCGTGACACAACAGACCTGGGACGAGGTGGGCGGCCTACTGCCGCACGACGAGTTCCGCGCCGCCAGCGAGGCCATTGTGGCCAACATCGAGCAGGTCATCGAGGGCAAGACCGCCACCGTGCGGCTTGCCCTTGCCGTCCTCCTCGCCGAAGGACACCTCCTCATCGAAGACGTTCCCGGCGTCGGGAAGACCAAGCTGGCCAAGGCCCTCGCTCGGTCCATCGACTGCACGGTGCGGCGCATCCAGTTCACCCCCGACCTTCTGCCCAGCGATGTCACCGGCGTCAGCGTCTACAACCAGGAGACGCACGACTTCGAGTTCCGTCCGGGTGCCGTCTTCGCCAACCTCGTCGTTGGCGACGAGATCAACCGGGCGTCGCCGAAGACCCAGTCGGCGTTGCTCGAGTGCATGGAGGAACGCCAGGTCACCGTCGACGGCGTGACCTACCAGCTGCAGACCCCGTTCATGGTCATCGCCACCCAGAACCCGATCGAGATGGAGGGGACGTACCCGCTGCCCGAGGCGCAGCGGGACCGGTTCACCGCCCGGATCGCGATGGGCTACCCGGACGTCAGCGCCGAGCTGGCCATGCTCGACGGGCACGGTGCCACCGACCCGCTGCACGAATTGCGCCCGGTCTCCGACGCCAACATCGTCCGGCAGCTCATCTCCACCGTCCGGCAGGTGCACGTCGCGGACGCGGTCAAGCAGTACGCGATCGACCTGGTGACCGCCACCCGCGAGGCCCCCGACCTGCGCCTCGGCGCGTCCCCCCGGGCGACCCTGCAGCTGCTGCGTACCGCCCGGGCGGTCGCCGCCCTGGAGGGCCGCGACTACGTCCTCCCCGACGACCTGCAGGCCCTGGCGGTGCCGGTGCTGGCCCACCGCATCATCCCGACGGCCGACGCGCAGCTCGCCCGGCGTACCACCGACGCGATCGTCTCGGAGCTGGTGCACCGGCTGCCGCTGCCGCACGACCGGCAGCGCAACCCGTACGACACCCGGCCCGCCACCGGCAACGGTCGCGCCCCCTACGAGCCGCGGAGGCCGTGACGTGCGTGCCGGGCTGCGCGGTCTGACCACCCGCGGGCGCTCGTTCCTGGCCGCCGCGGCGGCGGCGGCCATCTCGGCCTTCATCCTGGGCGAGAAGGACCTGCTCCGGGTGGCCGTACTGCTGGCCATCCTTCCGCTGCTTGCCGCCGCCTACGTGGGGCGCAGCCGCTACAAGTTGGCCTGCAACCGGTCGCTGGACCCGCACCGGGTTCCGGTCGGGGCGAACTCGCGGGTGGTGCTGCGCCTGCAGAACCTGTCCCGTCTGCCCACCGGCACGCTGCTGCTGGAGGACCGGCTGCCCTACGCGCTGGGCAGCCGGCCACGGGTCGTGCTGGAGCGGCTCGGCGCCCACCAGGCCAGCTCCGTCGCGTACACGGTGCGCGCCGACGTGCGTGGCCGCTACGACGTGGGCCCGCTTGTGGTCCGGATGACCGACCCGTTCGGTCTGTGCGAGCTGACCCGGGCCTTCCCCAGCACCGACCACCTGACGGTCATCCCGCAGGTCACTCCCCTGCCGTCGGTCCGGCTCCCCGGGGAGTACGCGGGCAGCGGCGACAGCCGGGCCCGGTCGGTGGCGGTGCACGGCGAGGACGACGCGGCGACCCGGGAGTACCGGCGCGGCGACGACCTGCGCCGGGTGCACTGGAAGTCGACAGCGCGCACCGGTGAGCTGATGGTGCGCCGCGAGGAGCAGCCGTGGGAGAGCCGGGCCACTGTCGTCCTGGACACCCGCGCGTACGGCCACCGGGGTGACGGGCCGACGGCGAGTTTCGAGTGGGCGGTCTCCGCGGCCGCGAGCATCGCCGTGCACCTGCGCCAGTCCGGCTACAAGCTGCGCCTGGTCACCGGCTCGGGGGTGGACGTGGACGCCTCGGAGGGCGGCGGCGACGGTGTGCTGCTCGACCATCTCGCGGAGGTCCGGCTGGACCAGCGGGCCGAGCTGGCGGGCCTCGTGCAGCGGGTACGTCAGCGTGCCGACGGCGGTCTGATCATCGGGCTGTTCGGCGCGGTGAGCGTGGCCGAGGCCGAGTTGCTGGCCGGGCTGCGCGGCAACGGCGCGACGTGCGTCGGGTTCCTGTTGAACAGCTCCGGGTGGCTCAGCCTGCCGGAGAAGGCCCGCGCCGAGGCGGAGCACGCGCACGGCGCCGCCGTGCTCGCCATGGTGCAGAGCGGTTGGCGGGTGGTCGGCGTCGACCACGGTGGCCGGCTGCCGGCGCTCTGGCCGCAGGCGGGCCGGGGTTCCCAGGGCTTCGCTCTGCGCGCCGCGCTGGCCGAGACGGTCGCCGGCGGCGTGCGATGAACGGAAGGTCCCCCTCATGATCGCCAGTCGGAACATCGGTGCGGTGGCGGCCGCTGCCACGCTGCTCGCCGCCGCGCCGCTGTCGGCCATCTTCCAGAGCTGGACGTGGCTGATCCAGTCGGCCATCGCGGTCGCCGTGGTGGCCGGGGTCGCCGCCCTGACCCGGCTGGTCCGGGCACCTCTCTGGGGTCAGGTGCTCGGCATGCTGGCCGCGCTGACGCTCGCGCTGACCTGGCTGTTCCCCAGCGGTGGCGAACTGTTCGCCGTCCTGCCCACGCCGACCACGTTCGGGCACTTCGCCGACCTGCTCGGCGGCTCCATGCAGGACATGCGCTCGTACGGCGTCGAAGTTCCGGACACGGACCCGCTGCTGTTCATCACAGTGCTCGGTGTCGGCGGGGTGGCCGTGCTGGTGGACGTGCTGGCCGTGGGTATGCGCCGGCCGGCGCTGGCAGGGCTGCCGATGCTCGCCATCTACTCGGTGCCGGTCGCCGTCTACGTGGACAGCGTCCCCGCGCTGCCGTTCGTGATCGGCGCCGCCGGATACCTGTGGCTGCTGGTCAGCGACAACGTCGACCGGGTCCGGCGGTTCGGCCGCCGGTTCACCGGCGACGGCCGCGACGTCGACGTGTGGGAGGCGTCGCCGCTGGCCTCTGCCGGCCGCCGGCTCGCCGTGGTCGGGGTGGTGGTGGCGGTGGCGCTGCCACTTGCGGTGCCCGGCATGACCGGCGGGCTGCTCGACAGCCTCGGTGGCTCGGGCAACGGCTCGGGCAACGGCCGCGCGGGATCGGGAGGGTCGACGGGTCGGATCGACCTGTTCGCCTCGCTCGCCGGCCAGCTCAACCAGTCCGAGGTGGCAGACCTGGTCAAGGTGACCACCTCCGAGCCCAACCCGTTCTACCTGCGCTACGCGGTAGCCGACGAGCTGCGCCCCACTGGTTTCCAGGCTCGTAATCCGAGTGGCCGGCCGGCCAACCGGGACCTGCCGGATCCGACCGAGCGGGCCGGCCGAGGGGTGCAGCAGACCAGCTACCGGGCGACCGTCGAGGTCACCAAGAGCCTCAACATGTCGCTCATGCCGGTGTACGCCGAGCCGGTACGCACCGAGGACCTCAACAGCAACTGGCTCTACGACCCCAACCAGCAGGTCGTCTTCTCCAACCGGGAAAACTCCCGGGGCCGCAAGTACTCCTTCGACTACATCCGTTCGACGTACACGCCTGCCGCGCTGCGGGCGGCCCAGCCGTTGGCGGCCGACCACCCGGTACGCCGCCAGCTCACCGCCACCCCCGGGCCGGTGCCCGAGGTGGAGGAGCTGGTCAAGGGGCTGATCCAGGGCAAGCGCACCGACTACGACCGGGTGCTGTCGATCTACCAGCACTTCTCGTCGGACAACGGGTTCAGCTACCGGCTCAGCACCGAGAGCGGCAGCAGCGGCCAGGACATCGTCGACTTCCTGACCAACAAGGTCGGTTACTGCCAGCAGTACGCGGCGGCCATGGCCTGGCTGGTCCGCTCGGCGGGAATCCCGGCACGGGTGGCGTTCGGGTTCACCAACGGCAGCAAGCGCGACGGCGAAACGTACACGCTGACCAACCTCAACCTGCACGCCTGGACCGAGGTCTACTTCGGCGGGATCGGCTGGGTGCCGTTCGACGCCACTCCGGCGTACGGCGTACCGGGCTCGACCCGTTCGGCCTGGGCTCCGGACACGGACGCGCCGGAGCCGTCCGCGCCGCAGAGCGGTGCCACTGACACCCCGACCGACGCTGACCCGTCCGCCGGCCCGGCCGGGCCGGACAACGCCGACCGGGACACCGACTCCGGGCTCTCCCTCGCCGGTGAGGAGCCGGCCGAGCAGGCACCGGTGTGGCCGTGGTGGGCTGCCGGTCTGCTGGCCCTGATGGCGCTGCTGGCGGTGCCGGCTCTGCGCCGGATGGCGTTGCGCCGGCGGCGGGGTGCCCGGGCCGGCGCAGCGGTGACCGCCACCACCAGCGGCGAGGTCCAGCCGGCCGACGGGGCACCTGTGGTGGTGGTCGGCCCGGATGCCAACCGTGCCCGCGCGGACGCGCACGCCGCCTGGGCGGAACTGCTCGACACGATGGTCGACTTCAAGGTCCTTGTCGACCGCACCGAGACACCTCGGGCAACAGCGGACCGGCTGATCCGGGACACTCTCACCGACGACTCGGCGGCGGTCGGGGCGGCACGGCTGCTCGGCCGGGCGGAGGAGCGGGCCCGGTACGCGCGGGACCCGCTGACCGGTGAGCCGTTGCTGCCGGCGCTGCGCGCGGTGCGCGGTGCGCTTGCCACCCGGGCGGACCGGCGGACCCGTCTGCTGGCCGCCGTACTGCCGCCGTCGGTGCTGCTGCGCTGGCGGGTCGGCATGGCGGACACTTCGGGGCGTCTGGTGGCGCTGACCGGGCGGGCCCGCTATCGGCTCCTGCGCTGGAGCCCGCGTCGGATTCTGGCAGACCGCGCGGCCCGCTGAGCCCGACCGGCCGCGCGGCCCGCTGAAGTCGAGCGGCCGCGCGGCCCGTTGGAGTTCGGCCGGCCGCGCGGCCCGTTGAACTCAAGCGGCCGTGCGGCCTACGTTCGGTTGGTGCTCGGTCGTGCAGGGGGCGCGCGTCCGCTGATCGCATCAGCGCATGGTCGTCAGCCACAACGACAGGCCCGGCGGAGGACACGCCGATACGACGGCGGTCGCCGGAGCTGTTTCCGGCGACCCGCTCGTCGCGGTGTGCGGCCCGCCTCAGCGGCGGGACGGGTTCAGCGGTGGCCCTCCGGGCGCTGCCGCCACCTGTCTTCCATCCGGTCCAGAAGCGACGGCCGCCGACCTGATCGGCCACCGCGGGGACGACGACGACTCGTCGTGCCGCCCACCACGTGCAGGTCAGGTGACTGCGCCTTACGGTGCGACTGCACCGCGAACGCGGCCGACGCCAGCATGACGACAAAGCCCGCCACCGCCAGCGGTGGAGTCTTGATCACCGCGCCATAGACCAGTAGAGCCAAGCCAGCGATGATCACGCCAGCAGCGACGAGCAGGCGACGCCGCGCGTGGAAGCGCGGATCGCTGGCGCGCACGGCCGAGGCGAATTTGGGGTCCTCGGCAAGCGACCGCTCGATCTGCTCGAACAGCCGCTGCTCGTGCTCCGAGAGCGGCACGGCACTCCTCCCCGGTCACGTTGGTCGGGCCCACTCGGGCCGACAGACCGTGGCAGCCATCCGGCTGCTTACCCGCAAGTCTACGAGGGGGGTCGCGCGTCGGAAAGCGGGACGACCTACGGGTGGGTGGGATTTTCCTTTTGCCGAGCGTCAGGGTCGCCTAACAGACTGGCCGGACCTATGACGGACCGCCCGAAACGGGCAGCGGCGGCGTCGGCGGCAGCTTCCGCCTCCCGCCAACCGCGCTCGGGCGCGCCGAGGGTGAGCTGCCGGGGCGCGCCCTGCGCCGAGGAGAGCCCTTCCACCCGGACACCGACGAGGCGAATCCGCTCGCCAGGGTCCAACGCGGTGTAGAGAGCCCAAACGGTGTCGAACATCTCACGGGCGGTGTCGGTGGCAGTGCCGAGGGTGCGGGATCGACTGACGGTGCGGAAGTCGGCCAACCGCACCTTGAGCGACACGGTGCGCCCCACCTGACCGGAGCCGCGCAACCGGACGCCGACCTTCGCGCTGAGCGCCAGCAGGGCACGGCGGATCTCCAGCGGGTCGGCCACGTCGGCGTCGAAGGTGACCTCGGCGCCGATCGACTTGTCGACCTGCTCGGGGCTGACCCGTCGCGGGTCACGCCCCCACGCCAGCTCGTGCAGGTGCGCGGCCGATGCGGCGCCCACCGCCCGGCGGAGCATGCCCACCGGGGCCTCGGCGAGGTCGCCGACGGTGGCCAGGCCGAGGCGGCGCAGCGTCTCGGCGGCCCGCTCCCCCACTCCCCACAGCGCGTCGACGGGCAGCGGGTGCAGAAATTCGAGGACCTGCCCGGGCGGCACGACCAGCATGCCGTCGGGTTTGGCCCAGGTGGAGCCCAGCTTGGCCACGAACTTGGTGGGCGCCACCCCCACCGAGCAGGTCAGCGCCTGCTCCTCGGCGACCCGGCGGCGGATCAGCCGGGCGATCGTCGCCGGGGAGCCGAACAGACGGCGGGCCCCTGTCACGTCGAGGAACGCCTCGTCGAGGGAGAGCGGCTCGACCAGCGGGGTGACGTCCCGGAAGATCTGCATGACCGCGCGGGAGGCTTCCGTGTAGGCGCTGAAATCCGGAGGCAGGTAGACCGCGTGCGGGCAGCGGGCGCGGGCCTGACTGGTCGGCATCGCGCTGCGCACGCCGTAGCGGCGGGCCTCGTAGCTGGCCGAGCTGACCACGCCGCGCGGCCCGACGCCGCCGACCACCACCGGCCGGCCGCGCAGGTCGGGTCGGCGGCGCACCTCGACGGCGGCGAAGAAGGCGTCCATGTCGACGTGCAGGATCGGGCTGTCGGAATCGTCGGCGTCCGGCCCGAAGCGCGGATCGCCACCTCGGGGCAACGACTGGCTGCGGCCCATCCCGGCAGGTTAACCCGGAGGTACGACAGCACCAGCCGCCGACCGGCCGGACCGTACGCCGGTCAGCCCCGCACGACAAGCAGCGGGACTGTCAGCTCGGCGGCGGTGTCCGAGCCGTGGTACGCCACGAGTCGGGACGCCATCGGCGGCTCGGTCCGGGTGGCCATGACCGCGTACGTGTCGTTGCAGATCACCACCACGTCGCCGATGCGGCCCAGATGGTCCTCGGGCACCGGCCCGAACCACCCGCCGGCCACCACCTCGTCCCGGGTCCGCACCCGTGCGGCGTCGCCAAGCACCTCGGACCAGGCGGCCACCACGTCGTCGACAGCACCCGGCTCGACGTGCAGGTACCGCACCCGGGCCTCCCCCGCCACCACCCGTACGCCGGCGCGCAGCCGCAGGTCGGTGTCCAGGTCGAAACGGTGCGCCACGGGCACGTCGAGTTGCCCGTGGTCGGCGGTCAACAGCAGGGCCGCGTCCGGGGGCAGCCCGTCGACCAGCCGGGCCAGCAGCGTGTCCACCTCGGCGGCGGCGATCCGCCAGGGCTCCGAGTCGACCCCGCTGACGTGCCCGTGCCGGTCCAGGTCGGCGTGGTAGCCGGAGACAAGTGTGGGGCCTGGGCCGGCGGCCAGCGCGGCCAGCATGGTGGCGGCCACCGCGTCGACACCTGCGGCGCCTCGGAAGTCACCGCCCCGGTTGGCGGCGAGCGTCAACCCGCTGCCGCCGAACTCCGGCCGGCTCACCACTGTCACCGCCACCCCGGCGGCGCGTGCCCGCTCGAACTGGGTGGGCACCGGCTGCCAGCGCAGCGGCGACGGATCGGCGGCCCAGGCGGTGTGGGTGAGCACCCGGTCGGTGCCGGGCACCCGCACGGTGAAGCCGAGCACCCCGTGCGCGCCGGTCGCGACGCCCGTACCAAGCGTCACCAGGCTGGTCGGGGTGGTGGACGGGAAACCGGCGATGAGCGGGCGGGCCACCGTCGCGGCGAGCCCGGCGAGGGTCGGCGCGTACGGGGCGGCGGTCGGCAGCTGGTACCAGCCGAGCCCGTCGACGAGCAGCACGGCGACCCGGCGTACCCCGGCGAGGGAGGGGACCAACCCGAGCGGGTCGGCTGAGCCGGGCACGCCCAGCACGGCGAGAGCGCTGGGCAGCACGTCGGCGAGACGGCCGCCGCCGTGGTCCGGGCCGAGAACGGTCAGCGGTGCCGGAGGTGCGGTCATGCGGGCCGGCGGGCGAACAGGTGCAGCTGGGCCGCCAGATCCCGGTACGGGGGCTGGGCGGCCAACGCCAGTTCCAACTCGACCAGGCCGGCCGGCTGGCCGTCGGCGACGGTGGCCGGCAGCAGGTCGGCGAGCACGCGTACCCCGTGGATCTCCTCGACCGCGAGCCCGGCGGCGGTGAGCAGCGCGGCGGCGCCCGGGGCGTCGTAGCGTCGTCGCAGGGTGTCCCGCGCTCCGGCGGTGCCGGCCGGGTCGGCCGCCAGTGCCGCCGCGACGTCCAGGTGCCCGTTCATCGCCCGGCCCAGCACGGCGGCGGCCCGGCCGGCCACGAGCACGCTGGCCGCGCCGCCGGGGCGCAGCGCGGTGGCCAGCGCGGTCACCACAGGCGTCGGGTCGTCGACGACCTCCAGCACGGCGTGGCAGAGCACCAGGTCGACGCCGGCCGGCTCGACAAGCCCCGCGAGGGCGTCGCCGTCGCCCTGCACGGCGACGATCCGGTCGGCCACGCCGGCCTCGGCGGCCCGGCGGGTGAGCGCCGCCAACGCGTCGGGGCTGGCGTCGACCACTGTGACCCGGTGCCCGGCGCTGGCAAGCGGGACGGCGAAACCGCCGGTGCCACCGCCCACGTCCAGCACTGTCAGCTCGGCGTCGCCGCGCCGGTCCAGCTCGGCGCGGAGCACCGACCAGATCACTGCGGTACGGGGGGTCAGCGGCGGCCCGGCGAACCGGCCTCGGGTCTGCTCCACCCGGTCGAGCCTAGTCACCCGGTCCAGTCGTATCGCGGCCGTATGGCAGGTGGAACCAGCCGTCCGGCCGGTCGGGACGCGACCGCCCGGCGGGTCAGGACTCGCCGCCCTCGGCCTCGTCCTCCGCGCGGGACCGCCGCTCGTTGGCGACCGGGCCGTTCGTCACCTCGTACTCGCGAGGATCGGCGAGGTGCGACGGCATCCAACCCGCGCCGAGCCGGGTCCGTCGGGAGTTGGCGATTCCACCGGTGTACGCGTGATTCCCCAGCACTGTTCATCTCCTCATGGATCACGGGCGGCTCTGCCCGCTCAGCACGAGTGTCCCGTCCAGCGTCGCTGGAAACCGTAATGTGGATCACTGGATCAGCGAAAGTCACGGGACGCGGGGCTGACCGGCGGCTCAATGGGGTCCAGCCGGTCGGCGACCAGGTTGGTCACCCCCTCGTGCCGTTGCAGCCGCCCCCGGACCACAAGCGCGGCGCTGGTGCGGGCCACCCGCCGGTAACGCTGCCACAGCCCCGGCGAACAGGTGACATTCAACATCCCGGTCTCGTCCTCCAGGTTGAGGAACGTGACACCACCCGCGGTGGCCGGGCGCTGCCGGTGGGTGACGATGCCGCCGACCCGGATCCGCTGGCCCGGCTCCACCCGGCCGAGCCTGGCGATCGGCACCGCGCCGAGCACGTCGAGCTGCCCCCTGATGAACCGGGCCGGATGGCTCTCCGGCGACAACCCGGTCGCCCACACGTCGGCGACCAGCCGGTCCACCGCCTCCATCCCGGGCAGCGTGGGCGCCGCCGCGCCGGTCACCGTGCCGGGCAGCCGGCCCGGCCGGTCCTGGGCCGCCGCGCCTGCGGCCCAGAGCGCCTCCCGCCGGGTCAGCCCGAAACAGGCGAAGGCGTCCGCGGTGGCCAGGGCCTCCAGCTGCGGTGCGGTGAGACCGACCCGCCGGGCCAGATCGGGCATGTCCCGGTACGGCCCGTGCGCCGCCCGCTCGGCCTCGATCCGCTCGGCCACGTCAGCCCCGAGGGTACGCACGCTGGACAGCCCGAGCCGGACCGCCGGCCCGCCCAGCCCCCAGGCGTGCGGCGGCTCCCCCGGCCCGCTGCCCCACCGGGTGCCCGGGGTGGATTCCAGCACCGCCAAGGCCCCGCTGGCGTTGATGTCGGGGCGGCGGACCTCCACCCCGTGCCGGCGGGCGTCGTCGACAAGGGTCTGCGGGGAGTAGAACCCCATCGGCTGGGCGTTGAGCAGCGCGGCCAGGAACGGCGCCGGGTGGTAGCGCTTGAGCCAGGAACTGGCGTACACCAGGTAGGCGAAGCTCATCGCGTGGCTCTCCGGGAAGCCGTAGCTGGCGAACGCGGTGAGCTTGCGGTAGACGTCGTCGGCCAGCTCACCGGTGATGCCCCGCTCGGCCATCCCGGCGTAGAGCCGGTCGGCGATGCGGTTCATCCGCTCGACCGACCGCTTCGCGCCCATCGCCCGGCGCAGCTGGTCGGCCTCGGCCGCGTCGAAGCCCGCCAGGTCGATGGCGAGCTGCATCAACTGCTCCTGGAACAGCGGCACACCAAGGGTCTTCTCCAGGGCGTTGCGCATCAACGGGTGCGCGAACGTCACAGGTTCCTGGCCGTTCTTACGCCTGATGAACGGGTGCACCGAACCGCCCTGGATCGGGCCGGGCCGGATCAGCGCCACCTCCACCACCAGGTCGTAGAACTCGCGGGGCTTGAGCCGGGGCAGGGTGGCCATCTGGGCGCGGCTCTCCACCTGGAACACCCCGACCGAGTCGGCCCGGCAGAGCATGTCGTAGACCTCGGGGTCGTCGAGCGTCATGTCACCGAGATCCAGCCTGGACCCGATCATGTCGTAGCCGTAGTGCAGCGCGGAGAGCATGCCGAGGCCGAGCAGGTCGAACTTGACCAGGCCGACCGCCGCGCAGTCGTCCTTGTCCCACTGCAACACGCTGCGCCCGGGCATCCGCCCCCACTCCACAGGGCAGACCTCGATCACCGGCCGGTCGCAGATCACCATGCCTCCGGAGTGGATGCCCAGGTGCCGGGGGAACGTCTGCAACTCGTTGGCGTACTCCACCACCTGCTCCGGGATGCCCTCGACGTCGACAGTGGCCACCGAACCCCACCTGTCGATCTGCTTGCTCCAGGCGTCCTGCTGCCCCGGTGAGAAGCCGAACGCCTTGGCCACGTCCCGCACCGCCGACCGGGGCCGGTAGGAGATGACGTTGGCGACCTGGGCGGCGTGCTCCCGGCCGTAGCGGGTGTAGACGTGCTGGATCACCTCCTCCCGGCGATCGGACTCGATGTCCACGTCGATGTCCGGTGGGCCGTCCCGCTCCGGGGCGAGGAACCGCTCGAACAGCAGCCGGTGCCGAACCGCATCCACGTTGGTGATCCGCAGCGCGTAGCAGACCGCCGAGTTGGCCGCCGACCCCCGGCCCTGGCAGTAGATGTCCTGCTCACGGCAGAACGCGACGATGTCGTAGACCACAAGGAAGTAGCCGGGGAAGCCCAGCTCCTCGATCATGTTCAGCTCGTGGTCGAGCTGCGCGTACGCCGCCGGGTGCGCCTGCGGCGGGCCGTAGCGCTCCCGCGCGCCGTCGGCGGTCAGCTTCCGCAGCCAACTCATCTCGGTGTGCCCCGGCGGCACCGGGTACGCCGGCAGCCGCGGCGCGACCAGTTGGAGGTCGAAGGCCAGCTCCGCGCCGAACTCCGCGGCCCGCGCCACCGCACCCGGGTACGCGGCGAACCGGGCCGCCATCTCCGCCCCGCTGCGCAGGTGGGCGGTGGCCGCAGCGGGCAGCCACCCGTCGATCTCGTCCAGACTGCGCCGGGCCCGTACGGCGGCGACGGTGGTGGCCAGCCGACGTCGGCCCGGCGTGGCGTAGTGCACGTTGTTGCTGGCCACCGTCGGCAGCCCGGCCGCGGCGGCCAACTCGGCGAGCGCGTCGTTGCGGTCGGCGTCGACCGGGTGACCGTGGTCGGTCAGCTCCACCGCCACCGTCTCCGCGCCGAACAGCGTGGTCAGCCGGTCCAACTCGCGGGCCGCCGCGTCCACGCCCTCGCTGAGCAGCGCCGCCGGCACGTGCCCCTTGCGGCAGCCGGTCAACACCAGCACGTGGTCACGCAGCTCGGCGGCGACCTCCTCCAGCTCCCCGTAGACCGGGCGGCCCTTCTCCCCGCCGCGCAGATGCGCGCGGGCGATGGTGGTGGCCAGCCGGGCGTACCCCTCATGGCCGTGCGCGAGCACCAGCAGGTGCGTGCCGTGCGGGTCGGGTTCGCCGTTCTGCGGGCCGGGCAACCCCAGCGAGAGCTCCGCGCCGAAGATCGTCGGCAGGCCCAGCGTACGGGCCGCCTCGGCGAACCGGACCACGCCGTAGAAGCCGTCGTGGTCGGTCACGGCGAGCGCGGTGAGCCCCAGGCGGGCCGCCTCCTCGGCCAGCTCCTCGGGGTGGCTGGCGCCGTCCAGGAAGCTGAAGTTGGTGTGCGCGTGCAACTCCGCGTAGGGCACCACATCGTCGGGACGGGCCAACTCTGGCGGCTGGTACTGCTCGCGGCGGCGACTCCAGGCCGGGGAGTCCCCGCCGTCGGCGTCCACGGCGAGCGGGTCCACCACGTGCAGGTGCCGTTCACCCCGGCTCGCCCGGCCGTCCCCAGAACGGCCCCCGCCGGGACGGCCATCGCCAGACCGGCCCCCGCCGGGACGGCCGGAGAGCACCTGCTCCAGCTCCGACCAGGGCATCTTCGGGTTGTGGAAGCTCACCTGCACGCCCCCAGGGCGCCCACCGGCTTGATCCACTCGACATCATGGAAATCGGGGTGTCCGAAGGGGCGGGATACCCCGATTTCCGTGATGCCGAGTCGATCACGGCTAGGCCGGCGTCCATCTGAACGCTCAGTCATAGATCGCCTCCACCAGCCACTGCCCGGCCTCGACAGCGAGCAGCAGAGCGGTGCCATCGGCCAGGCAGACCTGGAACCGGGCCCGCCTCCGCGCCTCGGCCGGAGCCCACCATCGCTCGTCCACCGGCCACGGGCCGGCCCAGCCGACGATCTCCGCTGGCCGACCGGTGCCGACCACCAGCCGGGCAAGCGGGGCGCTCACCGCCAGCCGCGCGCTGATCACCACCGCCTCGCCAGCGGCGTCATGCACGGTCGCGGCGAGGGGGCTCGGCAGCACCACCGCTGGTGAGGGCCGCGGCAGCCGACCGGGCCACGGCGGAACTCCGCCCCCACCACGGCCAGCAGCCCGACCAACGCCAGCAGCTCGGCCAACTCCAGCTGCCCGGCCACCGCCAGCAGCTCGACCGGCACCAACGGCCCGACCAGTGCCTCCAACCTCGCCGGCGCCGGCAACCCCACCAGCGCCAGCAACGCCTGGAGCCTGGCCAGCATCCGCGGCCCGCCGAGCGCCCGCCACCCCGCCGGCGCCGGTGTCGCTGCCAGCGATGGCGGCCCGGCCAACGCCAGCCGCGCCGCTATCGCCCGCAACCCGACCGCCGCCCGCAACGCCGCTGGCGCCGGTGACACCGTCAACGCCCGCGACCCGGCCGCCGCCCGCAACGCCGCCGGCGCTGGCAGCACCCGGAAACCGGCCGTCGGTAGCGATCGGCTCGTCCGGCAGCGGTGGTGGGCCGGGACGGTCGGGGAGCCGTTCGTCGCCCCAGGGCACCAGTCGCACCTGGTCGGTCGGGGAGCGCCCGCCGCCGAGCACCGCGGTGACCACTGCTTCCGGGCCGAGGATGCCCTGCACACGGCTCAACGCCCGGTGCGCCCGTTCCCGCTCTTCACCGGTCTCCCCCCAGAGACCGACCTGGAGGCCAGCCTGGGCGATCACTCCGTCCGGGACCAGCCGCAGCCGGATGATGCCAGCCGTCGGCCGGGCCGGGCGGGCGCCGGCACGACCGTTGCTGCCGGAAAGCCAGCCGTCCAACTGCCAGCGCACTCGATCGGCGATGGCCGCTGCGGTGAGCAGACCGTCGTGCCGCCACACCCGGTGCAGTTCCTGCCCGTGCGCGGTGACCGCCTCGATGCCGAGCCGGGTGCAGGCCAGCCCGTACCCGGCGAGCCGGTCGTGCAACCGTTCCGCCAGCGCGCGGGCGGCGAACGCCGCCGCATCGACCCGGTCGATCGGCTCGTCGTGCTCGGCGGTCACCGTCAGGTCGGTCGGCGGCTGCCGGACGGCGAGCGGGCGATGATCCCGCCCGGCGGCGAGCCGGTGGGCCAGCGCGCCGTCGAACCCGAACCGGGCCAGCACGTCGCCGGCCGGCAGCGCGGCGAAGTCACCGAGGGTCCGCACTCCCAGTCGGCGCAGCAGATCGGCAAGCGCCGACCGGCCCAGCGCCTCGACCGGCAACCCGGCCAGGAACGCGGGCGTCCCACCCGGTGGCACCACCCGGCCGGCGCGGGCGGCCAACCCGGCGGCGAACACCCCGTCGGCGATGCCCACCTGGCTCTCCACAAGGCACGACTGGGCGACATGCTCGATGATCCGTTCGGCGGCCGCCTCCTCGCCGCCGAGGTAACGGCTCGGCCCCCGCGCGGCCACCGCGCAGGCGCCGGGACGAACCACTTCGACACCCGCTACCAACTCCTCCACGGCGGCGACCACCGGCTCGAACGCCCGGGCGTCCCGGCCCGGGTCGTACTCCACGACGGTGAGCTGTGGGCAACGGCTCTGCGCCTCCCGCTTGCGCAGCCCTCGACGTATCCCCTCGGCGCGGGCCTGCTCGGAGCAGGCGACCACCCGGTTGTCGTGCAGGACGGCGACCGGACTCGTGGCCGGCACCCCGTCGACGATCTCGGCGGCGAGCACCGGCCAGTCCGGACACCACAGCAGCAGGGTCCGGACCGGCGAGCCGCTCACCCGGTGCCTCCCGGACCGCACCCGGCCCGCACGACCCCGATCAACCGCACCGCCGTCGATGGTCCGGACCAGGGGTCGACCCGACCGACCACGCAGCCCGCACCTCCGGCCGGGCACACCGTCGCGGGGACACATCTGGTTGCCCCGACCACCGACGTCACGCCGGGCCGACCAGGGTGAGAGAGCCCGGTCGACCGGCTTCGGCACGGGACCTGTCACCTGCCGGCGACGCCGGACGAGGCCGCTCACCGGCCGACGACGCCGGACCAAACCGATCACCCGCCGGCGACACCTGATGGGACTGCTCACCGGTCGACCGCACTGGACCGGACCGATCACCCGCGGACGGCACCGGGTGAGGTCGTCCGTCGAAGGGCACCGTCGATCGTCGGCCCACGGTGGAGGACACCGCCCGGGGAATCACCCGGGTGAGCTCGTCACCGGGGAGCCAGACCTTGATCTCCTTGGGTCGTGCGGCCGCTCCACGTCCGCGCGCCGAGACGGTGACCTCCCGGCGACGCAACCGCCCCCGCCCCTGGCCGAGCCCTTCCCAGAGCCCACGGACCACCTGCAACGTCACGTCCGCGCCGTCCCACCGGCCGTACGGGACGAGCACACTGCCGCGCTGCCGGGCCCGGGCGGCCAGCCGGGTGGCGACCGAGGCGGAGACGGCGGCCGGTACGGCGGTGACCACGACGTCCACCCCGTCGATCAGCGCGGCGACCACAGTGGCCCATTCGGGGCCCGGGTTCGGCACCAGGGCCAGCCGGTCCAGGGCGATGCCGAGCTCGGCTGCCGCACCCGCGCCGAGCGTCGGCACTCCGACCACGGCGCACCACGAGCCGGCCCGGGATGCCTCGGCGAGCAGGGCCAGCACCAGCGAGGTGCCACCGCTGCGCTGGGGTTGGCCGGCGGCGACCGCGATGGTGCTGCCTCGGCGCAGACCCCGGTTGGGCAGGAGGCCGGTCAGCTCGGGTGCCACCGGTAGCACCCGCTGGTCGGCGACCGGATCGGGTGCGCTCGCCGGGCGTACCAGATCGGCCAGAGCAGCGGAACCGACCACCATGCGGCCCGCCATCGGACCAACCCCCCGTCGTTGCTGTGGAACAGATCAGGACCGGCCAGCCGTGACGTCGACCGGCCGGCGGCCGGCGTCGTGGCGGGATCAGGCGGCGAAGCCGTCCAGGGCCGGCTGGTGGGCCACGCCGAGCGCGGTCTCCACCACCGTGACGAACTGCTCGGCGGCGCGGAGCAGGTCGTCGGCCTCCCGGGCGGTGACCACCCGTGGGATGCCGGCCTCGGCAGCGGCCCGTTTGCTGGCCCCGGCGGCGAAGAAGCGGGCCCACTCGTCGAGCTCGGGGGCGACGGCGCAGAGCAGGACCCAGACGCTGGTGATCCGGTTACGCCGGCTCGGCGCGGGCCGAGCCCGGGCGGCGAGCATGGCGGCCGCCGCGCGCAGCGCCGCCAGATGGGCGGCCGCGTAGCGCAGGCCGTCAGGTCCGGCCTGGTTGGCCTCGACAAGCCCGCGCCGGGCCAACCTGAGCAGCTGGGCGGGGGTGCGGTGCGGCAGCACGTGCGCCGGCACCGTCGGTGCCTGAGCTGAGTTGGTCGGCATGGCTGTCTCCTCCACGTGGCCGGGCGTCGACCGGCGCAGTGGTGCCGCCAGCGAAAGACGCCTAGGTCGGTGGTGCGGAGGAAGGCGCACCGTGGGTGGCCGGCCGGGTGTGGATGCTTCCCCACACCACACCCGGCCGGCGTACCGGCGGGTTCGTCGCCCGCCGCCCGGGGGTCGTGGGCGGCGGGCGACGCTCCTGCCTGTCGGGACCGGGCTCGCGACTGCCCGGAAACCCAGGTGCGGCCCGCGGAGCCGCACCGCCCGGAGCTGGCGCCGCGAAACACCGCGCTCCGGCTGGTTGGAACGAGCGTACGAGACAATCGAACACTCGTTCTAACTGCTGTTGACAGTACACCTCCCCTCCGACGAAAACGCAACGTGTGACGCGCCGACTGAACCCATCGGGCGTGGTGAGCCGCACCGACACGACGACACGACGACACGGCGCATGGTGAAGCGGGCTTCGGCGTGGCCGGCTGAACCGTTCGCGGGCGGACCGTGAAGAATGGCGACATGCAGCCACACCCGAACGTACGGGCGGTGCAGGACGCGCTCGACGGCGCCGGTGCGCTCGACGGCGCCGGCCGACCCAGCACAGTCCGCCTGCTGCCCGAAGCGGTGCACACCGCCGCCGCGGCCGCCGAGGCGCTCAGCGTCGAGGTCGGCCAGATCGCCAACTCGCTGATCTTCGACGCGGACGGCGCGCCACTGCTCGTCCTCACCTCCGGCGCGCACCGGGTGAACACCACAGGCCTGGCCGCGTCGATCGGAGTCACCCGTTTGCGCCGGGCCACCCCGGAGTTCGTCCGGCAGCACACCGGGCAGCCGATCGGCGGGGTCGCACCGCTCGGGCACCCGCAGGCGCTGCGCACGCTTGTGGACACGGCGCTGGCGGCGTACCCGGAGATCTGGGCCGCGGGTGGCGTGCCGCAGGCGGTCTTCCCGACCACCTACGCCGAGCTGCTGCGGGTCACCGCCGGTACGCCGGCCGAGGTGGCGTGAGCGAACGAACCAGCGGGCACACGAACGTCGTACCGGAGCTGGTCACCCTGCACGTGTGGCGGACCTCCCGCGGCGCGTTGCCCCGGGCGCTGACCAGGATGGCTGTGGACCCTCGCCGGCTGCGGGCACTGCCGGGCGTCCGGTTCGGCAAGCTGCTGGGCACCGGGACCGGCACCAGCTTCGGGCCGGGTGACGCCGACCTGACCCGGTGGGCGGCGTTGACAGTGTGGGACTCCCCCGCCGAGGCGGCCGGCTTCGACGGCTCGCCGGTGGGGCGTGCCTGGGCGCGGATCGCCCTCGCCCAGGCCCGGGTCGACCTGCGCCCGGTGAGCAGTCGGGGCGAGTGGTCCGGCCAGCAGCCGTTCGGCGATCCGCCGGGCGGCCGGGTCACCGGGCCGGTGCTGGCGCTGACCCGCGCCCGGTTGCGGGCCCGCCGGGCGGCCACCTTCTGGCGGGCGATCCCGCCGGTGGCCGCCGCCCTGCGCGACGCGCCGGGGCTGCTGGCCCGCTTCGGTGTCGGTGAGGCGCCGCTGGGGTGGCAGGGCACGGTCAGCGTGTGGCGCGACCCGACGGACCTGGTGGCGTTCGCGTACCGTCACCCGGAGCATCGGGCGGCGATCATGCGAACCCCCACCGCAGGCTGGTACGCCGAGGAGCTCTTCGCCCGATTCGAGGTACGCGACGTGGTCGGCGATCCGACGGTGCTCGGGTGGGTCGCCGACGACGACCCTGCAACGGTGAAGGGTGGACGGGCATGAGGTTGGTGCGCTGGACGCCGGACGATCTCGTCCGGCGGCTGGACGACGTGGTCGCCGTCTACGGCGAGGCGATGGGCTACCGCACCGACCTGCTGGAGGCCCGGCGCGGCTACATGGCCACCCACGTCCGCCGGCCCGGGTTCCGGGCGGTGGCCAGCCTGACCAGCGAGGGACATCTCGCCGGCTTCGGCTACGGCTATCTGGGCGGCCCCGGCCAGTGGTGGCACGACCAGGTGTACCGGGCGTTGGACGCCTCGACGCGCAAGCGCTGGCTCACCCACTGCTTCGAGGTGGTCGAGCTGCACGTCCGGCCACCGGCGCAGGGCCACGGGCTGGGTGCCGGCCAACTGCGGGCGCTGCTCACGATGGCCGAGGGCGACACCACGCTGCTGTCCACCCCGGAGGCCGAGGAGCAGACCTCGCGGGCCTGGCGGCTGTACCGCCGGTTCGGTTTCGTCGACGTGCTGCGTGACTTCCACTTTCCCGGTGACGAGCGGCCGTTCGGCGTCCTCGGTCGGGACCTGCCGCTCGAGCCTCCGACGTCATGACCAGGCGGATCTCCTGGACGCTGCTCGGCGTCCTGGTGCTCGCCCAGATCTGCTACCCGCTCACCACCGGCACCACCCGGGCCGGGCTGACAGTGGCCACCGTCGTGCTCGGCTGGCTGCTCTCGGTCGGCCACGCGCTGCTCAGTCGCGGGCCCCGGGTCGCGGTGGCGCTGGTCGCGGTGGCCACCGGCGGCGGGTTCGCGATCGAGGCGATCGGGGTGGCCACCGGTGTGCCGTTCGGCAGCTACGACTACTCCGGTGAGCTCGGCCCCAAGCTTGCCGGGGTGCCGCTGATCATCCCTCTGGCCTGGACCTGGATGGCCTGGCCGGCCTGGCTGGCCGCGGTCCGCCTGACCGGCGGCAACACCCCGACGGCCACCGTCAACACGGCGGAGGCCAGCGCCCCGACGACCGGCTCGACGGTCGGTCGGTGGGTGGGGCGGATCGCGCTGGCCACTGTGGGGCTGGCCGCCTGGGATCTCTTCCTCGACCCGCAGATGGTCGCCGAGGGCTACTGGGTGTGGCGCAACGCCACCCCGGCGCTGCCCGGCCTGCCCGGCATCCCGGTCAGCAACTACCTGGGCTGGCTGCTCTTCGCGGTGCTGATGATGAGCGCGTTGCGCCCGCTGGCCGGGCCGGCCGCCGAGCGCACCGACAAGCGGGACCACCCGATGTTCGCGCTCTACCTGTGGACGTACTTCTCCAGCATCCTGGCCCACGCGGTCTTCCTCGACCTGCCCGCCTCGGCGCTCTGGGGCGCGGCCGGCATGGCGGTGACAGCCGTGCCGCTGGCGGTGACCCTGCTGCGCGCCCGCCGGGCCGGCAACGCGTACGGCGACGACCGCCAGCCGACCCGCCCCGGCGTCGACGCGACCCGATGACCGTCCTGCTCGCCCTGCTGTTCGTCATCGCCGTGCTGACCGGGCACACCTGGCTCAACGCCGCCCGCTGGCTGCGCCGGCCCACCGACCGGCCGGGCGAGGTCGGTGAGCCGGTGGCGGTGCTGCTGCCGCTACGCGACGAGGCCACTCGGGTCACCCCCTGCCTGCGCGCCCTGCTCGCCCAGCGCGGCGTGCCCGGGCTGCGCATCGTGGTCCTCGACGACGGGTCCACCGACGGCACCGCCGACGTGGTCCGGGCGGTGGCCGGCGACGACCCGAGGGTCACACTGCTCAGCGGCGTCGCCCCGCCGCCGGGCTGGCTGGGCAAACCACACGCCTGCTGGCAGTTGGCCACCCGGGTCGACCCGGAGGCCACAGTGCTGGTCTTCGTCGACGCCGACGTGGTGCTCGCCCCGCACGCCGTGGCCGCCGCCGTCACCGAACTGCGCGCCGCCCGCGTGACGCTGCTGTCGCCGTACCCCCGGATCGTTGTGGCGACGGCGGCCGACCGGCTGGTGCAGCCCCTGCTCCAGTGGCTCTGGCTGACGTTCCTGCCGCTGCGCGCCATGGAACGCTCGCGGCGGCCCTCGCTGGCCGCCGCGGGCGGGCAGTTCCTGGTGCTGGATCGGGCCGGCTACACCACAGCGGGCGGGCACGCGGCGGTCGCCGACAAGATCCTGGAGGACGTCGAGCTGGCCCGTGCGGTCAAGCGGTCCGGTGGGCGGATCGCCCTGGCCGACGGTTCCCGGCTGGCCACCTGCCGGATGTACGACGACTGGCCGCAACTGCGCGACGGGTACTCGAAGTCGCTGTGGGCGTCGTTCGGGCATCCGGGAGCGGCGGCCGCCGTGGTGACGATGCTGCTGCTGCTCTACACCGCCCCGCCGCTTGTCGCGGTGGCCGGCGTGGTGGCCGGCGCGCCGATGGTGGCCGCCGTGGGCCTGGCCGGCTATCTGCTCGGGGTGGCCGGGCGGGTGCTCACCGCCCGGTCGACCGGGGGCCGGTGGTGGCCCGACGCGCTCGCACACCCCGTATCGGTCGTGGTCCTCGGTTGGCTGACCCTGCGGTCGTACCATCTGCGAAAGCGACACCGCCTGACCTGGCGGGGCCGCCCGGTCAGCTAGGAGGACGCGGCATGGCGCGGATCGTGGTCGTCGGCGCCGGGGTGGGTGGCCTGGCCACCGCCGCCCGGCTGGCCGCAACCGGGCACCAGGTGACCGTCTTCGAAGCTGCCGACACCGTCGGCGGCAAACTCGGCAGGTACGTGCACGACACCCCGGCCGGGTCGTTCCACTTCGACACCGGGCCGAGTCTGCTCACCCTGCCCGAGGTCTTCGAGGACCTGTTCGAGGCCACCGGGGCGAAGCTCGACGAGTACCTGGACCTGACGCCGCTGGACCCGATCGTCCGGCACGTCTTCGAAGGCGGCGGTCCGACGTTGGACTCCTGCGCCGACCCTGTGGAGTTCGCCGGCCGGATCGGGGCCGCCTTCGGTGACCGGGCGGCGGCCGACTGGCAGCGGCTGTGGCGGCGGGCCGCCCGGGTGTGGAACGCCTCCTCGCGGGACATCCTGCGCCGCGCCGTCGACTCCCCCCGCGACCTGGCGTCGCTGGCCTGGCGCGTCGGCGACCTGGCCGCCATCGCCCCGGGCCGCACCCTGCGTGGGCTGGGCCGCCGGCACCTCTCCGACCCGCGGCTGCGGATGCTGCTGGACCGGTACGCCACGTACACCGGCGCCGACCCGCGCCGGGCGCCGGCGGCGCTCGTCGCGGTCCCCTATGCCGAGCTGACGTTCGGCGGCTGGTACCTGCGCGGCGGGCTGGGCACGCTCGCCGACGCGCTGCTCACCCGCTGCCTGGACCTCGGCGTGGTCGTGCAGACCGGCGCCACCGTGACGCGGATCGACGCGGCGGGCGGCCGGGTGCACGGGGTACGCCTCACCGGCGTCGCCGCGCCGGTACCCGCCGACGTGGTGGTGGCCAACGTGGACGCACTCACCGTCTACCGCGACCTGCTGCCGCACGCGCGTCGGCTGGCCGGGCTGAGCGACCGAAGCCTGGCCGGTTTCGTGCTGCTGCTCGGCGTCTCCGGCAACACCGGGCTGGCGCACCACAACGTCTTCTTCCCGCGCGACTACGACGCCGAGTTCGACGCGGTGTTCGGCGATCCGGGGCGGGGCGTACGAGCCCGACCGGCGGCCGACCCGACGGTGTTCGTCACCGTCGCCGACGACCCGATGGTCCGCCCGGCGGGGCACGAGGCATGGTTCGTGCTGGTCAACTCCGCGCGGCAGGGCACCGCCGCTGGGGCTGTCGACTGGCGGCGCCCGGGGCTTGCCGACGCGTACGCCGACCGGATCCTGGACGTGCTGGCGCAGCGCGGCGTGGACGTGCGCGACCGGCTGCTGTTCCGCGAGGTGCGTACCCCGGCCGACCTGGACGCGGCGACCGGAGCACCCGGCGGCGTGATCTACGGCACCGCAGGTGGGCTGCTCCGCCCGGCCAACAGGGGCCCGGCGCACGGCCTGTGGCTGGTGGGCGGCTCCAGCCACCCGGGCGGTGGCCTGCCGATGGTGACCCTCTCGGCGCAGATCGTCGCGGACGAGATCGGCCCCGCCTGGTAGCCCTCGTCGGTGCGGCGGTCAGCCGGCGTCGAGCAGCGCGCGACGGACCGTGGAGAGCAACTGCCCCAGCCCGAAGGCGGCCAGCAGCACCCACACGGCGGTCGCCATGGTGATGGTGCCGGCGGCCAGGTCCGGCTCGATCAACCCGGACAACCCGGCGACAACCAACCCGGCCAGCGCGACCGAGACGCGGGTGGGTCGCTCGCCGACGGTCACGGCGCCGATCTCGCGCATGCCGGCGGAGACCGCGCGGGCACGCACGTACTCGTGCAGCCACGACAACGCGCCGCCCGCGACGACGAGCGCGCCTGGCGCGCCGACCAGCCAGAACGCGAGCAGCCAGGCCACCTCACCGAGCCGGTCAGCGAGCGAGTCGTAGACGTAGCCGAGCCGGGTGGTGCGGCTGGTGGCGACCGCCACCGCCCCGTCGACGCTGTCGGCCACCGCGGCGAACAGCACGAACAGCGCGCCGAGGAACGGCCCGTCCCCCGGCCGGGTCACCAGCAACGGTACGCAGAAGCAGAGCAGCACCCCGGCCACGGTGACCGCTGTGGGGCCGACCCGCAGCCGGCCCAGCACATATCCGACGTGGTAGGAGAACCGCAGCCAGGCGCGTACCACCGGCGCGGCCGCCCGGGGGTCGAAGCCGCCGTGCAGCCGTGCCCATGCCGTGGCGTACTCGTCCCAGTTCAGCTGTGTGCCCACCACTGATCAACCGTGGTGTCGAGCATCAGGTGTCGCACGCGCCGTGTTCACACCCGGGCGCCGACCTTGAGGTTCTGCCACACCTCGCGGGTCGCGGTGGACCGGTTGAGGGTGATGAAGTGGATTCCCGGCACACCTTCGTCCAGCAGCCGGCGGCACATCTCGCTGGCCTGCTCGATGCCGAGCCGGCGGACCGCCTCCGGGTCGTCGGCGACCCGCTCGAAGCGCTCCGCCAGAGCCGTCGGGAACGGCGCCCCGGATAGTTGCACGGACCGCTCGATGGTGCCGATCTGGGTCACCGGCATCACACCGGCCAGGATCGGGGTGTCGCAGCCGGCCGCGGCCACCCGGTCGCGCAGCCGCAGGTAGTCGTCGGCGTCGAAGAACATCTGCGTGATCGCGAACTCGGCGCCGGCCCGGCACTTGCGGACGAAGTGCGCGGTGTCGCTTGCCACGTCGACCGAACGGGGATGCTTGTACGGGAAGGCCGCCACGCCGACGCTGAAGTCACCGGCGTCGCGGACCAGGCGCACCAGGTCCTCGGCGTAGTCGACGCCCTCGGGGTGCCGGACCCACTCGCCGCCCGGGTTGCCCGGCGGGTCGCCGCGCACCGCCAGCACGTTGCGTACCCCCACCCCGGCGAGCCGGCCGATCACGTGCCGCAGCTCGGCCACGGAGTGGTTGACGGCGGTCAGGTGGGCCATCGGCAGCAGGGTGGTCTCGGTGGCGATCCGCTCGGTCACCGCGACTGTGGTGTCCCGGGTCGAGCCGCCCGCGCCGTAGGTGATCGACACGAACGACGGGCGCAGCGACTCCAACTCGCGGATCGCCTGCCAGAGCAGTCGCTCACCCGCCTCGGTCTTGGGCGGGAAGAACTCGAACGAGAAGGTCGGCTGACGGTCACGGATGAGCTCCCCGATCGCCGGCTGCGGATTGGGGAGTACCGAGGGAAGACCGAGCGCCACGACCCGACTCTAGCGGGCGACGCCGTCGGCACCCAGCCCTTCCCACACCGCCTCCCACAGTTCGGCTGGCGCGTGCCGGACCGGTGGAGGGAAGCCGTCGTACCCCCGGGGTAGGAAGGGGTGGCGCGGGAGGGGCGGCGGGGGCGGCCCGGCATCCGGCGCGGGGGTCGCACAGCCGAGAGGTGGCATCGGTCCCGTCCTTCGGGCGGGCGGGGTGCCGCCGCGCCGACGCGCCGCCGGGAGGCCCCATGACCTCGCTCACATCACCGCGCCCCACACAGCTCGGGCCGCTGCTGGCCCGGTGCCGGCTGGCCCGGGGTTGGAGCCAGCAGCGCACCGCCGCCGAGTTGTGTGCCGCCGCCGGCGTGCCGACCTTGAGTAGACACGAGGTGTCCCGGTGGGAGCGGCAACGACGCGTACCGGGAGGGTTCTGGCTCGGTTGGCTCGCCGTCGTGCTGGACGTGCCGCTCGTGGTGCTCGCCGAGGCCGCCGCGAGCACCCGACGGGTCGGTCCGCCCCGCGCTGTCGGCCCAGGCCGGACCGACTCGGCGGGTACGCGTCCGGCCGGTCGGGCGGCCCCCGCACGCACGCCGACGGGAGCACGTGTGGCGGTACAACGTCGGCCGCGGTGACCCGCTAGCGTCGTGGCGTGACCCACGCTGCTCCCGTGTCCCCCGTCGACCGTGCCGGCCTGCGGCAGCGGGTCGACAAGGCCCTCACCGAGTTCCTGGCCAGCCAGCGGGCCCGGCTGACCCGGGTGGACGACGCCCTCGTCCCGGTGGCGGAGGCCATCGAGGCGTTCGTGCTCGGCGGTGGCAAGCGCCTGCGGCCGGCGTTCGCGTACTGGGGGTTCCGGGGTGCCGGCGGGATGGACACCGAGGCGGTCGTCACCGCCCTCGCCGCGCTGGAGTTCGTGCAGGCCAGCGCACTGATCCACGACGACCTGATGGACCGCTCCGACACCCGGCGCGGCGAGCCCGCCGTGCACCGGCGGTTCGCCGCCCGGCACCGGGCCGCAGGCTGGGGCGGCGACGCGGACGGCTTCGGTGACTCCGCCGCGATCCTGCTCGGTGACCTCTGCCTCGTGTGGTCCGACGAGCTGCTGCACTCCGCAGGCCTGGACCTGCGGGCGGCGGCCCGGGCCCGGCCGGTCTTCGACGAGATGCGCACGGAGGTCACCGTCGGGCAGTACCTCGACGTGTTGACCCAGGTCACCGGGGACACGTCGGTGGAACGGGCCAGCAAGGTCGCCAGGTACAAGTCGGCGAAGTACACGGTCGAACGGCCGCTGCTGCTGGGTGCCGCGCTTGCCGACGCGCCGGACGACGTACGGGCCACCTACTCGGCGTACGGGCTGCCGTTGGGTGAGGCGTTCCAGTTGCGCGACGACGTGCTGGGGGTCTTCGGCGACCCGGCGCACACCGGCAAGCCGGCCGGCGACGATCTGCGCGAGGGCAAGCGCACGTACCTGGTGGCGGCGGCAGTGGAGGCCACCGACGACGCGGGCCGGGAGCTGCTGCTGAGCCGGCTCGGCGACCCGGACCTCGACGAGCAGGGGGTGACCCGGCTCCGCGAGCTGATCACCGCGAGCGGTGCGCTGGCCCGCACCGAGCAACGGATCACCACGCTCACCGACACGGCGCTGGCGGCCCTCGCCGCCGTGGACCTGGACACCGAGGCCCGCCAGACCCTGGTGGACCTGGCGATAGCAGCAACCCGCCGAACCGACTGACCCTCCCGCCCCCACTCCCTCGGTTGATCATGGGGTTGGCGGCGGCGACACGCCGGCACGGGCACGCCAACCCCATGATCAACGCCGAGGGACGGGAGGGCGCGGGGGCGGGGCGCGGGTTAGAAGGCCTGGGCCTGGGCTCGGCGCTTTACCTCGCGGGCGTGGTCGCCGGAGAGGGCGGCGGCCGGGGTGCCGCCGCGCAGCGTGTCGTCGGGCTCGTAGAGCCAGCGCAGCGCCGCCTCGTCGTCGTAGCCGTTGTCGGAGAGCAGGTTGAGCACGCCGGGCAGGTGCTTGAGCACGACCTCGTTGGCCACCAGGTCCGCCGGCACCCGGCGGACGCCGTCGCGGCGGACCGCCAGCAACTCGCGGTCGCGGATCATCTGGTGCACCTTGCTAATCGAAACGTCGAGGCGCTCGGCGACGTCGGGCAGGGTGAGCCAGCCGGCCGGGTCGGTGGGGCCGGCAAGCTCGGGGCCGGGCACGGCCTCAGCGGGTACGGGTTCGGTCACCCGATCACCCTGCCACGCCGCCGACCCGGGCAGCCAGCGGCACCCCGAACGGCCCGCTCCGACCAGCTCGGGAACCCTGGATGAGCAGCGGATCAGGGCTGAGGCGAGGTGCCCGGCCTCGGCGGGACGGGCCAGCGGTGCCCCCGGGCTGTAGCATCCTGTTCTACCTTCACCCCCTGGACACATAGACTCCCTGCCGATGGACACACAGGTCGCCGACACGTTGCTGGGCTCGCTGATAGACGGGCGCTACCGCATTCGCGGTCGCGTGGCCCGTGGCGGCATGGCGACCGTGTACACCGCAACAGACGAGCGCCTCGAGCGCACCGTCGCTGTCAAGATCATTCATCCGACGCAGGCGCCCGAGGCCCGTACCCGGATCGCCAACTTCGTGGCCCGGTTCACCGACGAGGCCAAGACGATCGCCCGGTTGACCCACCCCAACGTGGTGGCGGTCTACGACCAGGGCACCCACGCCGGTCTGCCGTACCTGGTCATGGAGTACGTCCGCGGTCGCACTCTGCGCGACGTGCTGGCCGAGCGGCGCCGGCTCAACCCCGACGAGGCGCTGGCCATCGCCGAGCAGATGCTCGCCGCGATCGGCGCCGCGCACCGGGCCGGCCTGGTGCACCGCGACGTCAAACCGGAGAACGTGCTGGTCGCCGAGGCGCCGACCGGCGGCGTCGCCAACCTGGTGGACAGCGTCGTCAAGGTGGCCGACTTCGGGTTGGCCCGCGCCGTCGAGGCGAGCGCCGACGACGAGCAGGGCAGCCAGTTGATGGCCACCGTTGCCTACGTCGCTCCGGAGCTGGTCACCGAGGGTCGGGCCGACCCGCGTACCGATGTCTATTCCGCCGGGATCGTGCTGTTCGAGATGCTCACCGGTCGGGTGCCCTACGACGGGGACCGCCCGGTGGACGTCGCCTGGCAGCACGTCGACCGGGACGTGCCGGCGCCCTCGACGCTGGTGCCCGGCCTGCCGTCGGTCCTCGACGGCCTGGTCCAGCGGGCCACCCGGCGCGATCCCGCCGCCCGGCCCGCCGATGCCGGCGCGCTGCTGGCCGAGGTGCAGGTCGCACGGGACCAGTTGGGCGACATCAACAGCAGCACCGCCGTGCTGCACCGGGTGGCCGACGACACGTCGGTCTCCCAGCCGACGATGATGGTCGCCACTGTCCGTCCGGCCGAGCGTCCGACGTGGGCGCGGCTGCCGGAGGGCGGTGGTCAGGGGCCGGGCCGACGGCGGGCCGCCCCGGAGCCGTCGGAGGGTCTGGGAGCCCGGCTCGCCGGGCTGCGCAGCACGGTGATGGGCCACCCGCAGGGCCGGTTGGCCGTCGCGGCCGTGGTGGTGACGCTGGGCCTGGTGGCCGCGCTCGGCGGCTGGTGGTTCGGTGTCGGCCGGTACACGTCCGCCCCGCAGCTGGTGAGCCTGAGCAGTGCGGACGCGCAGGCGCAGGCCGACCGCGCCGGCCTGAAGCTGGCGTACGGGGAGCCGCGCTATGACGAGAAGGCCCCGAAGGACAGCGTGCTGGAGCAGAACCCGGCGTCGTCTGCCAAGATCGTCAAGGGTGGCACGATCACGCTGACCCTCTCCCTCGGCCCGGAACGCTTCCCGGTGCCGGACGTCATCGGCAAGGAGTACGAGCTGGCCGAGGCGGACCTGCTCAACGCGAAGCTGGTGGTGGCCAAGGGCACTCCCCGCTACGACGACACCCTGCCCGCCGGCGTCGTCCTGGACAGCAACCCGAAGGTCGGCGCCGAGGTCAAGCCGGGCACGAAGATCACCCTCGTTCTGAGCCGCGGCCGGGCGCCGATATCGGTGCCGAACCTGGTGGGCAAGAGCCTCACCGAGGCCCGGGCCACCCTGTCCCGGCTCGGCCTGGTGGCGGTGGAGACACCAAAGGACTCCGACAAGCCCAAGGACGAGATCCTCGGCCAGAGTCCGGCCGACGGCACCGGCGTGGAGAAGGGCACCCAGGTCAAGCTGGAGGTCAGCAAGGGTCCGCCGCTTGTCGTCGTGCCCCGCGTGGTCGACCTGCCCTGCCAGCAGGCCAAGCAGGTGCTGGAGGGCCAGGGCTTCCCGGTGGCGATCCAGTTCAACCCGAACGCCACTGTGCGCTTCCAGACGCCAGGTGAGAATTCGCAGGTGCCGCCGGGCACCCAGGTCACGATCGGATGCCTCTGAGATGCCGGTGACCCCGGTCGGCGCCCACACCCCCACCTCCGGTGGACTGGCGAAGGCCGCCCTGCCGTACGTCGACGCGACAGGCGCCGAGGTGGTGCAGGTCTACGTCTCCAACTCGCGGGGCTGGGCGTTGCCTCCGGGCGACCCGACGCAGGACGCGCTGTTCCGCGACGGCTGCGCCGAGCGGGGCATCCCGGCGTTCATCCACGCCTCGCTGCTTGTGAACCTGGGTTCCCCCACGCCGGGCACCGTCGAGAAGTCGGCGCAGACGCTGGCGCACGCGCTGCGCCGGGGTGTGGCGATCGGCGCTCGGGCCGTGGTGTTCCACGCCGGCAGTTCGGTCGACGAGGGGTACGCCGAGACGGCGATGCGGCAGGTCCGTGAGGAGCTGCTGCCCCTGCTCGACTGGGCCGCCGAGGCCGGCGGGCCGATGCTGCTCGTGGAGCCGAGCGCGGGCGGCGGCCGGTCGCTCGCCTCGCGCGTGGAGCAGCTCGGCCCCTATCTCGACGCGGTGGACCGGCACCCCATGCTCGGGGTCTGCTTCGACACCTGCCACGCCTGGGCTGCCGGGCACGACCTGGCTGCCGAGGGCGGCATGACGGCGACACTCGACACGCTTGTGGCCACTGTGGGTGCGGACCGGCTGCGGCTTGTGCACGCCAACGACTCGAAGGATCTGTGCGGCTCCACACGTGACCGGCACGAGAACATCGGCAAGGGCACCATCGGTGAGCCCGCCTTCGCGGAGCTGATGACCCACCCGGCCGTCGCCGGGGTCCCGATCGTTGTGGAGACCCCCAGCGAGCAGCAACTGGGCCACACCGCCGACATCACCACGCTGACCCGCCTGCGCCCCTGACACTCCCCCGCTGATCATGGTGGCGATGTCGCCACCATGATCAACAGTCAGGGCTGGCAGGTGAGGTCAGGCGGACAGAACGCGGGTCAGGGCCGTACTGGCCTGGGTCACCGCGTCGTCGTCAATGCCCAGGTAGGTGACCAGGCGGGCGGTGCGCGGGCCGAGCACCGAGATGAGTACGCCCTGCTCGCGGGCGGCGGCGGCCAGAGCGCGGGCGTCCAACGCGTGCTTGGTGAGGTCCAGGAGGACGAGATTGGTGCGGACCGCGGTGGCGAGCACACCGAACGGCGCGACCGCCTCGGCGAGCCGGGCCGCCCGGGCGTGGTCCTCCGACAGCCGGTCGACGTGGTGTGCGAGCGCGTATCGGCCGGCGGCCGCGAGGATGCCAGCCTGACGCATGCCGCCGCCCATCCGCTTGCGGATCATCCGGGCGCGTTCGATCTTCTCGGCGCTGCCCACCACGAGCGAACCGACAGGCGCGCCGAGGCCCTTCGACAGGCAGACCGACATCGTGTCGAAGAGCCGGCCGTACTCGATCAGGGGCACCCCGTCGGCGACGTGCGCGTGCCAGATCCGGGCGCCGTCGCAGTGCAACGCCACTCCTGCCGCGTCGGCGACACCGCGCAGCTCACGCAGCGTCGCCAACGGGATCACACCGCCGCCGCCCCGGTTGTGGGTCTGCTCCACGGCGATCGCACGGGTGGGGACCGCGAAGTAGCCGTCCGCGCGGACCATCCCGGCGACCGTCTCCGGGTCGATGTCCGCGCCGACCGCCGGCCAGGTCCGCGAGGAGATGCCACCGTACGCGGCAGCGGCCCCGATCTCGTACGTCACGACGTGCGCGTCGGCGTCGCAGAGCAACTCGTCACCGGGTGGCACCAGCAGTTGCAGGGCGATCTGGTTGGCCATCGACCCGCTCGGGGCGAACAGCGCCGCCTCGTGCCCGAACAGCGCGGCGACCTCGGCCTCCAGCGCGTTGATCGTCGGGTCCTCGCCGTAGACGTCGTCACCGACCTCGGCGGTGGCCATCGCCTCCCGCATGCCGGCCGTAGGCCGGGTCAACGTGTCGGAGCGCAGGTCGACAAGATCAGCCACGGTCATTCCCTTCGGCCGCCGACTGCGGGGCTCGCAAACCCGGCTCACTCCTCGCGTCAGCCACGGAGCATCTCCGCCACGAGGAATGCCAGCTCCAGCGACTGCTGGGTGTTGAGTCGCGGGTCGCACGCGGTCTCGTACCGGTCGGGGAGGTCGAGGTCCTCGATGCCCTGGGCGCCGCCCAGGCACTCGGTGACGTCCTCGCCGGTGAGCTCGACGTGCAGGCCACCGGGGTGGGTGTCAAGCCCTCGGTGCACCTCGAAGTAGCCGAGCACCTCGTCGACGATGCGGTCGAAGTGCCGGGTCTTGTAGCCGTTTGACGACTCGTGGGTGTTGCCGTGCATCGGGTCGCACTGCCAGACCACCTTGGCGCCGGAGGCGGTGACCTTGGAAACGATCGGCGGCAGGGCGTCGCGTACCCGGTGGTTGCCCATTCGGCTGATCAGGGTGAGCCGGCCGGGGATGTTGTCCGGGTTGAGCTTCTCGCACAGCTCGATGGCCTCGTCCGGAGATGTGGTCGGGCCGAGCTTGACGCCGATCGGGTTGGCGATCCGGGAGATGAAGTCGATGTGCGCGCCGGTGATCTGCCGGGTGCGCTCGCCGATCCACAGGAAGTGCCCGGAGAGCCCGTACGCCCGCTTGTCGGAGACCCGGGTGAGCGCCCTGTCGTACTCCAGTGCGAGGGCCTCGTGGGAGCAGTAGAGGGTGACGGTCCGCAGCGCCTCGTCGTCGGTCATCCCACAGGCCCGGATGAAGGCCAGCGCGCGGTCGATCTCCCGGGCGATCGCCTCGTAGCGCTCCCCCGCCGGGGAGTTCTTCACGAAGCCCTTGTTCCAGTCGTGCACGGCGTGCAGGTCGGCCAGCCCACCGGCGAGGTACGCCCGGAGCATGTTCATGGCTGCCGCCGAGTTGGCGTACGCCCGGATCATGCGCTGCGGGTCGGCGACGCGGGCGGCCGGGTCGGCCTCCAGCGAGTTGATCATGTCACCGCGGTAGGCGGGCAGGCCACGGGCGTCGGTCGGCAGCGAGCGGGGCTTTGTGTACTGGCCGGCGACCCGGGCTACCTTGACCACCGGAAGCGACGCGCCGTAGGTGAGCACGATCGCCATCTGGAGCAGGGTGCGGGCGTTGGCAAGCAGATGGCTCTCGGTGTTGTCGACGAACGTCTCGGCGCAGTCGCCCCCCTGGAGCAGGAACGCCTTGCCCTCGCAGACCAGTGCCAGCTTCTGCCGGAGCTGGTCGACCTCGTAGGGCGCGACGACCGACGGCACGGTGTCGAGCACCTTGCAGACCTCGGCGACGGCCGCGGGGTCGGACCACGGCGGGATCTGCTCGCGGGGCAACTCCCGCCAACGGTCCAGGCCGAGCGCGGCGTCCTCGGCGGAGTCGGCTGTCGGACGACTGGTCTGCAGACCCGGGCTAACGAACCCGGGATGGCTCAACTGATGCCACTCATGGCGCATGACAGAAAGCCTACGGCGACCGGCCGGGTACCCGAGCGTCGAGGGGGACGGTTCCGTACGTTGGGAGATCGATCCCGCTGGAAAAAGGCGCGACTCAGGACACCGGCGACGGCACGGCGGTCGGCGACGCGCTCCCGGCCGGTACGCCGCCGGGTGCCTCTGCGGCGATGCACCAGTCGCCACCGTCACGGGTGACGGTGAACACCAACGGACGGGTGATCTTCTTCTTGCCCGCGGTGACCGAAACCGAGACGCTCACCTCCTGCCCGCGCGGCGAGGACCGGACGTCGGTGATGGACGCCTCGGGCACCGTGAAGTGGTCGGCGAAGTCACCGTTGGGGCCGGTGGCGGCGAGGTCGAAGCCCTCGTGCAGCAGCGCGCAGAGCTGGCTCCGGCCGGCGGCGACGTCCTTGGCGATCATCGCGTCGAGGTACGCCTGCACGCGCTCGCGGGACCGGGTGGCGGCCTCCTCGGCCGGCGCCCGCTCGGGCTTGGCGGCCGACTCCTCCTTGTCGCCGCCGATCCCGCAGCCGACCAGCGCGGCCGGGAGCAGCACGAACCCGGCGGCGGTCGCCGCCATCCTGCGGTGGATCGGGCGCATGCCACCTCCGTCGACGGGATCGAGATGTGCCGAGCCGCGAGTCTGCCATATCGCAGCGGAACCGCCCAAGGCCGGCGGCCCGGCCGACGCTTGGCGTCGACCGGGCCGCTTCGTCACGGGCGGGGAGGGACGGTGCGGGCCCCTCCCCGCCGTGTGGGTGTTGCGTCGGCGCTCGGCTCAGCCGAGACCGCCCTTGATGGCGCCGATGAGCTCGCCGTTGCTCGTGTCACCGGAGAGTTCCCAGAAGAACGCGCCACCGAGGCCCTGGTTCTTCGCGTACGTCATCTTGCCGTTGATGGTCGACGGGGTGTCGTAGCTCCACCAGTTGCTGCCGCACTTGGCGTAGGCGGTGCCGGCGATCGTGCCGGTGGCCGGGCAGGTGTTCTTGAGGACCTTGTAATCCTCGATGCCGGCCTCGTAGGTGCCCGGCGCCGCGCCCGTGGCGCTGCCGCCCGGTGCGGCCTGGGTGACGCCCGTCCAGCCCCGACCGTAGAAGCCGACGCCGAGCAGCAGCTTGTTGGCCGGGATCCCCTTGCTCTTGAGCTTCTGGATCGCCGCGTCGGAGTTGAAGCCCTGCTGCGGGATGCCGGTGTACGAGGTCAGCGGCGAGTGCGGGGCGGTCGGGCCCTGGGCGTTGAACGCGCCGAAGTAGTCGTACGTCATCGGCATCAGCCAGTTGAGGTTGCCGATGGCTCCGGCGTAGTCGGTGGCGTCGATCTTGCCGCCGTTGCTGCCGTCCGCGGTGATGGCGGCGGTGACCAGGGCGTTGGAGCCGAACTTCGACCGCAGCGCGCTGATCACGTTCTTGAAGGCGTTCGGGCCGCTGCTGTCGCAGGTCAGGCCGCAGGCGTTGGGGTACTCCCAGTCGACGTCGATGCCGTCGAAGACGTCCGCCCAGCGGGGGTCCTCGACCAGGTTGTAGCAGCTCTCGGCGAACGCTGCCGGGTTCTGCGCGGCCTGGGTGAAGCCACCGGACCAGGTCCAGCCGCCGAACGACCAGATCACCTTGAGGTGCGGGTTCATCTGCTTGAGCTTGCGCAACTGGTTGAAGCTGCCGCGCAGCGGCTGGTCCCACGTGTCGGCGACACCGTCGACACTGTCCGCCGCCGTGTACGCCTTCTCGTAGTCGGCGTAGCTGTCACCGATCGAGCAGCGGCCGCCGGTGGTGTTGCCGAAGGCGTACAGGATGTGGGTCAGCTTGGCGGCCGAGCCGCTGGTCTGGATGTTCTTGACGTGGTAGTTGCGGGCGTAGACGCCCCACTCGGCGAAGTAGCCGACGACCTTCTTGCCACCCGTGTTCGGCGGTGGCGTGGTGGGCGGTGCGGTAGTGGGCGGCGCCGTGGTCGGCGGGGCGGTGGTGGGCGGGGCCGTCGTGGGCGCTGCCGTGGTCGGCGGGGTGGTCGGGGTGCCGCCACCGCACGGTATGCCGTTGATGGTGCAGTTCAGCGGCGCCTTGTACGCGCCGGTGCCGTTGTAGCCCCAACTGAACGAGGCGCCCGGGGCGAGGCCCCCGGCCCAGCTCTTCTTGACCGCCACGTAGTGGTTGCCGCTGCTTGTCACGTCGGCGTCCCAGGCGCTGCTGATGGTGGTGCCCGACGGCAGGTCGAACTCGATGCGCCAGGTGCTGACGGTGGCGCTGGAGCCGTTGGTGACGGTCACCTTCGTCTCGTGACCGGTCCCCCAGTCCTGCGCCTTGGCGAACGTGGCGGTGACCGTGCCGGCACCGAACGCGGTGGTCATCGGCACCGCTGCGACGGTCACGGCGACCACGGCACCGGCCCAGAGGGCTCGGCGGAGCGATCTTTTCATGAGGCGTCTCCCGAACTGTTAGGAAACTTTCCAAAATAGATTGGTGAGACGGTACTCACACCGTCATCACTTCGTCAAGATGCGCATGTGTCGATTTCCCCTGGTGCGTGACCGCCCCGCTACCCGTCGGCTACCGCGTCGCTCCACGCCCCCGCCGGCCGTCGCGTCGCTCCACGCCCCCGCCGGCCGTCGCGTCGCTCCACGTCCTCGACGTCGGCGGCACCCGCCGACAGCCACCCCGCGGCCCGAACGCCTACCGGCGCGTAACCTCTGGCCATGACCGTGTTCGACACCCCCATCGATGCCCTCAACGGCGGCCCCGCCAACCTCGCCCAATACCGGGGCAAGGCGCTGCTGGTCGTCAACGTCGCCTCCCGCTGCGGCCTCACACCGCAGTACGCCGGGCTCCAGGCCCTCGCCGACTCGTACGCCGAGCGCGGCCTCGTGGTGCTCGGCGTGCCGTGCAACCAGTTCGCCGGCCAGGAGCCGGGTACCCCCGCCGAGATCAGCGACTTCTGCCAAGTCAACTACGGAGTCACCTTCCCGCTGACCGAGAAGATCCACGTCAATGGCCCGGACCGGCACCCGCTCTACGCCGCGCTTGTCGACACCCCGGACGCCGACGACCACACCGGCGACGTCCGCTGGAACTTCGAGAAGTTCCTGGTGGCACCCGACGGAACGGTAGCGACCCGCTTCGCCCCCACAGTCGCGCCCGACGCCGAAGAGCTACACAAAGCCCTAGAAAAAGCCCTCCCCGCCAAACCCTGACCGAGCCGGGTCGCGCCGAACCCACCCCGGCCCCGTCGATCATGGACTTGTGGTGCCTGATAGGGAATCAATTGCCGGGCTTCTCCCCCACCACAACTCCATGATCGACGCGGTGGAGGCTGGGTTGGCGCGACCGCTCGTCACCGACGGGTGGCACGTTGTCGGAGAGCCGGTCTTCGACCGGTGCGAGCAGTACGTTGTGCTGGACCGGGGTCGCTGCGCCGGCCGTGCGTCCGTGCTGGCGCAGACGGTCGCCGGATTCTCGGCCAGGCAGCGCATGCCGGGAGCCGGTGGGGCCGGTCGCCAGCCGGTCGGTGGGCGGTCGCCGGTCGATGGGGTCGGTTGTCGCTCCGACAGCCGAACGACCCACCGTGCCGGTGGCGGAATGTGTCACGGGTGGACGGAGTTGGAAACCAACATGACAACTGTGGGACTGATCGGCAGTGGCAACATCGGCGGGACCGTGGCACGGCTGGCGGTGGCCGCCGGCTACGACGTGGTGGTCAGCAACTCGCGGGGGCCCGAGACGCTCACCGAGTTGGTCGAGGAACTGGGCGAGCACGCGAGCGCCGGCACGGCACACGACGCCGCGCAGGTCGGTGACCTGGTGGTGGTCAGCGTGCCCCTGAAGGCGTACCGGGCGGTGCCCGTGAAGCCACTGGCCGGCAAGGTCGTCATCGACACCAACAACTACTACCCGCAGCGCGACGGGACCATCCCGGAGCTGGACTCCGGCGAGACCACAAGCAGCGAGTTGCTCCAGCGGCACCTGCCGGACTCTCGGGTGGTCAAGGTCTTCAACAACATCTACTTCAAGGGCCTGGCCGACCTGCCCCGGCCCTCCGGCGCCCCGGACCGCAGCGCCCTCGCGATCGCCGGTGACGACGCCGCCGCGAAGGCGGAGGTCACCGCATTCCTGGACCGCATCGGGTACGACGCCGTCGACGTCGGCTCGCTCGCCGAGGGCTGGCGCTACCAGCCGGACACCCCCGCGTACGGCACGCTCTACTCCGCCACGCCGACAGACTGGGAGCACCCGGCGCCGGGCGACGCCGAGAAGCTGCGCGCCGCCCTGGCCGCCGCCACCCGCTAAGCAGCGCCGCCGCCCTCCCCGCGACCGCCTACCGAGCGGTTGTACTCCAGGGCGGCGGCGAGTTCGTCGTCGTAGCTGGCGATCGGCCTGCCGTCCGAGGCGTACGCGACGAGCCGCCCCTGCGCCATGTTCGCCGAACGGAACGAGAACGTGCGGATTCCCGGGTACGCGGCGAGCAGCGGGATGGCGCGGGGCGCCCCGCCCGGGGCTGAGTAGTACTCCAGGCGGGTCACCTGCGGGGACACCACGCCGTTGACACGTACCTTTGTCTTCTCGGCGCGGGTGTCGAAGGTGACCGGCGCGTCGGTGCCGTAGGCGGCACACTCCGCCGGGCCTCGGCAGACGAAGAAGTAGCGCGGGTTCGCGACGTCGTCGAGGGCGTACGCCTTGAAGGTCGGGTCCGCTCCGGCGGGCAGCGGTTGCACGGCGAAGAACGCGAGCGCCACAGTGGCCGTGACACCCACCCGCAGCCAGCCCCGGCCGGCGACCCGCCGGTTGGCCCGTGTGGCGGCGACCGCGACGCCACCGAAGCCGACAAGGCACAGCAGGCACACCCCGACGGCACGGGCGTTCTCGAAGAGGAACTGAAGGCCCGGCCGCATCGACACCGGGCTGAGGACCGCGCCCAACGAGACGACCATCGTGCCGAGCAGCGCGGCACCGGCGATCCGCCGGGTGACGCCGGACGCGCCGATCAGCAGCATCGCGGCGAGCACCGGCCACACCTGGTGATGCGTCCACGACACCGGGGACGCGGCCACTGTGGCGCAGCCGACCAGCACCGCCGCGTGCCCGGGCCGGCCCTCCCGCGTCAGCTGACGGGCGCGCAGCAGCGCCGCCGCGCAGATCACCGCCACCAGGCCGGCCCAGATCAGGGGCAACGTCGCCTCGTCCACGCCGACGCGCAGCAGCATCCCGTGCAGGGACTGGTTGCCCAGCGAGGCCAGGTTGCCGATCCGCGAGGTCTGCCGCACGGCCTTGGTCCAGTACGTCCAACTCTCGCCCGGCAGCACGATCGCGGCGATCCCGGCGCAGGCCACGAACGTGGCCACCGCGCGGGCGGCGTCGCGGTAGCGGCCCGTGGCGAGGAAGTAGACCACGAACAGCAGCGGGGTCAGTTTGATCGCTGCGGCGACCCCGACCAGCATCCCGCGCAGCCGGGGCGGCACGACGCCCATCCCGTCGAGCAGCGCCATGAGCACGATGAAGATGCTGACCTGACCGAAGCGCAGATTGCTCTGCACCGGCGCGGAGAGCATCAGCACCGTGGCCGCCACCGCCACGACGAGCGGCCGCTGGGCCTGCCGGGTGCCCAGGGCGACGCCGACCGCTCCGGCGATGGCGACGACAGCCGCGCACGTCGCCACCAGCCAGAGCCCCTGCACCACGCCCTCGCTGACAGCGGTGATCGGCCCCAGCACCAGGGCGGCGAACGGCGGATAGGTGAACGGCCCGCCGTTGGCCGCCACGAACCCGTACAGCGGCCGGCCGGCGTGCAGATCGGACAGCGCGCCGTAGTAGATGTGCAGGTCGGAGAGGCGGTCCTCGCGCCGCAGCACGAGCACACAGGACACCAGCGCGACGACGACGAACGTCGCCCACACCAGCGCGACCCGACGATCCCGCATCGATCGAGAATAGGCGATGGCGCCGGTCGGCGAAGGCCCGTCAGCCGCCGAGGGCCGCCGCGTCTGCTCGCCGTGAAGATCGATCCGTTGCCCGGAACGATGACAAATATTCGGCGACATCTCCTTCCACAACTTGCGGCAGAGTCCCGTTCACGGGACTCTCTGTCTCTGGGTTGCGGCCCGTTCACCGAAAGCTCCCTCGGAGGTGACATGCAGACGCTCCGTACCGTGCCCCGCCGGCTGTTGGCCGGCGCCGGCGCGCTCCTGCTCGGTACCACCCTCGCCGCCGGCACGCCGGTGCCGGCCAGCGCCGCGACCGGCGCGGACACCGTGGGGTACGTCCGGCTCGCCCACCTCTCCCCCGACACCCCAGCCGTCGACGTCTACCTGGCCACCCCCGACGCCGCGAAGCCAAAGGTCTTCCCCGGCGTCGGCTACGGCGTGGTCTCCGACTACCTGGGGCTTCCTCCCGGCCGGTACGCGGTGGCGATGCGCGAGGCCGGCACCCCCGCCGGCGAACCCCCGGTGCTGACCACCGAGGTGGCCGTGACCAGCGGCAGCGCGTACACGGTGGCCGGCGTCGGTCGGCACGCCGACCTGGGCCTGCGGGTGCTCCACGACGATCTCAGCGCGCCCGCCCAGGGGCACGCCAAGGTCCGTGTCGTGCAGGCGTCGGTGCGGACCCCGGTCCTCGACGTGGCAGCCGCCGACGGCCCGATGATCGCCAACGACGTGCAGTTCGCCACCACCACCGCATACCAGCAGGTCCCGCCAGGTGCCTGGCGGCTGCGACTGACCGGAGCCGGCGGGCCGAGCACCGACGCCGAGGTCCGGCTCACCGACGGCGCCGTCTACTCGCTGCTGGTGCTCGACGACAAGCAGGGCGGGCTCACCGCCGAGCTACGCCGTGACGCCGAGGGTGGCACCGTCGTACCCGCCGGTGGCGTGGACACCGGCGCAGGAGGCGCCGCCGAGGCAGGCTTCGGCGCGTACCCCCTGGTGGCCGGCGGATTGGCCGCGGCGGCCGTCGCGGCGAGCCTGCTGCTGTGGCGCCGGCGGCAGCGCACGACCTGGTGAACGCCGGGCGTGCCGCGGCGGCGGCGCACGACGCGGTGAGCGCCGGGCCCGGCCTCGCGATCCGACGGCACCGCGACCGACGGGCGCCGGTGGCCGCGCTTGTCGCGGCCGGCGCGGCGGTCTGCCTGGCCATCGGCGCCGGAGTCGGGCTCGTCACCGGCGTCGGGCGGGCCGACCCCGGCCGACCGCCGGTCGCGCGTTGGCACCCCGGCTGCGCCGACGGATGCCCGTCGGTGGCCGCCGCGCCCGCGCTCCACGGTCCACCCACGCGGGTACGGGTGCCGCGCATCGACATCGACTCGCCGCTCACGGTGCTCGGCCTGGACAGCGCCGGCGCGCTGGTTCCGCCGGCCGACTTCGACACGGCTGGCTGGTACGGCGGCGGTCCCGCCCCCGGCGACACCGGTCCGGCGGTGCTTGCCGGCCATCTGGACTCGCGGCGCGGCCCGGCGGTCTTCGCGCGGCTCGACGAGCTGCGACCCGGCGATCTGGTGCAGGTGTGGCGTGGCGGGCAGCAACTGTCGTTCCGGGTGACCGGGTCGCTGCGCACCCGCAAGGACGATTTTCCCACCGCCCTGGTCTACGGCCCGACGCCCGGTGCGGAGTTACGCCTGGTCACCTGCGGCGGCGACTTCGACCGGCGGCGCGGGCACTACCGCGACAATGTCGTCGTGTTCGCGATCAGCGTGTCCGCCGATCCGGCCCTGCCGGAGTCCAGCGCCGCCCGCCAGCCCTGATCGACGCGGGCCGCACCGCGGGCGGCGCAGCGTCAGACCGGGCGGCGGCCGGCGAAGCCGCACTCGGCCCGGTGGTACCAGCGCACGTCGGAGTCGCCCTCCAGCCAGCACCAGAGCACGGCGCGGCCGGCCCGCTCGCCGGGGAAGTCGAGAAGCACCGGGGCGATGCCCTTGACCTGGATGTCGTGCTGGTGCAGCTCTTCGACGACGCCGTGCAGCCGCGCCTCAAGCCCTTTCACCTCGGCAAGCCCGCCGAGCGCGCTGACGCCGTGGTCGGCCAGGTCGACGCGCAGCTCGGCCAGGTCGGCGCGGAGCCGGATCAACTCGTCGACGCGGGGCCGGAGGGTGGCCACCAGGTGCCGGGCCTGGGCGAGTGTGAACACCGGGCCAGTATGCCCGTCACATCGCCCTGCTGGTCACCCCAAGCATAAGATCAGAAGCCCTTGGGTGGATCTTGAGCTACAGGGCTGTCGGCAAACCTCTTCGAGCATTGGCAGGCGTACGCACCGTCCCACCATTGCCAGACAGCTCCAGACGGGCATCTACAAGCAACCGTACCGGCCAGCTTGGGACATCCGACAAGCTCCAAAAAACGACTTCAGCAGGGAACCACTGGGCTGCGGGTGTTGGAGCTGTGAAGAGGGGTGTCACTTGACGCTGTGCTCAGGTATACAGAGTTCTCCTCGCGGAGCAGCCTTACATTTTCGGGAATTCCGTCGGTGCAACGGAGGCTCACTGGCATGAGCGATGGTTTGTCCCCCACCACGCCCCCGGCCCTTCGGTTCTTGTTCCGCTACCGCGATCTGGTCGCTGACACACTGCCCGAGCATCGCGCCGTCCTGCAGGAGCGGGGGTGGTGCTGGTGGGGATGGTGGAAGCGACCCAACGAGCCTGGCCGGCTGGAGATATGGCAGGCCTTGGAGCAGGAGACACGCGCAGGGCAGCGGGTGCTGATTGGACTGTTCCACTCCGGTACGGGCGCCGTCCATCCGGCGTCCGTCGAGCGGGTAATCGTCCCGCAGGCCGATGAGCTAGGTAACTATGTTTCGCTCAGCCCGCCCAGCGCCGAGCAAGATGGCGTTCCCCCGTACTACCGATCGAGTCGACACAGTCGGGGCTGGTTGCGGTTGGTGGTCTTGGCCGAGGAGCCGATCGAGTTCTTCGGGAAATTCTCGTTCGCCTCGGCGCCGCCGTTGCCGCACCACCCGGCAAGCCAGTTGGAGCGGCTAGTCGGCAAGCGGATTCTGGACGCCGACGAGCTACGCGCGATGGACACCACCATCTGGGAAATCCGGGCAGCCCAGCCAGGCGATTCCCACGAACGGTTCCTGACCGCGTCGCAGCGCGAGGACGGCGCGCTGTCCGCAGAGCCGATCGCTTGCCCGGGGCCGTGGCTGCTGCACCTCACCGATCCGCACTACGCGACCGGCCGGTTCCGTTCCGAACATCAGTGGCGGCTGGAGACCGAGGACGGGGCGACACGCCCCACCATGGTTGACGCAATTTCGAACGCACTCGCTCATCACCAGCGATCAGTCGGAGCGGTCCTCGTAACGGGCGATCTCACCTACGTCGCCGCCCGCGAGGAGTTCGAAGCGGCTCGGGCCGGCCTCTTCAAGTTGACCAACGGTCTTCTCGGCCTGGGCATGGAGCATCTCGTAGTCATACCCGGCAACCATGACATCGCGTGGACCCGCAGTGACTCCTACGATTACGGGGCACCGGTTGAGGTGGCACCAGCCGAGGCCACCGCCAACTACCGGAACTTCTTCAAAGCACTCTATGGCTACCCGGCTTCGCCCCACCTCTCGATGGCTCGCCGCTTTGTCTTCCCTGGCGGCAACCTCGTCGATGTCGCCGCGGTCAACTCAAGCTCTCTGGAACAGGGTCAGTCGTTCCTGGCAGGCATGGGCCGCGTGCAGGAATCCGCCTATCGAGAGGTGACGAGTGCCCTGACCTGGTCAAGTCCCGGCTCAGCCCTACGGGTGCTCGCCCTGCACCACCATCTTGCGCTGACCGAAGACCTGGAGTCCTCCAATGAATACGCCACTGGCTTCGGGATCGCCATCGATGCGCCACGGATCCAGCGCATGGGCGCTCGCGACGGTGTGCACCTTGTCGTGCACGGGCACAAGCATCGTGCGTTCGTCTGGCGTGCCGAGGCGTACCATCTCCCCGAATACAGCAACGAGCGCTGGGAGTTGGGGCGCTTCAACATTGTGGGCGGCGGAAGCAGCGGCTCGAAATCGTCAGACGGGCGGCGTAACTTCTTCAACCTGATCAGGTTGGCCGGCCCGGTCGTGGAGTTGGAGATGTACCGGAGCCAACACGAAGGCGCGTTCGAACGCTTCATGACCTGGAGGGCACCCTTGGCCACTGACACCGACGGCCGACTGGAGATCGCTCCCTGGCAGGTCGTCTCTCCATGACCGCTCGACGCCCGCTCGTGAACGCGCTCATCCTCGACATGGACAACACGCTGTACGACTGGGTCGCTTACTTCGTACCTGCGGTCCGGGCAATGGTGACCGAGGCCGCAAAGCTCCTCGACGTGTCCGAGGATGAGCTACGTAGCGACCTCCAAGCCGTACACCGCATACACGGCAACACAGAGCACCCATTCGCGCTGCTTGAGACCACTGCCGTCGAACGCCACCTTCCCGGTATGAGCCAGCGAGCACGACACGAGTACCTGCTGCCTGCCTTCGCCGCATTCAACGAAGTCCGACGACACCGCCTTCGCCTCTACGCAGACGTTGAACGGACCCTCCAGGCCATCAAGGCAACAGGTTGCCGCATCGTGGGCCACACGGAGGCCAAGGACGTGAACATCAGCAGCCGGGCACGCGCGCTCGGGCTGGAAACGATGTTGGAAGCGGTCTACGCGCCTCAGTTCATCGGACCACCGCACCCTCTAGGTGCCGAGCGGCAATCGACCCCTGGCGCAATCGAGGTTCGTGTACTTCCGCCGACAGCACGCAAGCCCAACCCGGACATCGCCCGTCGGATTGCCGAGCAACTCGGTGTGCCGCCCACCCGCTGCCTGTACGTGGGGGACAACCTGAACAAGGACGTCGTAATGGCCAAACGAGCGGGGATGCTCGCAGCCTGGGCGCGTTACGGCACCCACCACGACCCCGGGCTTTGGCGGGACCTGGTCGCGCTGTCCCACTGGGATCCCGCAGCCGTCAGTGCCGCAGAGAACACGAGCGAGGACCTAGCCCGCTTTGGGCCTGACGTCACGCTGGACGCCTTCCACGAACTACCTGGTCATTACACATTCGCGGCTAACCCAGGATCTCGGCGAGCTCAGCTGGCGTCCAACTGTCGGGCAGGCGGGTCCGTCGAATGAGCGAACCCGCTGCCGGGCTGGGCCGCTGACGGGGACCACGCGCTTCGCCGGTTCAGATCACCAATGTTGCTTCGAAACTCGCTGAGCCACTCGCCAGTCTCCGCCTCGACCAGCTCGGCTGTGCGCAGCACAAGCGTACGGATCAAGTCCTCACGGCGTCGTACCGTCAGATCCACCTCGTCGTCATCCGTTGCGGTACTCAAGTCTGCGGTTACCCAGTCCAACCTGAACTCGGTGAGTGCCCGTTGAAGCGCCTGCACGGTGGCGATATCCCGCATCCACGCGGACGACAGCCCAAAAAAGTGGTCGAATGCCAGACAGCCACCCGCCATAGCGAGGAGGACGTACCCCCAACTGGCACCGCGGCCACCGCTAGCCGCGCTGACCAGCGGTACGACACCTCCGGCGATTCCCAGCAGTATGGCGCACCCGCGCAGCATGCGGGAAGCTGTGCGGCGGATCGCCTTGTCTCGCAGGTACCAGGCGATCGAATCCTCAGCCTGGCCCTCCGCCCACTCCCGCAGGCGCTGCAGGACAGCCTCCGGCTGCTGCTCCGCCCCCATGTCAGGGAACGGCCGGACGGTCATGTCTCGACGCGGGATGCGACGCACTTCATGGACGTGGCCGTCGCCGGTTACCACGACTCCTCCGACCGCCGCACACGGCGAGGGCCACCCACGAACGTCAGATCGAGAATCGGAAGACACTCTCGCCGCATACCGACAGCCTGCATCGCCAGGGCGCGGCGTTCAAGAGCAAATGCCGCTCCGGCAACGGGCAGGCGTCAGTCGGCTTGAGCGGCCAGTTCGCGGGCGCGGTCCCGGGCGGCTTCCAGTGCGGCGAGCAGCGCGGCCCGTACGCCGTGCTTCTCCAGCTCACGGATCGCCGAGATGGTGGTGCCGGCCGGCGAGGTGACGGCCTCGCGCAGCTTGACCGGGTGTTCGCCGGAGTCGCGCAGCATCACGGCCGAGCCGACGGCGCTCTGCACGATCAGCTCGTGCGCCACCTGGCGGGGCAGACCGAGCAGGATCCCCGCGTCGATCATGGCCTCGACCAGCAGGTAGAAGTAGGCAGGGCCGGAGCCGGAGAGCGCGGTGACGGCGTCCTGCTGTGACTCGGGCACCCGGATCGTCTTGCCGAGGGGCTTGAACATCTCCTCGGCAAGCGCCAGGTGCGCCCCCGTGGCGTGCACACCTGCCGAGATGGCAGTCATCGCCTCGTCAACGAGCGCCGGGGTGTTGGTCATGACCCGGATGACCGGGGTGCCCTCGGGCAGCCGGCGGCTGAAGAAGGCGCTGGGCAGCCCCGCGCAGAGCGAGATGACAAGCTTGTCGGCGGGCACCTTGGGGCCGATCTCGTCCAGCAGAGTGCCGGCGTCCTGCGGTTTGACCGAGATCGCGAGTACGGCGGCCTCGTCCACGGCGGTCAGGTTGTCGACCACACGTATGCCGTAGCGGGCGGTCAGTTCCTCGGCGCGGGCCGGCCGTCGGGCGGTGGCGAGCAGGCGGTCCACCGGCCATCCGGAGCGCAGCAGGCCGGAGAGCATCAGCTCGCCGATCTTGCCCGCACCGATCACGGCGACCGTGTGCACTCCGGCTGACATGTGGCCGTACCCCCTCGCGTCGGGTCGCGGCGCGGCGGACCCGCTGGCCCGCCGCGCCGCCCTAGGTGTTGATCAGCTACCGAAGAAGACCTCGGCCTCGGCGTACCGCTCCAGCGGCACGGTCTTCAGCTCGCGGGTGGCGTCGGCGAGCGGCACCCGGACGATGTCGGTGCTCTGCATCGCGACCATCTTGCCCCAGTCGCCCTCGTGGACCGCGTCGATGGCCTGCAGGCCGAGGCGGGTGGCGAGGACCCGGTCGAAGGCGGTCGGGGTGCCACCGCGCTGGATGTGGCCCAGCACCACGGTGCGGGCTTCCTTGCCGGTCTTGGCCTCCAGCTGCTCGGCCAGCCACTGGCCGATGCCGCCGAGGCGGACGTGGCCGAAGGAGTCCAGCTCCTGGTTGGCGAGCACCATCTGGCCGTCCAGCGGCTGGGCGCCCTCGGCGACCACCACGATGGGGGCGTACTGGTGCTGGAAGCGCTTCTCGACGTAGCCGGCAACCTGGTCGACGTCGAACTGCCGCTCGGGCAGCAGGATCACGTTGGCGCCGCCGGCCAGGCCGGCGTGCAGGGCGATCCAGCCAGCGTGCCGGCCCATCACCTCGACGACGAGGGTGCGGTGGTGGCTCTCCGCGGTGGTGTGCAGCCGGTCGATGGCCTCCATCGCGATGTTGACAGCGGTGTCGAAGCCGAAGGTGTAGTCGGTGGCGCCCAGGTCGTTGTCGATGGTCTTCGGCACGCCGATGACGTGCACGCCCAGCTCGTAGAGCTTGGTGGCCACGCCCAGGGTGTCCTCGCCGCCGATCGCGATGAGCGCGTCGACGCCCTGGCTGGCCAGGTTGTCCTTGATCCGCTCGACGCCGTTCTCGATCTTGAACGGGTTGGTCCGGGACGAGCCGAGGATGGTGCCGCCGCGGGGCAGGATGCCGCGGACGTCCGCGATCTCGAGGGGACGGGACAGACCCTCCAGCGGGCCCTTCCAACCGTCCCGGAAGCCCACGAACTCGTGACCGTAAGTGGCGACGCCCTTGCGGACCACCGCCCGGATGACCGCGTTGAGACCTGGGCAGTCGCCGCCGCCGGTGAGCACGCCGATACGCATGATCCGCTCATCCTCCTGGAGCATCAGGTAAAGCCCGATTTGCCCCAGGATATGTGTCAGATCAGACCATCGGCGCCGTTGCCGGCCCGGGGCGGGCCGTCACTGCGAACTGTAGTCGGCCTGCCTGTGCAATGACAGCGCGCCCCGGGCTGCCCGGCGCCGGTCAGTACGTCACCTCGTGGTTCTCGCCCGGCGCCGGCGGCTGGCCCGTGACGACGGCCCTGGCGAACCCGAACAGGTTGACGACGGTGCTGCTCGGCGAGTCCCAGTACTCGGCCGAGCTGGCGTGCACCTTGATCAACGTCAGCCCGGGGGTGTCCGGTCCCTGCGGGAACCACACAGTGAGCACCGGGTTCCACAGCTGCTCGGCGCGGTCCCTGTCGAACCCCTCGGTGGCGGTGCCCGCCACCGACACCCAGGCACTGCGCTTCTGATCGGAGAACGCGACGTTGACCTCCGGATTGACCCGGATCTGGCGGGCCTTCGCGGAGTCGGCGGAGGCGAAGAACCACAGGTCCCCGTCGAACTCTGCCTCCTGGAGCCCCATCGGTCGGCTCACCAACCGCCCGTCCAGGCCGATCGTCGTGAACATGCAGATCCGTGCCTCGCGGACCAGCTCGGTGACCCGGGCGCGGGCCTCGGCGACGCTGGTCGGCTCGTTGCTCATGGCACTCTCCCTCAGCTCGGCTCGTCGAACCGATGCCCGGGACAGAACCGGTCAAACCTGCAAAGGTACGACCACTCTCAGCGGGTCGTCATCGCCCGCCAGCGGGCCAGGTTGTGCCGGGCGTCGACAAGCGCGTCGTGCCGGGCGGCGTCGGCGTCGGGCAGGGCGGGCCGACCCTTGTCGTCCCAGAGTTGGCGCAGGTCCTTGGTGAACCGGGGGACCTCCCGGGGAAGCGCCGGCATCGCGCCCCAGAGCTGCGCGAGGACCACATGGTCGTACGCGGCGTACCAGGCCCACAGCTCCATCTGCTCCCCCGGCCGGTCCCGGACCGGCTCGACGAGGAACTCGTACAGGTCGTCCCGGATGCGCTCACGGGAACGCCAGGCCCGGTCGGCGGGCGAGGGCAGCCTGTCCAGTACGTTGCGCCGGACCCAGGGCACGGCACGGGAGTCGTCGAACTCGGTGGAGACCGCGTAGAACTCGCGGCCGTACTCGTCGACGACACCGATCGAGACGAGATCGACGATCCGACCGTCCTCGATGAATTCGCAGTCGTAAAAGTAGCGGTAAACCATTCCGGCCATCCTCGCCCACCGGCGCCGGGCGCGTCCCGGCAGGGCCCCGAAAACGGATCACCGCAGGTCAGCGCCGGTCCGAGCGGCCGATGGCGACAAGCACACCTCTGCCGGTACGCCACAACTCGCCACGGTCACGGAAGTGCTTCGAGGGGTGTACAGCAAGCGACCGGACCGTCATGATCTGATGTGTATCGCTAGCCGGACGCCGAATCGGTGTCAGTTCACCTTGTCGGGGCCCATCAGGTTCGCCCGGTGAGCGAGTTGTGGTCCTTGACCGGGGAGGGGTTGGGCCGTGGAGGTTCGCCTGCCGGAGCCGGGTGATGCGCTCACGGGTGTCGAGATGTTCGCCGGACTGGAGCCTGAGGTGCGGCAGCGCGTGATCGCCGCCGCTGTCCCGCGCACCTACCGCAAGGGACAGTTGCTCTTCGTGGAGAACGACCCCGGTGAGTCGCTGATCGTCCTGCGCCGGGGTGCCGTGGCCGTGTTCCGCACCGCGCCCACGGGCGAGCGGGCGGTGCTGTCGGTGATCCGTCCGCCGGATGTGCTCGGCGAGGTCTCGCTGCTCGACGCCTCCACCCGGTCCGCCTCGGCCGAGGCCATCGAGGACTGCGCGGCCCTCGCGCTCTCCCGGGGCGCGTTCATGGAGCTTGTGCATTCCAACCCGCGCATCCTGGACGCGGTGATGCGCTCGCTGGGCGGGCTGATCCGCCGACTCACCGAGCAGAACGCCGACCACGTCTTCCTGGACCTGCCCGGCCGGGTGGCCAAGACGCTTGTCCGGCTGGCCGGCGAGAGCCAGGCCCCGATGATCACGATCGAGCTCAACCAGAGCCAGTTGGCCGAGATGGCCGGCGGCTCCCGGCAGAGCGTCAACCAGGCGATCGGCTCGTTCGCCAGTCGCGGCTGGCTGCGTACCGAGGGTCGCCGGATCGTGGTCACCGACGTGGCCGCGCTGCGCCGACGCGCCGGTATGAACGACCGCTGACCTGCCCGAGGGCTGTCAGCACACGAGACGGACGCGACGGTGCCGGGTCACCCGTGCGTGACCCGGCACCGTCGTCGTGTCGGCCGCTCGGGGTCAGACCCCGGAGCTGCCCGGCCCGGCCCACTTGTCCGGACCCTTGCCGTCGCCGCCCGGGCCGTGGGTCTGCTCGCTGACGATGCCCTCGGCCTGGAGCGTGGCGAGCGTCGCGGCGTCGACATCCACCGACTCGCCCGCGGAGTGGTTGACTCCGTTGCCGTCGGTCCAGTCGCTTTCCAACTTGACGTACACCATTGACCTGTCCCCCTCTGGTCGCTGATCGATATTGCCGACTGAATGTAGTCCGCAAACCCGCCGGTGGACTGTCCGCTAACCAACAGGCCGGTACCCGACAGCGGTCCCGGCGGTGATACTCCGTCTGACGGGACGCCGTGGGCGTCGACCGGTCCGCCAGTGGAGGGTGTCATCGCCGCGCAGTGTGAGCGCTGTGGACGCACGGCCGCCGACGGCGATCGCTTCTGCGGTGGCTGTGGCGCCGAGCTGGGCGCTGTCTGTCCACACTGCCTGCGTCCACTCGCATCGGACGTCACGTTCTGCACCTCCTGCGGGTCGCCCCGACCGGGCACCGACCGGCCGGCCGCCATCACACCTCAGGAGGACCGCCGCCGGGTAAGCGTCCTCTTCGTCGACCTGATCGACTTCACCCCGTACGTCGAGCGGACAGACCCGGAGCAGGTCCGGGGCATGCAGACGGGTTTCTTCTCCGCGGCCCGCCGGGTCGTCGGCCAGTACGGCGGGGTGGTCGAGAAGTACATCGGGGACGCGGTGATGGCGCTCTTCGGTGCGCCGATCGCCACCGAGACCGATGCGCTGCGCTGTGTGCGGGCCGGGCTGGAGTTGCAACGGGTGCTCACCCGGTTCGCGCCGACGGGCAGCACCGAAATGCGGTTCCGGGTGGGCGTGTCCACAGGCGAGGCACTTGTCGACGTGGCCGCCGCCCGCGACGGTGGGCAGGCGATCGTGGCCGGGGACGTGGTGAACACCGCCTCGCGGATGCAGTCCGTCGCGCCGCCGGGCGGAGTGCTGGTCTGCGGTGCCACCCACGCGCTGACGAAGGACGCCATCCGCTACGAGGAGCAGCCCCCGGTCACGCTGCGCGGCCGGTCGTCGCCGACCGAGGTGTGGCTCGCCCTGTCTCCGCTGCGCCGCCAACCCACCGACCGGGAGCCGGACACGACGCCGCTCGTCGATCGGGAACACGAGCTGGGCATGCTCGTCAACGCCCTGCACCGGTCGCTGCGTGACCGGCTGCCGCAGGTGGTGACGATCTTCGGTAGGGCCGGCATCGGCAAGAGCCGGCTGCTGCGGGAGCTCTACCGGCACGCCGGCCGGCTGGTCGACGAGCCGCTGACCTGGCGGACCGGGCGTTGCCCGCCGTTCGGGGAGAACGTCACGTTCGCGGCGCTCGCCGACATCGTCAAGACCGAGGCCGGCATCCTGGACACCGATCCGGCGGGCAGCGCGGCTGCGCGGTTGGCCGCCGCCGTCGGTGAGCTGATCGGGCCGGGTGAACGGGACCGGGTGGTGGACGCCCTGCGCCCACTCGTCGGATTGCCCGGCACGCCGCTGCCGGCCGAGGAGGCGGAGTCCGCGTGGCGGCGCTTCCTACTGGCGTTGGCCGCCCGGCGCCCCACAGTGCTGGTCTTCGAGGACCTGCACTGGGCCGACGACGCGATGCTGCGCTTCGTGGAGCTGCTCGGGGCGGCCGCCCGGGAGGCGCCGCTGCTGCTGCTCTGCACCGCCCGCCCGGAGCTCGTCGACAGGGATCCGAGCTGGGCCGGCACCATCACCGGTTCGGTGACCATCACCCTGCCGCCGCTGCGCGACACCGGCATCGCCGCCCTGTACGCGCACCTGTTCGGCCAGGCGGCGTTCTCCGCCGACATGCTCACCCCGCTCATCGAGGTGGCCGGCGGCAACCCCCTCTACGCCCACGAGTACGTCCGGATGCTGATCGAGCAGGGCGCGTTGCGGCAGTCCGGGCGGGGCTGGTCGCTGGACAAGCAGCTCGAACTGACGATGCCGGAGAGCGTGCACGCGGTGATCGCCAATCGGGTGGACCTGCTGGACGCGAAGGACCGCGCGGTGCTGCTGGCCGCCTCGGTGGTCGGGGTGCAGTTCTGGCCGGGCGCTGTGGCGGCCGCGCTGGGGCAGCCTGTCGAGTCGGTCGAGCGCGCGCTGCGCCGGCTGGAGCAGCGCGACTTCGTGCACGAGCAGTCGGCGTCGACGATGGCGGGGCAGGCGGAGTTCCGGTTCCGGCACGTGCTGGTGCGCGACGTCTGCTACCAACGGCTGCCGCGTACCGAGCGGGTGGCGCGGCACGAGCGGGCCGCCGACTGGCTCGACGCCCTGTCGCAGAGCCGCGACACCGACCTGGCGGAGGTCCTCGCCCACCACCGCTGGGCGGCCCACGAGATCGCCCGCTCGCTCGGTATGCAGGTCCGCCGGTACGCGGCCCCGGCGCGGCAGGCGCTGCACCGGGCGGCCCGCCGGGCGTACGCGCTGCACGGGCTGGACGCGGCGGCGAGCCACGCGGGCCGGGCGCTCGGCCTGGCCGACGACAGCGACCCGGTGGGGCGGCTCCAGTTGGAGCTGCTCAGCACGGAGATCTCGTTCTACCGCGACGGCAACGCTTTCCTGTCCGGTGGCGGGCCGGAGCAGGTGCACGCGCTCGCCGACCGGCTGCTGGCGCACGGTGACGACGCCTGCGCCGCCCGGGCGTGGACGCTGCTCGGGCAGGCCGCCTGGCTGCGTGCCGACCGCAGTGAGGCGTTGGCCTGCCTGGACCGCGCGGTGCAGCTGTTCGAGCCGCTGCCGGACAGCCCGCAGAAGGCCGACGCGTACGCGGAGCTGGGCCGGTTGCACATGCTCAACTACGAGCGGGACCTGGCGGTGGCGGCGGCGGACAGCGCGGCGGAGATCGCGGAGCGGCTGGGCCTGACCGAGACCCGCACCAACGCCCGGATCACCGCAGCCACCGCCCGCTACCAGGCCGGTGATCGGATCGGGCTGGACGAGCTGCACGCGGTCGTCGAGTTCGCCCGGGCGGGTCAGTTACTGGCGCTGCCCCGGGCCACCCAGAACCTCGCCTGGGCGATCCGCGAGGAGGGCGACTGGTTGCGGTCGGACGCCCTGCTCTCGGCGGCGCCGGCCCGGACGGCAAGCGGCCAGACGTTGACCACAAGCTATTCGGCGGAGGCGATGCGGGCCTGGTTCGAAGGTGACTTCGGCCGGCTGCTCGCGGCGGCGGAGGCGTTCGTGGACACTCCGACCGGCAGTTGGGACATGCAGGTGCGGGGGTTGCGCTGCTGCCTGCTGGTGCTGCGCGACGACGATGATCCGAGCGACCTGGCCGACGCGCTGGACACCGCGCGGCGCAGCGGGTTCCACCGCCTGCGCTGGACGATGCTGGGCATGGCGGCGCTGTGCCGGGCGTTGCAGGGCCGTGCCGTCGAGGCGGCGGAGCTGATCGACGAGTTGGACCTGTCGTGGTCGGCGGTGCCGGCTCTGGCCAGCGGGGAGTGGATCGCCGCGGCCGCGTACGCCGCAGCCCTGGCCGGGCGGGACGCCTCGGTGCGGGTCCGGGCGATGCTGGACCGGGTGGGTCATCGGACGCCCTGGTCGGAGGCGGCGTTGCGGACGGTGACGGCGGCCGTGTCCGCGGCGGACGGTGACCACAGGCGCGCGGCCGAGCTGCACCTGGCCGCCGCCGAGACGTACGGTCGGATTCCGGACGCCAGCGACCGGGTGCTGGCGCTGGCGCTGGCGGCGGCCGAGCTGACCCGTGCCGGCGATCCGGCGGCGGCCCGGGTGCCGCGTGCCGAGGTGGGCACCTTCGCGTTGCGCAACAACGCCCCGGGTCTGCTCGCGCTGGCTGGCCGGCCGATCAGCCCGACCGGGCCGGCGGTGGCCTGCTGAGCGTGGGTCAGGCGGCTGCCGGGGCGGGGGTGAGCTGCTTGAGCTTCTGGGCGTAGATGTCGACGTACTCGCGGCCGGAGAGTTCCATCAGCTCGTACATGATCTCGTCGGTGACCGCGCGCTCGACGAACCGGTCACCGGCCATCCCCTGGTAGCGGGAGAAGTCGAGTGGGGCGCCGAAGCGGATCCGCACCCGAGCGATCCTGGGGATGAGCTTGCCGGGCGGCTGGATCTGGTCGGCGTTGAGCATCGCCACGGGCACCACCACCGCGCCGCTCTCCAGGGCGAGCCGCGCCACGCCGGTCTTGCCCCGGTAGAGCCGGCCGTCCGGGGATCGGGTGCCCTCGGGGTAGATGCCTGCCACTCCCCCGGCGCGCAGCACCTGCAACTGGGTGTCCAGGGCCGCGCGGGCTGCCTGGCCGCCGGAGCGGTCCACCGGAATGGTGCCGGTGCCGACGAAGAACATCCTGGTCAGCCAGCCCTTGATCCCCTTGCCGGTGAAGTACTCGGCCTTGGCCACGAAGGTGACCTTCCGCCTGGTGATCAGCGGGGTGAAGATCGAGTCGGAGAAGGAGAGGTGGTTGCTGGCCAGGATCACCGGGCCGGTCGCCGGCACGTTGTCCAGACCCTCCACCTGCGGGCGGAAGATCAGCTTGAGCAGCGGACCGAGGAGAACGTACTTCAGCAGCCAGTAGAACACCGGCGTCCTTTCCGTGGTGTGCCCGCGACGGGACGCCCATGCGGGGCAACGCCGCCGTCGCCGACGAGCCTACGAAGCGCCAGCCCTTCCCACAACGGACGAGGCGGCATCGACGTCCCTCGGCAGGTCCAGCGGTCCCCGTTCATCTCGCTCGGCGTGTCGGGCCGCTCGGGCGCCGCCGGTCATCGAGATAGCACGTGTCGCGCAAGAACGGACAAAGAACCCTGCCGCGACCTGCGGCGGCGGCCGGGAGTTTGGAAGACGCGACGCAACGCACTCCCGGAACCGACCCCGGACGTGTCACGATTCAGAGCACGGCGTGCGGGCGGGCGTCGAGGGGGCGGGACGGCCGCGCCGAAGGGCGCGTTGAGGAGGATGTCCGGGTGTCAGCGGGTGGGGCCCGCCGGGGACGGCGGGACAACGGGCTCGACGCGAGCGAGTACGCCGTCGTCGGCGACGTCGATCCGCGCGTCGGTGAGCACCTGCTCGACGTGCTGGCCGCCGGCGGGATAGCCGCCTACCTGCAACCGTCCGCCGATCTCAACCCGGTCACCCGCACCACCACGGTGCCGGCCCGCCCGGTCGACAGGCTGTACGTCGACCGCTCACACCTGACCACTGCCCGCGACTACCTCACCCAACTCTCCGACGAGACTGCTCCGGAGCAGCCCCCGGCCCGTGACGAGCCGGACATCGACGCCGAGTGGGCTCGGATCGTGGCCGGTTTCCACACCACAGCGACCACCGACGAGCGCCCGTGGCCGGCCGCGGAGAACGTCGACGAGCGCGACGAGCCAACCACCGGTCCGCTCGCCCGCTCCGGCACCGACGAGGCCGGTCCGACCGCCACCGACGTCCGCCGATTGCCGTCGGCGACCGACATCTCCGGGATCTCGATCGGACGGGGCGCCCGGCCGGACGAGCCGTCGCTGCTGGACGGGCTGGACACGTTCGGGGCCGATCTGCCCGACGACGACGAGGACGAGGGTTACCACCCGCCGCCTCCGCCGCCGCTTCCCCGGTTCTCCAAGTACGCGGTGATCGGCACACTCGCGGTGGTCGTCGGATTCGTGCTCTTCCTCTTCCCGTGGCTGCTCCCGATCGACCGTTCAGCGGTCACCCTGTTCGGCTTCACCGGCATCCTTGCCGGTTTCGTCACGCTGATCTGGCGGCTGCGACCCGGCGACGAGGAAGACGACGACCCGGACAACGGCGCCGTCGTCTGACGCCTAGGGGTTCTCGACCGCATCCCGGGACAACGCCGACCCGCCCGGGGCGTAACAATGGTGTAACTTACGGTCAGTAGGAATACCGATGTACGTCACTTCCCCCGCTGACTGGCCGGTTTTTCCTTGCTCGTGGCGGTCAGTCCTCTGCTGATCGGAATGCCCGAGATGCGACAGAGTTCCCTCGTGGTGGTGGCCAACCGCCTCCCCATCGACGACAACCAGGCACCTGACGGGGCCTGCGAGTGGCGCCGAAGCCCCGGCGGGCTGGTAAGCGCGCTGCACCCGCTGCTGCGGCACACCCCGGCCACCTGGGTCGGGTGGGCCGGCGGCACCGGTCCGGCCCCCACGCTTCCCGACGTCGACGGCGTCCGGATGCACACCGTCCCCCTCAGCCACGAGGATCTCCGCGACCACTACGAGGGGTTCTCCAACGCCACCCTCTGGCCGCTCTACCACGACGCCGTCGAGCAGCCCGAGCACCACCGCCGATGGTGGGAGGCGTACCAGCGGGTCAACCAGCGCTTCGCCGAGGCCACCGCCGAGGTCGCCGAGCCCGGCGCTGTGGTCTGGGTGCAGGACTACCACCTGCAACTGGTCCCCGGGCAGTTGCGCGCCCTGCGACCCGACCTGCGCATCGGGTTCTTCCTGCACGTGCCGTTCCCGCCACCGGAGCTGTTCATGCAGCTGCCCCGCCGGGCCGAGCTGCTGCAGGGCATGCTCGGCGCCGATCTGGTCGGCTTCCAGCGCGCCCAGGCCGCGCACAACTTCGCGCAGCTCGTCACAAGGGTGCTGGAGCTGCCGGCCACCGACCGTCGGATCGGGATCGACGACCGGGTGGTCCGCATCGGCGCGTTCCCCGTCTCCATCGACACCACCGAGATGGAGGCCCTCGCCGCCCGCCCCGACGTGGCCGCCCGCGCCCGCCGACTCCGCCAGGACCTCGGCGACCCCCGGCAGGTCATCCTCAGCGTGGACCGGATGGACTACACAAAGGGCATCGAGCAGCGCCTCAAGGCGTACAGCGAGCTGCTCGCCAGCGGCGACGTCAAGGTCCGCGACACGGTCCTCGTCCAGGTGGCCATGCCGAGCCGGGAACGCGTCGGCCAGTACCAGATCCTGCGCGAGCGGATCGAGCGTGAGGTGGGCCGGATCAACGGCGAATACGGCCGCGTCGGCGAGCCGGCCATCCACTACCTCACCCAGCCCTTCGACAGGGCCGAGTTGGCAGCGCTCTACCGGGTCGCCGACGTGATGGCGGTGACCCCGCTGCGCGACGGGATGAACCTGGTCGCCAAGGAGTACGTGGCAGCCCGGGTGGACGACACGGGCGCGCTGCTGCTCAGCGAGTTCGCCGGCACCGCCGCCGAGCTGTCCCAGGCGTACCTGGTCAACCCGCACGACCTGGAAGGGCTCAAGCAGGCGATTTGCACTGCGCTGCGGACCAGCCCGGCCGACACCACCGAGCGGATGCGGGCCATGCGCGCCCACCTGCACCAGCACGACATCCGGGCCTGGGCACGCTCCTACCTCAGCGCCCTCGACGAAAGCGGTGCCCTGGTCAGCCGCCTGACCAGGACCGACGACACCCCCGACGACACCATCCGGGTGCCACGACCCGCCGACCGCACCACCGAACGCGCCACCGGCTGACGCAGCGGCCGCCGGTCGCTCAGCGCGCCACCGGCTCCTTCTCCAGCCAGTCAAGGATCGCGTCGATCGGCTCGGCCCACCGCACGTCGAGCATCATGTCGTGCCCCATCCCGGGGAACAGCAGCGGCGCCGAGCCGTACCGGCGGGCCACCCGCGTCAACGTCGACGCCGGCACCACCCGGTCGTCCGGGCTGCCCAGCACCAGCACCGGCGGCGAGCCCACGGCCGGTTCCGCCGCCGGCTCACCCAGCAGCGACCACTGCGCCCGCCGGCCCGCCCGACCGAGCCGGCCGACGTACCGCCGGGCCTCCTCGTCGGGCAACTCACGGCTGAACAACTGCCCACGGCTGAGCCGCAGCGGCCCCCCGAACACCGCCGGCAACGTGCCGGCCGGGTTGCGGCGCAACGCCGCCCCGAACACCTTCCACCCACCGAAGACCGGCGCCACCAGCACCGCGCCGCGCGCCGGGTAGCGGGCCAGCGCGTGCGCCACCACGAGCGCCCCGGCACCGTGCCCCACAAGCACCGCCTGCCGCGGCAGGCCCGCCGCCACCTGGGCCACATCATGGGTGTACGCGCGCAGCGTCGCCTCCGGCGCCGGCTCACTGCCGCCGTGCCCCCGAAGGCTCATCGCGTACGCCGGGAAGCCCCGCGACGCGGCGTGGCCCAGCCAGTGCTCGGCGAACGCCCACGCGCCGTGACCGAACCCCGGAACGAACAGCAGCGGAGGCCGCCCCTGCTCCAACTCGGGAACGGCGCTTACCACCTCACGCCGCGCCGGCCGGACCGGGCGGGACCACTCCCGGCCCCGCATGATCCGCAGCTCACTCGTCGCGGTCACTTGCCCAGCCTTTCGTTCGCGACTGCGGGGCTCGCAAGCTCACTCCTCGCGCTCACTTGCCCTCCAGGTCGTGCAGGGCGCGCTGGACGGCGCGCAGATAGTCGGCGTGACCGACCTCGAACCAGTGCCGGCTGCTGTCCTTGACCTGCCCGGAGTAGCGCTCCCCGGCCCGGTCGCGCACCCGCTGCGCGAACGCCGCGGCCCGCTCCGGCCGGTCGCGGCGGGCCCGCAACAGCCGGGCGAAGAGCACCGTCTGCCAGTGCGACAGGGCGAACAACCCGGAGTCCGGCTGCACCAGGCCGGCCACCGCGAGCGTCGGGTGCCCCGGTGTGAACGCGTTGAGCCACAGCGTGGGCCGACCCGTGCCGGCGCTGTCACCGAACACCGATGCGTCGAGGAACTCGAAACGCGGCAGGTAACCCGTGGCGAAGATGACGAGCTCGGGGTCGATCTCGCGGCCGTCGGCCAGCTCCACCGCGTACGGGTGGAACCGGGCCACGTCGGGCACCGGGCCGATCCCGCCGTGGCCCACGTAGTAGACGAGCTGGCTGTTGGCGATCGGGTGCGTCTCGTACACCCGGTGGTCGGGCTTGGGCAGGCCGAAGCGGGTCAGGTCGCCAACGGTCAGCCGCAGCGTCCAGTGGTAGAGCCACTGGCGTACCCGCAGCGGCACCCGCAGCGCCAGCAGCGAGTCGTTGACCTGGTCGGCGGGGCGACCGAGGACGTACTTCGGGGCGTACCAGTAGCCGCGCCGGGTGGAGTGCCAGCAGCGCGAGGCCTGCTGGGCGGCCTCCACGGCGATGTCGCAGCCGGTGTTGCCGGCGCCCACCACGAGGACCCGCTTGCCGCGCAACTGCGCCGGGTCCTTGTAGGACGAGGCGTGCATGATCTCGCCACGGAACTGCTCAAGGCCCTCGTAGCGGGGCAGCTTCGGCGACCAGTTGTGCCCGTTGGCGATCACCACCGCGGCGTAGCGGGAGGTGCGCTCCGGGCCGTACCCGCCGGTGGAGCGGGTCGTCACGTCCCAGCGGTCCCCCTCGGCGGGCTCCACACGGACCACCTCGGTGCCGAACCAGATGTGCGACCGCAGGTCGAAATGGTCGGCGTAGCGCTCGAAGTACGAGAGCAGCTGGCTGTGGTGCGGGTAGTCCGGCCAGGAGTCCGGCATCGGGAAGTCGGGGAACTGGGTGAACGGCTTCGACGAGATCAGGTGGGTGCTCGCGTACACCGGGCTGCGATCGTGGCGCCAGTTCCAGGCGCCGCCGACTCCGGTCTCCCGTTCGTAGCAGTCCACCCCGAAGCCGTGCTCGCGCAGGTTCTTGATGGCCGTCAGGCCGCTGGCCCCGGCCCCGATGACGCAGACCGTGTCGCTCCGATCGGACAGGGGGCGGACGTCGCGGCTCTGCGCCGACGGCGTCCCCTCCGGGTCGGGCCGGCCGTGGTCGGTGGAGGTGGACACCGGGACATCTCCTTTTGTGCGGCACGGGTGCCGTTCGCCGCGAAATCCTCTCCACATCAGCGCCGGATGTCCAGTCCCGACGCGGATCGATCGGCGGGCGGGCGAGCGGCGGGTCAGCCGGAGCTGGGCAGCAGCAGGTCGACCAGGACCGGAAAATGATCGCTGGCCCGCCGGGTCTGCGGAGTGTCCACCACGTCGTAGTCGACCACTGTGACCCGCGGGTCGACGAAGAGCGCGTCGATGCGCCGACGCGGGTCCGCGCACGAGTAGGTGAGCCGGTCCGCCCGGTCGGCCGCCACGGCGGCGTCGGTGAGCCCGTCGGCCACAGTGGCCCAGGCCGGCCCGTCCGGCCCCTCGTTCAGGTCGGCACCGACCACCACCGGGCCGCCCGCCGCCGCCAGGCCGCGCTTGAGCTCGGCGGCCTGCCCGGGACGTTCGGCAGGATCGGTGGACAGGTGCGAGCCGACCAGGCTGAACCGGGCGCCGCCGACCCGGCATTCGGCGTACGCGGCGCCGCGCAGGTGCCGGCCCGGGGTCAGCGGGAAGCGCTGGCACCTGGTGCCTGTCACCTGCACGCGCAGGCTGGTCAGCAGCAGGTTGCCCAGCGCGGGCAGCCCACCGGAGGCCACCACCAGCCCGAACGACTCGGCGAGGGCGGCGGACTTCTCCCGCCACCGGAACCGGCGCGGCCCCTCCTGCACGATCACCACGTCCGGGCCCGCGGCCCGGACCACCGCCGCCAACGCGGCGGTGTCGTCGCGCTGGCTGTGGATGTTGTACGACACCACACGCAGTGGTACGCCCGAGACCTCGTCCATCCCGACCGTCTCAGATCCGCCGGGCCAGGTCGGCCGCGCCGATCACCCCTGCGCTGTTGCCCAGCTCGGCGGGGAGCACCTCGGCCACCGGCAGGCGGCCCCGCTGGGCGAGCGATTCGACGTAGGAGCGGCGGGTCGGGCCGAGCAGCAGGTCACCGGCGTCGATCACGCCACCGCCGACGACAAGGGCCTGCGGGTCGAGGATCTGCGCCATGTCGGCGAGGCTGGTGCCCAGCCAGCGGCCGATCTGCGCGAACGCCTCGGCGGAGACCATGTCGCCGCCCTGCGCGGCGGCGGTCACCATCGGGCCGGTGATCGCCTCGGCCTCGCCACCGGCCAGGTCCAGCAGCGCCGCGGCACGTTGCGGCTCCTGTCGGGCGCCGGCGCGGGCGAAGCGGACCAGGGCGCTGCCGCTGGCGTACTGCTCGATGCAGCCAAGCCGCCCGCAGCCGCACTGGTGACCGTCCGGCACGGCAAGCATGTGGCCCAGCTCCGCGGCGATGCCGTGCGCGCCGCGGACCAGGTCACCGCCGAGCACGATGCCACCGCCGACGCCGGTGCCGATCGTGAACATGACCATGGAGTCGTCGGCGGCCCGGGCTGCGCCGTAGCGGAACTCGGCCCAGGCGGCCACGTTCGCGTCGTTCTCGACGATCACCGGCACCCCGACCGCGCTGCTGACGTACTCGCGCAGCGGCTCGTCGCGCCAGGCCAGGTTGGGGGCGAAGAGGACAGTGGAGCGGTGAGCGTCGATCCAGCCGGCCGCACCGATGCCGACGCCCTCGATGACGCGCCCGGCAGCCAGCTCGCTGACCAGCTCGATGATGACGTCGCGGGTCTTGCCGACGTCATCGGCGGGAGTGTCCCGTCGGGCCTGCACGAGGACCTTGCCGGTGTCGTCCACGACACCGCCGGCCACCTTCGTGCCACCGACGTCGACTCCGATGGTCAGCGTCACCGCTGCCGCTCCCCTCTGCTGTCCGGCCCACGCGCCGACGGCACGCCGGTCCGGGTCAGGATGTCCCGCGCTCAGGCGACGTCGCCCGGTGCGTCCGCACCGGTGTCGTCGGGCACCCGCGAAGCGGGCACCACGGGCCGGCTGGTCGGTGCCGGTGCGGCCACCGACCCGGCCTCGTCGACGGGTACTGCGGTGGCCGGGGCGGGTGGGCCCGCCGTCCGGGTGGCGACCGACCAGACATCCCGCTCCGGCGCCGGCTGAGAATCATGCCCGCTGCGGGTGGCATCGCGCCACACGTGATCGTCATCGGTTGAGCCGGACCGGTCGGTCGGGTGGGGCTGCGGTGCCGGGTCGTCGCCGCTCGGGCCTGTCGTCTGCCCAGGTGCCGGCGAGGTCGGTGCCGACGACCCCGACGGGTCGGCCGCAGGCTGGTCGACCGGGGCGAACGCGCGGAGCAGGCTGGCGACACCGGCCGCGAGGTCGCCGGCTCCGGTCGCGAGGCGCTCGGCGAATTCCGGACTCGGATCGCGTAAAGCGGCGATGCCACGACAGACCGGGCAGACGCAGCATTCCGCCGAGCCGGTGGCGAAACCGCCGCCGGCACCGGAACCGCTGCCGCCGCCACCGGGCGGGGCACTGTGACCGAGGACACCGGACAGCATCCCGCCCAGCGAGCCGAACGCGCCGCCCGCCGCCTGACCGGAGGCCAGCCGGGCCCCCGCGAGCACTGTGGCAACCAGTCGTTCCGCCTCTTCCCGGGCCGAACCCGGATCCGTTCCGCCCACCGTCGGCTCCCCTACCGTGCTGCCGGACACGTCACTGCGCTGTACCGGGTGCTTCTACCCGGCGCTTGAGCTGCTTCAACGCGGTGTCCATGATCATCTTTTCGGCCTTGCGCCGGAACATGCCGAGCATTCCCACGGACAACTCGACCTCAAGCGTGTAGGTCACCGTGGTGCTGCCGTCCGGGTTGGCCGCCAGGTCGTACGAGCCGCGCTGGCTCTTCTGCATCTTCGAGGGGGCGACGAGATGCCACTCGACGCGCGACACGTCCTCGGCGTACTCGTAGGCGAGCACGTACTCGTCGGCCATCACCCCGGCGTCGATGGTGAAACGCACCTGGCTGGCGTAGCCGTCCTCGTACTCCTCGATCACCTCGGCGCGGCGCACCGCCTCGGTCCACTCCGGGTACCGCGAGAAGTCACAGATGACCGCCGCCACCCGGTCCGGTGACGCGCCGATGATGATCGACTGGGTGGAGGAGTCCGCCATGCGCGAAGGCTACCCGGAGGGCGCCTCCCCCCGCGCCGCGCCGCCCCCGCCACACGCCGAACCGGCTCCCACGAGGCCGGACAGGCATCCTGCGTGTGCCACCCGTACCACCCGCCGGGTAGGTTTCGAGCAGGCCACCGCCCTCGCGCGGCGGCCCGCCCGGCCAGTGCGAGCACGAAGGAGTGCAGGTGCGCGAGTTCTCTGTTCCGCCGATCGTCACCGTCGGCGAGGCGGCCAACCTCACCGATCCGGTGTGGGACAACGCCGAGGTCGCACCGGACACCGTCCAGTTCGCCCGCGCCACCCGGTCGGCCGACGGCACCGTCACCACCTGGGCGGAGATCACCTGCCTCCAGTTCCGCGACGAGGTCGCGGCGGTGGCCCGAGGGCTGATCGCAGCCGGCGTCCAGCAGGGCGACCGCGTCGCGCTGATGAGCCGCACCCGCTACGAGTGGACGCTGCTGGACTACGCCATCTGGGCGGCCGGCGCGGTCACCGTGCCGATCTACGAGACGTCAAGCCCCGAGCAGGCCGCGTGGATCCTCGCCGACTCCGGCGCGGTCGCCGTCGTGGTGGAGACCCCCGCGCACGCCGCCCTCGTCGACGGAATCCGCGAGCGGGTGCCGGAGCTGAACCACGTCTGGCAGATCGAGCAGGGCGCCGTCGACGAGCTGGTCACCACCGGCGCCGCCGTCGAGTTGGTCGAGGTGGAGCAGCGCCGCAAGGCGACCCGCGCCAGCGACCTGGCCACCATCATCTACACCAGTGGCACCACCGGCCGGCCCAAGGGCTGCATGCTGACCCACCGCAACATGTACGCCGACATCGCCAACGCGGTCCCGGTACTGCCGAACCTGTTCAACGCCGGCGCGGCCACCCTGCTCTTCCTGCCGCTGGCGCACGCCTTCGCCCGGCTCATCCAGATCGGCGTGGTGCAGGCCCGGGCCACGATGGCGCACTGCTCCGACACCAAGAACCTGATCGCCGAGTTGCAGGACTTCCGGCCGACCTTCGTGCTCTCCGTACCCCGGGTGTTCGAGAAGGTCTACAACGGGGCCAAGCAGAAGGCCGAGGCCAACGGCAAGGGCGGCATCTTCGCCCGCGCCGAGCAGGTCGCCATCGCGTACAGCGAGGCGTTGGAGACACCGCGCGGGCCGAGCCTGACGCTGCGGGCCCAGCACGCGGTCTTCGACAGGCTTGTCTACCGCAAGCTGCGCGCGGCGCTCGGCGGCCGGTGTCGCGACGCCATCTCCGGCGGCGCCCCGCTCGGTGCCCGGCTCGGCCACTTCTTCCGCGGCATCGGCGTGCCGATCCTTGAGGGCTACGGGCTGACCGAGACCTCGCCCGCCGCCGCCGCGAACCTTCCCACCGGCACCCGGATCGGCACTGTCGGTCGGCCGCTGCCCGGCGTGACAGTGCGCATCGAGGACGACGGCGAGATCCTGATCGCCGGTGACCTGGTCTTCCAGGGCTACTGGCACAACGAGGTGGCGACCGCCGAAGCCCTCACCGCCGACGGCTGGTTCCGCACTGGCGACCTGGGCCAGCTCGACGACGACGGCTACCTCACCATCACCGGCCGCAAGAAGGAGCTGATCGTCACCGCCGCGGGCAAGAACGTCGCCCCGGCCGTGCTGGAGGACCTGGTCCGGTCGCACCCGCTGGTCAGCCAGTGTGTCGTCGTCGGCGACCGCCAGCCGTTCATCGCGGCGCTCGTCACCATCGACGAGGAGGCGTTGCCGACGTTCCTGGAGAACGCCGGGCTGCCCGCCGACACCCCCGTCGAGCAACTGCGCGAGCACGAGGGTCTGCGGGCGGAGATCCAGTCGGCGATCGACACCGCCAACCAGTCCGTCTCCAAGGCCGAGGCGATCAAGGTCTTCCGGATCCTGCCCCAGGACTTCACCGAGACCACCGGTGAGATGACCCCGTCGATGAAGGTCAAGCGACAGGTCGTGCACAAGACGTACGCGGCTGAGATCGCCGATATCTATCGGGGCTGACTACCATCCGTCACGTGCCCGCATCCACATCAGTCGCCCCGCACCCGCATCCCCTCACCGCGGCCGCCCGCCTGGTGATGCTGGCGCTGGTCGCGATCCTGACCCTGATCGCCACCCGCGACGTCACCCAGCTGTGGTGGATCGCGCTGCTGGCGGTCGCCGGGCTGCCCGCCCTGCTGGCCCCGCAGCACGGCCTGATCGGGCCACTGGGCCGGGTGGCCGAGGTCGTGGTGGTGGGCCTGGCCGCGAGCGAGGTGGCAGCTGTCGCGTCGATCGGCGGCACCGTCGACGGGCTCGGCGCCTCGGCGGTGCTGCCCTACCTGGCGGCGCCGGTGATCGTCACCGCGCTGCGCCGTCGCTTCGCCGAAGGCGGCGCGCTGCTCGCGGTGGCCGGCGCCACGCTTCTGATCAGCGGCGCGCTGACCGAGGTCGGCGGCGAGCGTCAGCTCAGCCAGGTCGGCTACCTCGCGGTCTGCGCGCAGTGGCTGATCCTGGCCGCGCTCGGGCTGTACGCCGCCGGCGCCCTGCACCGCATCATCGCCGTACGCGCCGAGAACAAGCCGCAGCCGTACGCCGAGGCGACCCGACTGCTGACCCAGCTGCGTACTGTGGCCCGGCAACTGCCCGGCGCGACGCTGGACCCGGGCGGCATCTCCGAGCACCTGCTGGACGAGCTGCGCACGGTCGCACCCGCGGACCGGGGCGCGGTGCTGTCGGCCAGCGGAGGCGGACGGCTCGTGGTGCTCGCCCAGGCCGGCGTGGACCGGGTGGACTGGGAGACGACCCTGGACGCGGATTCGGCGATCGCCGACGCCTGGGCCAGCCAGCAGGCGCAGACCGCCGCGCGGTCGCAGTCGCGCTCGCACCGGGGCGGTGACGTCTCCGCGCTTATCGTCCCGCTGGTGGCAGGCGTACGCACGGTCGGGCTCGTGGTGCTGGAGGCCGACGCCGCGCAGGCGTACCCGCCCGCTGTGGTGTCCCGGGTGACCGCGCTGACCCAGCCGGCCGCGCTGCGGCTGGAGGCGGCGCTGCTCTTCGACGACGTCCGCTCGCTGGCCACGAACGAGGAGCGCCAGCGACTGGCCCGGGAGATCCACGACGGGGTGGCGCAGGAGTTGGTGATGGTCGGCTACGGCATCGACAACGCCCTGGCCACCGTCTTCGACGACGCGGACGAGACCGCCGAGGCGCTGCGTACGCTGCGTGCCGAGGTGACGCGGGTGATCACCGAGCTGCGGTTGAGTCTGTTCGAACTGCGCAGCGAGGTGGACCGCCAGGGTGGCCTGGCCGCCGCGATCGCCGAGTACGCTCGTACGGTGGGTGCCTCCGGCGGGCTGCGGGTGCACCTGTCGCTCGACGAGTCCACCGCGCGACTGCCCGCCGCTACCGAAGCCGAACTGCTGCGCATCGCGCAGGAGGCGGTGACCAACGCGCGCAAGCACGCCGGGGCGTCGAACCTCTGGGTGACGTGTGAGGTTGATCCCCCCTACGCGCAAATTGAAGTGTCGGATGACGGTCAGGGGATGGCTGACCAGCGCCCCGACGGGCGGTACGGTCTTGCAATCATGGCCGAGAGAGCGGAACGTATCCGGGGCCGGTTGGAGATCAGGCCGCGGCAGCCCAGCGGCACGACCGTGGCGGTAGTTCTCGGCACCTCGTCCCGGCGCGATAACGTGCGCGGTAGCGCAGCATCAGAAGGGGAGTAACCCGAGGATGACCACAAGTCCGACACCGGCCACCCGCACCAAGGTCCTCCTTGTCGACGATCATGACCTCATTCGTAAGGGCCTGCGGCACGCCTTCGAGCGTGACCGCCAGTTCGAGGTCGTCGGTGAGGCCGCCACGGCGGCAGAGGGCGTACGCCAGGCCGGTGCCCTGCAGCCGGACGTTGTGATCATGGACCTGCGGCTGCCCGACGGCAGTGGCCTGGAGGCCACGCGGGCGCTGCGTAAGTCCAGCGCGTCGATGGGCATCGTGGTGCTGACCATGTACGCGGGCGACGACCAGCTCTTCGGCGCCCTGGAGGCCGGCGCGAGCGCGTTCGTGCCGAAGACCGCCCCGGCCGACGAGGTGGTGGCCGCCGCGCGGCACGCCGCGTCCTCCCCCAGCGCGTTCACCGCGGCCGACCTGGCCGAGGCGATGAAGCGTCGGCTCGCCCCGTCCGGCCCGCAGCTCTCTCCCCGCGAGGGTCAGGTGCTGCGGCTGCTCGCCGACGGCATGAGCGTGGCGGGCATCGCCAAGCAGCTGTTCGTCAGCGAGTCCACGGCCAAGACGCACATCTCCAAGCTCTACGAGAAGCTCGGGGCCGCCAACCGGGCGCAGGCGCTGATGACCGCGCTGCGGCTGGGCCTGCTCGAGGCGCCGGACGCCCCGAAGTTCTGATCCGCGTCCGCTCGTCGAGCGGGACGCCCCACTCGAAGTCCGCGCCCGCACTCCGCCGGCGCGGACTTCGCGTATCGACCGCTGTCGGGGGCAACCTGGCGTCAGGCTATGGTCTGGCGGTGCCTGCGGGGGCACAATACCCGCGCGGGTGATGCCCGCATCGCGGACTCTAGGGGTGAGCGCATGCAGCGGCCGGACTGGGCACCCGACACCATCGACATCGAGCGCCCGAGCGTCGCGCGGATGTACGACTACTACCTGGGCGGCTCGCACAACTTCGCCGCCGACCGGGCCGCGGCCCAGGCCATGGTGGCCGCCGTCCCGGAAGCGCCGTTGATGGCCCAGGCCAACCGGGCGTTCCTGCGTCGGGCGGTGAGCCACCTCGCCGAGGCCGGTGTCCGGCAGTTCCTGGACATCGGCTCGGGCATCCCCACTGTCGGCAACGTCCACGAGATCGCCCAGCGGATCGACCCACTGTCGCGGGTGGTCTATGTGGACGTCGACCCGGTCGCGGTGGCGCACAGCCGGGAGATCCTGGCCGGCAACGACCTCGCCGTGGTGGTGCAGGAGGACCTGCGGCACCCGGAGCGGATCTTGGAGCACCCGGACGTTCGCAGGCTGCTCGACCTGAGCCAGCCCGTGGCCGTGATGGTCGTGGCCGTGCTGCACTTCATCCCCGACACCGACCGGCCGGCGGAGCTGCTGCGCACCCTGAGAGACGCACTGGCCCCCGGCAGCTACCTGGTGCTGTCGCAGGCCAGCGACGACGGGCGCAGCGACGACGAGCGGGCCGAGGCGGAGCGGGTCTACCAGCGCACCGACAATCCCCTCTCGGTCCGCAGCCGGGCCGAGCTGACCGCGCTCTTCGACGGGTTCGAGCTGGTCGACCCGGGCGTGGTCTGGGTGCCGCAGTGGCGGCCGGACACCCCGGAGAGCGCGGAGGACGCCGAGCGTGCGGTCTTCATGGGCGGCGTCGGGCGACTCGGTGACTGAGCTGCCCGGGGCGGACGGCCACCCGGGCACCTTCGCCCGCGCCTGGGCGAAGGCGGTCTCCGGCACGAGCTACCTGCCGATGACCCAGGCCCAGCTGGAGGCTCTGCTGCACCGGTTCACCGGGCAGTTGGCCGGCGCGTTGCTCGCCGAGCCGTTCGACCTGCGGGCCGGGTACCGGGTCGGTGCCGAACTGGTCGCCGCGCACATCGCCTCCGCCGAAGGGCTGGGCCGTACCGTCGAGGTCATCCAGCTCCGCCTGGTGCGCGACCTGGGTCTGGTGGCCGAGGACGTCGAGGACCGGATGGCGCGGCTGCTGGCGGCCGTGGCGACCGGCTACGCGCGGGCGCTGCGGGACCGGACGCTCGACGAGCAGGAGTCGATCCGCCGGGCCGCCATGATGGCCCGCACGCAGGCCGAGCGGGCACTACGGGCCAGTGAGGCGCGGTTCCGCCACCAGGCCACCCACGATCCGCTCACCGGCCTGCCGAACCGGACGCTGTTCACCGAGCGGCTCACCGCCGCGCTCAACGAGCCGGGTCGCGGCGCGCAGCGCGTCGGCGTGTGCTTCCTCGACCTGGACCGGTTCAAGGTCGTCAACGACACCCTGGGGCACCAGGTCGGCGACCGGCTGCTGATCCTGGTGGCCGAGGAGCTGCGTCAGGCGCTCGGCGAGCACCTGGTGGCCCGGCTCGGCGGCGACGAGTTCGTCGTCCTGGTGGAGGGCAGCGGCGGCACCGACGACGTGGTGAAGGTAGCCGAGGCAGCCCTGGCGGCGGTCCGGACGCCGAGGTCCGTCGACGGGCACGAGCTTCAGGTCTCGGCGAGCGTCGGCATCGTCGAACGTCAGGTCGCCGGCGCCGATCCCAGTGACCTGATGCGGGCCGCCGACAGCACGCTGCACTGGGCGAAGTCGGCAGGTGGCGCGCGCTGGACGCTCTACGACGCCGAGCGCAACCGCCGCGAGCTGGCCCGGTACGCCCTCTCCGCGGCCATCCCGGCGGCCCTGGACCGCGGCGAGTTCTATCTCGACTACCAGCCGCTCACCTCGCTGCGCGACGGTCGGATGCTCGGCGTGGAGGCGCTGGTCCGCTGGCGTCACCCGGAGCTTGGCGTGCTGCGGCCGGACAGCTTCATCGGGCTGGCCGAGGAGACCGGCCTGATCGTGCAACTGGGCGGCTGGGTGCTGGCCGAGGCGTGCCGGGAGGCGGAGGCGTGGTCGGCCGGCGGTGTGCAGGCGCCGTTCGTGAGCGTCAACCTGGCGGTCCGGCAGGTCCACCGGCCCGGCCTGGTGCAGGAGGTACGCGCCCTGCTGCGGCAGACCGGCCTGCCGCCGGAACGACTCCAGTTGGAGATCACCGAGAGCACGATGATGAGCACCGCCGAGGAGCCGGTGCGCGCCCTGCGGGTGCTGGCCGACCTCGGGGTGCGGATCGCCATCGACGACTTCGGCACGGGCTACAGCAACCTGGCGTACCTGCGGGATCTGCCCGTCACCGAGTTGAAGGTCGCCGGTGAGTTCGTGGCCGGCCTGCGGTCGCCTGCTGTGGGGCGTACCGACGAGCGGATTCTCGCGTCGCTGGTCTCGCTGGCGCACGCGCTGGATCTGACGGTCACCGCCGAAGGGGTGGAGACCGCCGGGCAGGCCGAGCGGTTGCGGGCGATCGGTTGTGACGCCGCGCAGGGTTGGCATTTCGGCCCGCCCGCCCCCGCCGATCGGATTCTCGCCCGGATCCGTTGACCTTCCCCGGGTGTGTGACATCTCCTACCCCATTTCGTAGACACTGTCTACAAGCCCTGGTAGACACAGGTCATGAGCGTGGAAGACGCCACCCTTCGCTCCCGGCTCGTGGCCGTCGGAGTCGACCTTGTGCTGCGTGAGGGCCAGTCGGCGGTGTCGTTGCGGGAGATCGCCCGCAGGGCCGGGGTGTCCCACGGCGCTCCCCGCCGCTACTTCCCCACCCACGTCGACCTGCTCTCCGCCATCGCCAGGGAGGGCTTCGCCGACCTCACCGCCCGGATCGAGCAGACGATGCGCGACGCCGGCCCCGACCCGCGTACCCGACTGGCGGCGCTGGGCCGGACGTACCTGGACTTCGCGGCCGAGCACCGCGGCATGTTCGAGCTGATGTTCCGGCACGACCTGCTGGCAAGCGGCCGTCTGCGGCTGCGCGAGACGAGCCTGCCGCTGTTCGACGACCTGGCCGACCTGGTGGCCCAGGTACGCCGACCGACGGACGCCCCCGTGCCCGTCCTGGCCGGCGCCCTCTGGGCCAACCTGCACGGCATCGCCCAACTCTGGGCGTGGGGCAGCCTGCCCCTGGCCACCGGCGCCACCGACGACGACGCCCTGCTGAACGCCGCCCTCGACTCCCACCTCGGCCCCGCCGCCAGGTGACCACCAACCACCCGGAGAACCCGTGCCCCTGCTGTACGACCTCACCAAGTTGACCGTCGGCGCCGCGCTGCGGCTGGGCTGGCAGCCCCAGGTGCACGGGCGGGAGCACCTGCCCCGACACAGCGGGGCGATCCTTGCCGGCAACCACCTGTCCGTCGCCGACGAACTGTTCCTGGTCACCGCGGCCCCCCGGCACGTCACCTTCTGGGCCAAGTCGGAGTACTTCACCGGGCGTGGTCCGAGCGGCTGGCTCAACAGGCGGATCGTCGACGGCATGGGTGCCATCCCGGTCGAGCGCGGCGGCGGCCGGGCCGCCCTCAGCGCCCTCGACGCCGCGGTGCCGGTGCTGCGTGCCGGCGGTCTCGTCGCCATCTACCCGGAGGGCACCCGCTCCCCCGACGGACGGCTCTACCGGGGCCGGACCGGCATGACCCGACTGGCCCGCGACGCCGAGGTGCCGATCATCCCGGTCGGAGTGCTCGGCACCGCCGAGGTGCTGCCCGTCGACGCGCGGCTGCCCCGCCGGCACCCGATCACCCTGCGGTTCGGCCCGCCGATCCAGGTCGCTGGCCGCATCCACGGGCCGCGCGACATCCGGACCGTCACCGACGAGGTGATGGCCGCGATCCAACAGCTCACCGGCCAGGAGTACGTGCCCCACCACGCCCCACCCCGGCCGGCCCGCACCTGAGTGGTGGCGGTCAGCCGGCGAGCAGGGCCGCCATCCGCTGCGCCTGCGCCTCCCAGCGCCACTCCTGCTCCACCCAGGCCCGGCCCGCCGCACCCAGTTGGCGGGCCAGATCCCGGTCGGCGAGCAGCCGGGACACCCGGTCGGCGAGCTGGGCGACGTCCCGCCCCGGGACCACGAACCCGGTCTCGCCCTCACGGACGGCGTCCGGCGCGCCCCCGGAGTCGCCGGCCACCACCGGCAGGCCCGTCGCCGACGCCTCCAGGTAGACGATGCCCAGCCCTTCCACGTCCAGGCCACGGTTGCGGGTGCGGCACGGCATCGCGTACACGTCACCGGCCGCGTAGTGCGCCGGCAACTCGGCCGACGGCACCGAGCCGGTGAAGACCACGTCCCGCTCCACCCCGGCCTGCCGGGCCAGCTTCTCCAACGTCGCCCGGTACGGCCCGCCGCCGACGATCAGCAGCGCCGCGTCGGGCACCCGGCGGCGGATCTCCGGCAACGCCCGGATCAGCATGTCCTGGCCCTTACGCGGCACCAGCCGGGACACGCAGACCACCACCGGACGGTCAGCGAGCCCCAACCGGACCCGGATCGGCTCACCGTCCACCGACGGGTGGTAGGTGTCCACATCCACCCCCGGTGCCAACCTGCGCAGGTCGGTCACACCGTCGAGCACCCGGGCCAACCGACTGCGGGTGTACTCGCCGAGGTAGGTCGTCACGTCGACACCCCTGCCGATCCGGCGCAGCGCCGGACGCGCGGCCGGCAACGCCGCCCAGCCGACCTCGTGACCGTGGGTCTGCGCCACCACCCGGCGCACCCCGGCCCGGCGACGCAGGCCCGCGGCGAGCAGCCCGAGCGGCGCCGCCGCGCCGAACCACACGGTGTCACAGTCGTACGTGCGGGCCAGCCGGGCCGCTCGGCGCGCGATCAACGGGGTGGGCAGCAGCACCCTTGTGCGTTCCCGGATCACCTCGAACGGCTGGTCGGCGTCGAACTTCGCCGCACCGCGCCAGCTCGACGCGTACACCACCACCGAGCCGGGTGGCTGACGCACCGCCAGGTTGTGCACGAACGACTGGATCCCGCCGGGGCGCGGCGGGAAATCGTTTGTGATCAGCAGCGTGCGACTCATCGACCGCCCTCCCGGGCGTACGCGCGGGCGGCGGCCATCCGCTCCACTGTGGACGGGTGTGAGGCCGAGTAGAGGTATTCCCAGCGCGGCGGGTCGGGGTCACCGAGGTTCACCGACCCGAGTCGGCGCTGCATCGACTCGAACGCCTCCGGATCACCTGTCAGCGCGAGCGCGTGCGCGTCCGCCCGCGCCTCCACCTGCCGCGACATCAGCGCCTGGGCCGGAGCCGCCACCAGGCCGGCGACCGTGACCATTGCGACAAGCAACGGGAACGCGCGTGGATCGGCGACCGAGTCGACACCGGCCAGCCGCAGCAGCCGCCCCCACGAGCCGAGCAGGTAGAGCGTCACCACCGCCGCCGCGGCGCCCAACGCACCGGTAAGCGTGCCCACCGCCACGTCGGAGTTCTTCGCGTGGCCCAACTCGTGCGCCACGACGGCCTTCACCTCGGCCGGGGGCGCCTCGCGCAGCAGCGTGTCGTAGACGACGACCCGCCGGGTCGGCCCGAGACCGGAGACGTACGCGTTTACCGCGCTGGTGCGCCGGGACGCGTCGGCGACGAGCACGTCGCGCACGGGGACCCCGTCCCTGGCTGCCATGCTCATCAGCTCGGTGCGCAGCGGCCCCTGCTCCAGCGGGGTGAACCTGTTGTACACCGGCTCCACAAGCACCGGCAGCACGAACGACAACAGCACCACGAGCAGCGCCGCGCCGGCCGCCCCGAACGCCCACCACCAGCGCGGCGCGAGCCTGATGACCGCGTAGAAGCCGAACAGGACGAGCGCGCCGATCACCGCGCTCACCGCGTACGACCTGAGCAGGTCGACGGCCCAGCCACTCCAGCCGTTCGTGCTCAACCCGTACCGCGTCAGCACGCTCTGCCGCCAGGCGGCGAACGGGAGGGTGAGCAGGTCGGCGACGAGCACCACGGCGAGCCCGCCGAGCACCGCCTGCGCGATCCAGTGCCCACCGAACGGCCGGCCCGCCAGCTCGACCAGGCGGCTGCCCAGCGGGGTCAACCCCAGCGCGAGGGCGATCAGCAGCCCGACGGCGAGGGCGGCGTACCCGCCGGGTCGCAGCGCGGCCCGGAACTCCCGCCCCCGGGCCACCTGCTCGGCGGGCAGGTCACGCAGCGCGGCGAGCTGGTCGGCGCGGGGTACCGGCGGTCGGTGCCACGGGATGAGCAGCGCGGCGGTCAGCACCAGCGCCACTGTCAACCCGGCGAGCGTCAGCAGCGCCCATCCGCGCGGGGTCACCGGCGCACCGACGCGGCGACGCCGAGCGCGCCACGGACGGCTTCGCCGCCGTCGTGTCGTACCCCGCTCATCCCGCCGCTCCTCCCGCCGTGACCGCCCATCCTATGGCCCGCGAAATGCCCGCTCCGGGCGCGGTGTCGCGCTCAGGCGACGCGCCGGGAGGCGCGGCGAGCCGCGCCGGGACGCGCCGGGGCGGTCAGCACCTCCACGTCGAAGCCGGCCCGGGCGAACACCTCGATCGCCTGGACCTCGGCGGCGTCCAGGCCGGCCGCCGGGGACGCCTCGTCGAACAGAGCGGCAACCAGGCAGCCGAAACAGCCGTCACCCCGCTCCCTAGCGCACCCCTCGCAGTCGATGAGCATCGCGCCTCCTGATCGGCTCGCTGCACGCGGGCGGCGGTTTGTCGCCGCCCGAGCACCGTCGGTCACATCGACGCTATCCACCGGGTACGACAGAACCGCCCGCACCGGCCGTTGCGGACGAGATCCACTCCAGATCAGCGATATCGGGGTATCCCGACCCGACATCTCGGCCGCGGGGCAGGGCGACGTCAAGAACGCGCGAGGCGGCGCAGCAGCGAGTCGGCCCCCAGCGGGTACGCGCCGTGCCGGCGTACCCCGTCGGCCACCTCGCGGTCGGACGACACCACCACGACCGGCCGGCCCGCCGGCTCGGCGCGGACCAACCGCCGGATCAGCTCGTCGGCCGTCTCGCCCTTGCGGGAGAACAGCACCCGGACGCCACGCGGCGCCGGAGGCAGCCCGTGCATCCGCTCCGCACCGTCGAACACGACTGTGACCTCGTCGCCGGTCTGCGCGGCGATGCCGCCCAGGCCGGTGATGAGGCGCTTGCGCTGCTGCTCCAGCGACATCTCGCCGAACCCGCGCTTGGTGACGTTGTAACCGTCGACCACAAGGTGCGCCCGGGGCAGGGCGAGCAGCTGGTCCAGCCGGGCCGGATCGTCGGTGTCGCGGGCGCGCGCGGCCGGACCGGCAGGGGCGGCACCCGGCTGCTCGGCGAACGCGTCGGCGACGAAGTCGGCGGGGAGCTTGTCCACCGGGTCGAGGGCCAGCTCGCGGCGCAGCCCGACGGCGGCCTGACCGATGGTCTCCAGCAGCAGCCAGAGCCGCGCGTCGTCGACCGAACGCGCCTCCTTCGCGCTGGCGCGGGCCACCCCGGCCGCCGCCTCCGCCTCGGCGAGCCGGGCACGGGCGCGGCGCAGTTCGGCGTCCACGTCGGCGCTGGCCCGCGCCGCCCGGCCACGCTCGGTGGCCAGCAGCTCGGTGGCCTTGCGCTCACGGGCCTGGGTCTCGCGCAGGGTACGCGCCAACTGGCGGGACTCCTCGCGGAGCTGGCCCAGCTCCTCACGGACGCGCGACAGCTCGTCGCGCAGCTTGTCGGCCTCGACGCGGGCCACCGCCCGGTCGTGCTCGGCTCGGGTGGCCCGCTGCTCGGCCTCGCGGACCAGCTCGGCGACGACAGCGCTGTCGGCCTCGGCGCGGACGGCCGCACCGCTGGCGTCGATCAACTCCCGCCAGCCTCGGGGCCGGCCCAGGTAGGCCAACGCGGCCACCTCGACAGGGTCGGCGGCGGCCGGCGCGGTGCCGTCGATAACGGCCGCGCCGAGGTCGCCGGCGTCGGCCAGCACCCGGGCGGTGACCCGCTGTCGGAAAAGCGGATCGGCGGCGAGCTGGGCGGCAATGGCCGGCGCGCCGAGGCGTGCCCGCCTGTTCGGCGCGAACTTGGCCACCCGGCGCAGCGGCACCGGCACCTCGTCGGAGGGCAGGGCGGGCAGCACGGCGGCGGTCAGCGCCACGATCCGCTGTCGGACGGGCTCGGGCAGCGTGGGCTCGGGTTCGATGGCCGACTCAACGCCCGGAGTCGACGCGGCGTCGGGGTCGGAACCCAGGTCGGGGTCGGAACCCAGGTCGGAGTCGGGGTCGCCCACGGCACCGTCACGCGCGACCAGATCCTCCTGCGGGAGGTGGTCGTCGTGCGGCTCGGTGAGGGGCATGTGGCAAGTCTCCCACCGTTGGTGGGCCCACCGCCCGGTGAGTGAGCCGATCTCTCATCCTAGCCCCATGGTGACCGGTGGGACCGCTGTGACGCGAGTGTCGGACCGTGGCGCTAGCGTGCCGCCGATGGCACAAGCGGAGTACGTCCAGGAGTCACTGGCCGGTCTCGACCCGGCGGTGGGCGGGGTGGACCCGGCGTTGCCCCTCTACGCGACCACCTTCGTGGTGGTCGACCTGGAGACCACCGGCGGGGCGCCCGACGGTGGCGGCATCACCGAGATCGGTGCGGTGAAGGTGCGCGGCGGCGAGCAGTTGGGCGTGCTTGCCACCCTTGTCAACCCGGGGCAGCCGATCCCGCCGTTCATCACCGTGCTGACGGGGATCACCCAGGCCATGCTGCTGCCGGCGCCGCCGATCGAACAGGTGCTGCCGAGCTTCCTGGAGTTTCTCGCCGACGCGGTGCTGGTGGCCCACAACGCGCCCTACGACGTGGGCTTCCTCAAGGCCGCCTGCGCCAAGCACGGCTACCGCTGGCCCAACCCCCGCGTGCTGGACACGGCGGCGCTGGCCCGGCGGGTGCTGACCCGCGACGAGGTGCCCAACCGCAAGCTGGGCACCCTTGCCGCCTACTTCCGCACCGCCACCCAGCCCACCCACCGCGCGCTCGACGACGCGAAGGCCACCGTCGACGTGCTGCACGGGCTGATCGGCCGGCTCGGCGGTCACCGGGTGGACACCGTCGGCGACGCCATCGAGTTCGCCCGCGCGGTCACCCCGACCCAGCGACGCAAGCGCCACCTTGCCGACGGGCTGCCCAAGGTCCCCGGCGTCTACATCTTCCGGGCCGCCGACGACCGGCCGCTCTACGTGGGCACGTCCGGCGACATCGCCACCCGGGTGCGCAGCTACTTCACCGCCGGCGAGAAGCGCGCCCGGATCTCCGAGATGCTGGCGGCGGCCGAGCGGGTCGAGGCCGTGGAGTGCGCGCACTCGCTGGAGGCGGAGGTCCGCGAGCTGCGGTTGATCGCCGCGCACGCGCCGCCGTACAACCGGCGGTCGAAATACCCGGAGCGGATGGTCTGGCTCAAGCTGACCGACGGGCCGTACCCCCGGTTGTCGATCGTGCGGGAGATCTCCCCCACGGACACCGCCTACCTCGGGCCGTTCACCTCCCGGCGGGCCGCGGAGCTGGCCGCCGCCGGCTTCCACGACGCCGTGCCGCTGCGCCAGTGCACCCACCGGCTCTCGCTGCGCACCGTCACGCCTGCCTGCGCGCTCGCCGAGCTGGGTCGCTGCCCGGCGCCCTGCGAGCACAAGATCACCCCTGAGGAGTACGACGAGCGCGCGGCGGCACCGTTTCGCACGGCCACCGCGAGTGACCCGCAGCCGGTGGTGGACGCGTTGCTCGCCCGGATCGAGGCGCTCTCGGCCGGCCAGCGCTACGAGGAGGCCGCAGTGGTGCGGTCCCGGCTGGCAGCGGTGCTGCGCGCCACAGTGCGGATGCAGCGGCTCGCCGCGCTGACCGGCATCGTCGAGTTGGCCGCCGCCCGCCCGGCCGCTCGGGGCGGCTGGGAGCTGGCCCTGGTCCGGCACGGCCGGCTGGCCGGCGCGGGAGTGTCCCCGCCGGGCGTCCACCCGCGACCGACGCTGACCACCATCCGGGCCACCGCCGAGACGGTGCCGGGTGGGCACGGTCCGGTGCCGTCGGCCACAGCGGAGGAGTCCGAACGTATCCTGTCCTGGTTGGAGCGACCGGAGACCCGGCTCGTCGAGATGTCCTCCGGTTGGGCCTCCCCGGCCGGTGGCGCGGGGCGCTTCCGTGACCTGCTGGCGAAGGCCGAGAGCGGAGCTTCCCACCAACTCTCGACCGAACGCTCATGACCAAGTGTCCGATCGGACTACGTCGACTCGCTTAGGCTGTTAGAGAAGTGCAGTCCTGCCCGTTTCGTGGGCCTGCTCCCGCCCGCCGGGTCCGGCGGTCGCGGAGCCGGGGTGAGGAGGTGTCCCTCGTGGACGTCGACGCCGGACACGGCGCCGCCCTGGGGGGCGCCCTGCCGACCCAGTCGGGTGAGCTGCCGCTGACCCGACGGCTGCGGGCGTTGCTCACCTGGCCGACCACCGACTCCGACCCGGTCACCCAGCTGGTCCGCACCCATCGGAGCATCCACGCCGGCACCGACCCGGCGGTGCTGCGCCGGGCGTACACGATCGCGGAGAACATGCACCGGGGGCAGTTCCGCAAGAGCGGGGAGCCGTACATCACCCATCCGCTCGCGGTGGCGCAGATCTGCGCCGAGCTGGGCATGGACACCACGACCCTGGTGGCGGCGCTGCTGCACGACACCGTGGAGGACACCCGCTACACGCTCCAGGCGCTGTCCGAGGATTTCGGCGGCGAGGTGGCCCACCTTGTCGACGGGGTGACAAAGTTCGACAAGGCGTTCTACGGCAAGGCCGCCGAGGCCGAGACGATCCGCAAGATGATCGTCGCGGCCGCCAAGGACGTCCGGGTGCTGATCATCAAGCTGGCCGACCGGCTGCACAACATGCGCACCCTCGGTGTGCGCTCCGCGGCCTCCCGTGAACGCATCGCCCGCAAGACCCAGGAGGTGCTGGTCCCGCTCTGCGACCGGCTGGGCATCCAGAGCCTCAAGCGCGAACTGGACGACGTGGTGCTGCTGCACCTGGAGCCGGAGGAGCACGCCCGGCTGGCCCGGCACGTGCACGACCGGCCCGGCTGGGACGCGTACCTGGATTCGGTGGTGACACGGACCAGGGTGGCGCTGCGCCGCAGCCGGGTCGACGCCGAGGTGTCCCCGCGCCCCCGGCACCTCTACTCGATCTGGAAGGACACCGTCGCCGGCGGTCACACCGCCCCGTACGACCTGCCCCGCATCTCGGTGGTGGTCGACGGCCCGGCCACCGACTGTTACGCAGCGCTGGGCGCGATCCACGGCACCTGGCGACCGGTCCCCGGCCGCTTCAAGGACTTCATCGCCTCGCCGAAGAACAACCTCTACCGCTCACTGCACACAAGCGTCTGCGGCCCGCAGAACCGCACTGTCGAGGTGCTGATCCGCACCGAGGAGATGCACCGGTCGGCCGAGTACGGCATCGCCGCCGACTTCCGCTTTCCGCGTTCGGGCCGGGGCGACGCCGCGGCCCGCGCCGAGCAGTTGGACTGGCTGCGCCGGGTGCTGGACTGGGAGCCGGACGCCGCCGACCCGGCGCAGTTCCTCGAGTCGCTGCGCTGCGACCTCGCCGAGGGGCAGATCCAGGTGTTCGCCGACGGGCGTCAGGTGGTGCTGCCGGCCGGTGCCACACCCGTCGACGTGGCCTACGAGCTGGGCAACGAGCGCGGCGACCACTGCCTCGCGGCCCGGATCAACGGCCGGCTCGCGCCGTTGAGCTCGGAGCTGGACGAGGGCGACGTGGTGGAGATCTTCACCGAGAACGACGGCGACAACGGCTTCGAGGCCGGCGAGGCACGGCGGGGCCCGCGCCGGGAGTGGCTCGACTTCGTCAAGTCGCCGCACGCGCAGATGCAGATCAACCGCTGGTTCGCCGAGCACACCGAGCCGGGCATCACGATCAGCGACAAGGTCCGCCTGGGCCGGGCCACCATCGGACTCGCCCTGCGCCAGCACAATCGTGGCCTGGCCAGCGACCTGCCGTTGCTGCGGCTCTCGGAGGAGCTCGGCTACCCCGACCTGGAGACCCTGCTGGTCGCGGTCTTCGACCGGGTGCTCGAACCGGACACCGTGGTCCGCCAGCTCATCGACCTTGTCGACCATCGGCAGTGACCGGCACGGCCCCAGCGCATCCGAAAGGCATTCGTGACCACTAGCCTGGGGTCATGATCCCCCGTACCCGTGCCGCTGGTCGGGCCGTCTTCTACCAGGCTTTCTACCGGCTGCCGTTACCGGTGCGCCGACGCCTGGTCCGGCTGGCCGTGCCCAAGTACATCGTCGGCGCGGTCACCCTGGTCCGTGACGTCGAGGCCACGGGCGCGGGCCGGTTGCTGCTGCTGCGCCAGCCGCCCGGCAGGGGTTGGTCCCTCCCCGCCGGCCTGCTCAACAAGGGTGAACCGCCGGTGGTGGGCGCTGCCCGCGAGCTGTTCGAGGAGTCCGGCATCCGGCTTCCCCCGTCGCGGCTGCGTCCCGCGGTGCCGAACGCGATTGTGCACGCCAAGGGCTGGGTGGACATGGTCTTCGAGGCGGAGGTGCCGGCGTCGGAGACCGCCCTCGCTGTCGACGGCGCGGAGGTCTTCGAGGCCGCGTGGCACCCGCTTGACGACCTTCCGAAGCTGACCTGGCCCACCGCCCGGCTGCTCGCCTACTACGACATCGGGCCGCTGGCCGGGCAGTTCCCGCCGCCGATTCCCGACGACGCGCCATGACTGTGGCGGGCGGGCCGGCGGACGTCTGCGCTGTGGTGCTGGCCGCGGGCGAGGGCACCCGGCTGCGCCCGCTCACCGAACGGGTCCCCAAGGCCCTCTGCCCGGTGGGCAACGTGCCACTGCTGGACCGCGCGCTGGCCCGCTTGGCTGGGCTCGGCCTGGCCGGCCCCGACCGTGTCGCGGTGAACGCCTGCTACCTCGCCGACCAGGTGGTCGGACACGTCGGCGAGCGGGCGTACCTGTCGGTGGAGCCCGGTGACCCGCTCGGCACCGCGGGCGGGGTGGCCAACCTGCGGGACTGGATCGCCGGGCGGCCGGTGCTGGTCGGCAACGCGGACGCGTACCTGGCCGACCCGGCCGCTCCCCCCGGCCCCGACGTGGCCGCGCTGCTGGCCGACTGGGACGGCCAGGGGGTACGCCTGCTCGGTCAGCCCGCCGCGAACCCGACGGCCCCGGGCACCTTCGCCGGGCACTGCTTCACCGGCTTCTCGCTGCTGCCCTGGCGGCTGGTCCGCGACCTACCTGTCGTCTTCTCCGACCTGGTCCGAGCCGTCTGGCGGCCGGCCGAGGCGGCCGGAGCGTTGGAGGTGGTGCCCTATCCGGGCGTCTTCTACGACACCGGCACCCCCGCCGACTACCTGGCGGCGAACCTGCACGCCGCCGCCGGCGGCACCCTTGTCGACAGGTCGGCCACTGTGACCGGCCGGTGCCGGGAGTCAGTGGTCGGCGCAGGCGCGCGGGTGTACGGCGACGTGTGCCGCACTGTCGTCTGGCCGGGCGCGACGGTGCACCCGGGTGAACGGCTGCACGACGCGATCCGCTGCACCGACGGCGGCACCGTGCCGGTCACCGCGGACGGTTGAGCGGCGCGGGCTCCCGTCTCCGGGCACGATGTGAACATCTAGCATGGGCGACGACGCCGACGAACGGAGAAACGTGCCGTGATCACCGCCATTGTGCTGATCGACTGCGCCACCGATGCGATCCCCGAGGTGGCGGAGACCCTGGCCAACCTTCCCGGCGTCAGCGAGGTCTACTCGGTGGCCGGGCACGTCGACCTCATCGCCGTGGTCCGGGTACGCGAGTTCGATCAGATCGCCCAGGTCATCGCGGGCAGCATCTCCAAGGTGCCGGGTGTGCTGAACACCGAGTCGCACATCGCGTTCCGGGCGTACTCCCAGCACGACCTGGAGCAGGCGTTCGCGATCGGCCTGGCCACCGCCGACTGATCCGTTCGACTCCGCCGCAAAGCGGGTCCAGACGCACGGCGGCCGGTCCACCCACACGGATGGACCGGCCGTCTGCTGCCGCTACGTCAGCTCACGCTCGGAGCCGGCGTTTCGGTGATGCCGCCGCCCGGAGCCGGCGACTCGGTGGTGCCGCCCGGAGCCGGGGACTCGGTGCCGGTGCCGCCCGGAGCCGGCGACTCAGTGCCGGTGCCGCCCGGGCTGGGCGTACCGCTGGCGCTGGTCTGCGGGACCGGGATGCCAAGCTGGTTGGCGAGCTGGACCAGCTCGTCGTAGTGCGCCTGCAATGTCGGCAGGGCGGTCTGGGCCAACTGGACCACCGACTGCTCGGAGCCCTGCGAGATCTCCGTCTGGGTGGCCTGGATGGCCTGGACGTGGCCGGCCAGCTCACTTGTCACCCAGAGCCTGTCGAACTCGGCGCCGCTGACGTTGTTGAGCTTGTCGATGACCTTCTGCTGGTCGGTGGTGGGTTCGTTCGGCAGTTGGACGTTGAGCTGCGACGCGGTCTGCTGGACCGTCTGGTCCAGAGACGTGTGGTCGGTCTTCAGCATCGCGCCCAGGTCCTTGACCCCCTGGTCCTGGCCCTTCTGCTCAGCCAGGTCACCGGCGGTGATTTCGAACAGGTTCACCTGGTGCAGAGCCTGCAGGTACTGGGTGTCCTGCGTTGACGGCTGTGCCGCGGCCTGCGCGGCCGCGGCTGGCGCGACACCGACAAGCACCAGCGCGGCCAACAGGCCGAGGCGTTTGATACCCAACATGCTTCCCCCCCTAGAGACGTTGGACCGCACGGATACCCGGCTCACCGGGGTTATTCCTGCGATCGCCCGTCGCGTGGGGTCGACCGGTCCCACCGTGGCCATCCGACTCCTGGCGGGATGGGTGCCGCAGCGCCGGAAACGGCGTGGCGCCCGCCGGAAGTCCGGCGGGCGCCACGTCACACAGCGTTCGGGGGGTCAGCGACGGCTCTCGCCGCTGCCGATCTCCTCGCGCTCTGCTCGAGCCTCGACCGGCGGGTGCCCCGGCGAGACCGGCGCTTCGACCGGCTTCTCGATCGGGTAGAAGAAGCCCCGGATCGCCGGGCCGAGGGCACCGAGCCGGTTCATCTTCTTCGGGACCACCCAGCCGACGTACTCCAGGCCGCCGTGGCCGTCGTCGTGACCGTTCGCCGCGCTGAGCGGCTGGTGCACCTCGACGAACCGGCCGTCCGGCAGACGCCTGATGATGCCGGTCTCCACGCCGTGCGCGAGAACCTCCCGGTCGTGCTGTTGCAGACCGAGGCAGAGCCGGTAGGTGACGTAGTACGCCACCGGCGGGATCAGCAGCAGACCGATCCGGCCGGCCCACGTCATCGCGTTCAGGCTGATCTGGAACTTGTCGGCGATCACGTCGTTGGCGCCGGAGAGCGTCAGCACGATGTAGAACGACACCGCCATGGCACCGAGCGCGGTACGGGCCGGGACGTCGCGGGGCCGCTGGAGCAGGTTGTGGCTCTTGCGGTCCTTGAGGTGCCGTGCCTCCAGGAACGGGTACATCGTCGACAGGCCCACAAGGATGCCGGGTAGCACCACCGTCGGCCAGAACAGCGGCGGGATGACGTACCCGTCACCGATCGGGATGTTGATCTCCCAGGCGGGCATGAGTCGCGTCGAGCCGTCGAGGAACATGACGTACCAGTCGGGCTGGCTGGCGGCCGAGACCACCCACGCCTCGTACGGGCCGAACAGCCAGATCGGGTTGATCTGGAACAGACCGCCCAGCAGCGCCACGACACCGAAGACGACCATGAAGAAGCCGCCCTGCTTCAACGCGTAGCGCGGGAACATCCGCTCGCCGACCACGTTGTTGTTGGTCCGGCCGGGGCCGGGCCACTGGGTGTGCTTCTGCTTGAAGACCAGACCCAGGTGGACGCTGATCAGGGCGACGAGCAGACCCGGGACGAGCAGGACGTGGGCGATGAAGAACCGGCTGATGATGATCGTGCCGGGGAACTCGCCGCCGAAGACCGACGAGGTGACCCAGGAGCCGATCACCGGGATGGACAGCATGATCGCCGAGGCGATCCGCAGACCGGTGCCGGACAGGCCGTCGTCCGGGAGGGAGTAGCCGGTGAAGCCGGCCAGGAAGCCCACCCAGAACAGCAGCGAACCGATGATCCAGTTGGTCTCGCGCGGCTTGCGGAACGCGCCGGTGAAGAAGACGCGCAGCATGTGCACGACGATCGCGGCCATGAACAGCAGCGCCGACCAGTGGTGCATCTGCCGCATCACCAGGCCACCGCGGACGTCGAACGAGATGTCCAGGCTGGAGGCGTACGCGGCTGACATGGGGGTGCCCTGCAACGGGGCGTAGCTGCCGTTGTAGACCACCTCGGTCATCGCCGGCTCGTAGAAGAAGGTGAGGAACACACCTGTCAGCAGCAGCACGATGAACGAGAACAGCGCGATCTCGCCGAGCAGGAACGACCAGTGGTCCGGGAAGACCTTGTTCAGCAGCTTGCGCAGCGGGGTGGCCACCGCGAAGCGGTCGTCCACTCCCACCGCGGCCTTGCCCGGCGTCGCCTTCAGGTCAAGCTTTCGACGCTTCATGGCCGCTCCCAGAAGTCAGGCCCGACGGTCTCGGTGAAGTCGGACTTCGCCACGAAGAAACCTTCGGAGTCCACCTCGATCGGCAGCTGCGGCAGCCGCCGGCTGGCAGGGCCGAAGACGGGCTTGGCGTTGTCGGTGATCAGGAACTGGGACTGGTGGCACGGGCAGAGCAGCCGGTTGGTCTGCTGCTCGTACAGGCTGGCGGGGCAGCCGGCGTGCGTGCAGATCTTGGAGAACGCCGCGTAGTTGCCCCACATGTAGTCGCCGTGGCCGATCTTCTCGTTGGCCCGGCGGGACTCCTGCGCGTCGGAGTCGCGCAGGTGGATCAGCAACGTCGGCGAGTCGGCGTGCAGGTTGCTCACGCCGTGGTCGATGCCCGGGAAGACGGTGAGCTGGCCGCCGGCGCTGACGTCCGCCGGGCGGATCGGGCGGCCGTCCTCGCGGACGAGGCGGATCAGCTGCCCACCCTCGGCGGGAGAGAAGCCGGTGCGGAACATCTGGTTGTTCTTGTGCGGGTTGGAGATCAACCCACCGACCAGCGGCGCGGCAGCGACCGCGGCCACCGGCGCGAGACCGGCCAGCAGCGAGATGCCGAGCAGCGGACGACGCTTCACACCCAGCTCGTCAGCCATGTAGAGCATGGTCTGGCCGGTGATGGTGCGGCCTTCCTCGTCTACCTGGCCCTCGTGCCGGTCCTGGATCGACACCTCCTTGGGCAGCAACTTCTTGCCCCAGGTCAGGATGCCGAAGCCGACGGCGAGCAGCGCCACGCCGAGGGTGAGGCCGAGCAGCGGGGTGTAGAGCTTGTCGCCACCCCGGCCCGGCTCGTACTGCCACGGCCACCAGATGTAGACGACAAGGAACGCGGTGGCTGCCAGGCCGGTGATCAGGAAGAGCGCGGCGACCACACGGGTCAGCCGACGCTCGGCCTTGGTGCCGGGCTGCACCTGCGGCTCGTAGTGGACGATCTCGATGTCGTCCCGACGGGCGCCCTCGCGGACGATGTCGAACCGGGTCAGCGTGGGGTCGTTCACGTCGAGCGGCTCCCGGCCCTGCGGGGCCTGGTGCTCGGTGTGGGTGCTCATGCCGTCACCTCGCTAGGGGTGGCGCCGAGCGGCACCACGGCACTGAATCTGATGATCCGCTCGGTCACGACTTGCCCGCAATCCACAGGCTGGCGAAGACGAGCGCCACGATGCCAACCAGGAAGATCACCACACCCTCGGTGGACGGCCCGTACCGACCGAGGTTGAACCCGCCCGGGTCCTGGTCGTGCTTCAGCGTCTCCTGGATGTAGGCGATGATGTCGGCCTTCTGCTCCGGTCGGAGCTGGTTGTCACCGAACACCGGCATGTTCTGCGGCCCGCTCAGCATTGCCGCGTAGATCTGCCGGTCGGTCGCCGGGTGCAGGCTCGGGGCGAACTTGCCCGAGGAGAGCGCGCCACCACCGCCACCGAAGGCGTGGCACTGCGAGCAGTTGATCCGGAACAGCTCACCGCCGGAGGCGACGTTGGCGCCCTCGCGCAGGATGTCACCCTCCGGGACGACCGGACCGCCGCCGAGCTCCTGGATGTACTGGGCGAGCTGACGGGTCTGCTCGTCGGTGAAGAGCGGGGGCTTGCGGTGCGCCTGGGCTTCCTGCCGGGCCATCGGCATCCGGCCGGAGCTGACCTGGAACTCGACCGAGGCGGCGCCGACGCCGACCAGGCTCGGTCCGCGGCCCTCGACGCCCTGGGCGTTGCGTCCGTGGCAGGTCACACAGCTCACGTCGAACAGCGCCTTGCCCTCGGCTGCGGCGCCGGTCATCGGCGGGTTGTCCTGCGCCTGCGCACCGGGGGCGAAGACGGTGTAGGCACCGCCGGCGAGCATCAGCGCGGCGATCAGCCGGACCGCGGCGCCCAGCCGGCGGCGGCCCCTGCTGCGCGCGGCGGGCCGCTCGCGCAACCGCGCGAGCAGGCCGCGTCGGCGGTCGTTGTCAGAAGTCATGAGCTGTGTCCTTAACCGGTTGGACCTTGTCTCAGGGGACGAAGCAGCGGCGCGGTTCGTGACGCGCCAAGATCACTGAAGCCAGTAGATCATGGCGTACAGCCCGATCCACACGACGTCGACGAAGTGCCAGTAGTACGACACGACGATCGCCGAGGTCGCCTGCGCCGGGGTGAACCGTCCCATGGTCGTTCGGACCATGAAGATGATGAAGGCGACCAGACCGCCGGCCACGTGCAGGCCGTGGAAGCCGGTCGTCAGGTAGAACATCGATCCGTACCCGTCGGCGTTGATCTTGATGCCCTCGTGGACCAACTCGCGGTACTCGTTCAGCTGACCGAGCACGAAGATGAGGCCCATCACGAAGGTGACGGTGAACCAGCGCCGCAGCGCGTGCACGTCACCCTTCTCCGCCGCGAAGACGCCGAGCTGGCACGTCACCGACGAGAGGACCAGGATCACCGTGAAGGTGGTCGCGTACGGGATGTTCAGCACCTCGGTGTGCTTCTCCCACTGCTCCGGCGCAGCCGCGCGGATGGAGAAGTACATCGCGAAGAGCGCCGCGAAGAACATGAGTTCGCTGGAGAGCCACACGATCGTCCCGACGCTGACCATGTTCGGTCGCGTCAGAGAGTGGATCCGGCTCTTGTCAATGGCTGGGGCCGCAGTCACGCCGTCATTATTGCCCCTGACCGGGGCCGGCGATCAGCGGGGTGGCAAACCCACACCATCCGTGGGCCGGACGTCAGGGTCCGGTTCGCCTGGCCTAGCCTGAAAAGCGTGCTGCACGTCGATCCGATCCTCGCCGCCACCTCGGCTGTCCCGGCCGTTGTGCTCGCCGCCACCCCGGTGGGCACGTCCACGCTTGCCGTCAGCGCCGAGGCGACCCCACCACCGTTCACCGTCGGCGCGGTCCTGACCGAGACCCGGCTGGACAGCTGGTTGGCCCTCGGCCTGGTGCTCGTCGCCGGTCTCTACCTCTACGGGGTGCACCGGTTGCGCGTGCGCGGCGACCGCTGGCCGGTCGCGCGCACCGCGCTCTTCCTCGGCCCCGGCTTGGGCGGCATCGCGCTGGTCACGGTCAGCGGGCTGCACGCGTACGACACCGCGCTGCTGTCGGTGCACATGGTCCAGCACATGGTGCTGTCCATGGTGTCGCCGATCTTCCTCGCGCTGGGCGCGCCCATGACGCTCGCCCTGCGGACCCTGCCGGTCGGGCCGCGCAAGCGCCTCCTGGCGATCGTGCACAGCCGTGTTGCCCGCGTCTACAGCTTCCCGCTCGTGGCGTTCGCCATCTTCGTGGTCAACCCGTTCGTGTTGTACTTCAGCGACCTGTACCGCTACACGCTTGAGCACGCCTGGGCGCACGAGCTGGTGCACGCGCACTTCATCATGACCGGCTGCGTCTTCTTCTGGCCGCTGCTCGGGCTCGACCCGCTGCCCGGCCGCTGGCCGTACCCGGCTCGCGCGCTGCTGATGCTGCTCTCCGTGCCGTTCCACACCGTGCTCGGGCTCACGATCATGCAGAGCAGCACGCTCTTCGGCGGCGACTGGTACCCGTCGCTCAACCTCGACTGGGCCGACCCCAAGGCCGACCAGGTGCTCGCCGGCGGCATCCTCTGGGCGGGTGGCGAGTTCGTCAGCGTGACGATGATCGCGGTGCTGGTCGTGCAGTGGGTCAAGCAGTCCGAGCGGGAGGCCCGCCGGCTCGACCGCGAGCTGGACCGCCAGGAGGCACGCGAACGCGCCGCCGGCGCCGCGGCCCCCTGACCTGCGGCGACGGTACGCGGGGCCGACGGCGGCAGGCGGCGTGTCGGCTACGTCACGCGGCCCGGTACGATCGGCGCAGTTTTTCGAGGTGGAAGCAGAGTGCCGGCATGAGTGAGCACAGCGAGCGAATCATCGGGCTCAGTGCGATGGTTCCTCATGACGGCACGGAGCGAAGCGGAGTGCCGGCATGAGCGATCGACTTTGTACCGTCCTGCTCTACAGCGACGACCCGCAGGTCCGTGACCGGATGCGGCTCGCCGTCGGCACCCGGCCCGCGCCCGGGTTGCAGGTCGAGTTCGTGGACGCGTCGACCTACGCCGAGACGATCCGCCTGGTCGACGACTATGAGATCGACCTCATGCTGCTCGACGGTGAGGCGAACCCGGGCGGCGGCATCGGCATCGCCCGGCAGATCAAGGACGACCGGGAGGACGCTCCCCCGGTCTGCCTGGTGATCGCCCGCGCCGCCGACCGATGGCTCGCCGCGTACGCCGAGGTCGAGGGGACGCTCGTGCACCCGCTCGACCCGGTGACCACCGGCAACACGGTGGCCGAGCTGCTGCGGACGCACGCACCCGCCTGACGTCCCCCGCTTTCCGGCACCGACGCGGCGCCGGGGTGATTCGGCGCCGGTTCCAGCCCACCCGCACTTCGCACGCTCGGGAGGCCCGCCATGGGCGATCGGACCTGGCCGCACCTGCTCACCTCGCTGCTGCGCGGCGAGGAGCTGTCCACCGCTGACACGGCCTGGGCGATGGGCGAGATCATGGCCGGCTCGGCAGGTGCCGCGCAGGTAGCCGGTTTCGCTGTGGCGCTGCGTGCCAAGGGCGAGACCTCGGCGGAGCTGGCCGGTCTGGTGGAGACGATGCTCAGCCGGGCGGTGCCTGTCGAGCTTCCCGACGAGCTGCGCTCGACCGCCCTGGACGTGGTCGGCACCGGCGGTGATCTTGCGCACACGGTGAACATCTCCACGATGGCCGCGCTGGTGGTGGCCGGTGCGGGCGTACGGGTGGTCAAGCACGGCAACCGGGCCGCGTCCTCCTCCTGCGGCACCGCCGACCTGCTGGAGTTCCTCGGCATCCCGCTGGATCTCGACCCGGACGCGATCGTGCGTTGCGTCACCGAGGCCGGCATCGGGTTCTGCTTCGCGGCGCGGTTCCACCCCGGGATGCGGCACACCGGGCCGGTCCGCCGGGAGCTGGGCGTCCCCACCGTCTTCAACTTCCTCGGCCCGTTGACCAACCCGGCCCGACCACGCGCTGGTGCCGTCGGGTGCTTCGACGCGCGCATGGCGCCGGTGATGGCCGGCGTGTTCGCCGCTCGCGGCGACTCGGTGCTGGTGATGCGCGGCGAGGACGGGCTCGACGAGTTCACCACCGCCGCGCCGACCCGCGTCTGGGCAGCTCAGGGCGGCACCGTACGGGAGGCGCTGCTGGACGCCGCGGACCTGGGGGTACCCCGGTCCACCCTCGGTGACCTGCGGGGCGGTGACGCCGCGTACAACGCCGGCGTGGCCCGTCGCCTGCTGGCCGGCGAGACCGGTCCGGTACGCGACGCGGTGCTGCTCAACGCGGCGGCGGCCCTCGCCACGCAGGGTCCTCTGGACGGTGATCTGACCGAGGCGCTGCGCGCCGGCCTGGACCGCGCCGCCAAGTCGATCGACTCGGGTGCGGCGGCCGCCACCCTCGACAGGTGGATCGAGGTCGCCACCGCCGGCTGACCCGTCCCCCGGGTGCTGGTCGCCCCCGTCCGCGCAGGAATGTCGGACCGGGGTGGAAAACTACAGGTGAGTAGTTCTTCACCGCTGCCGGGTGCCACGTGTCACGCCGGAGCGGGTCGCCTGGAGTGAAGGAGACGCCCGTGTCGCACCGCGAGCTCTACTGCGACGTCTGCGTGGGCGTGGCACTGTTCGAGGCACCGCCCTGCGTCGACAGCCACGGCACCGACTGTCCCGAGCTGATCTGCATCGACTGCGGAGCCGCCGTGGTGATCGCCACGTTCCCCGCGCCGGTCACCCGGCTGGCCGACCGTCGGCATCGCCGCCAGCCCACCCGCCAGCACGCCGCCTGACCCGCCGCCGGGTCCACCGCACGCACGACGAAGGCCCGCTCCCCTCTTCAGGAAGCGGGCCTTCGTGGTGCTACGCATCGGCCGCGAGCGCGACCGGCGGATCAGTGCTCCGCGGTACGCCGGGTGCCGCTGTAGTACTCGAACAGCAGCCCGCACACGGCGAAGACGACCGACAGCATTCCCACACCGATCAGCCAGTACTGCCAGAACACCAGGCCCAGCGCGGCGATCGAGGCGGCCATCGCCAGGCCGAACGGCCAGTAGCTGCCCGGGCTGAAGAAGCCCACCTCACCGGCGCCGTCGGCGATCTCGGCGTCCGGGCGGTCCTCCGGGCGCAGGTCGATACGGCGGGAGACGAACCAGAAGAACCCACCGCACATCGTGCAGAGCAGGAAGGACAGCAGCAGGGCCACGGTGCCCACCCACTCGATGCCGCCGGCCTCACCGTTGGTCCAGGCGCCGTAGAGGACGGTGGCCCCGAGGAGGAAGCCGGCGATGATCAGGAAGATTCGCCACTCGGTCTTCATGCGGCTGCCCTCAGCTTCCCGGGAAGGCCGGAGCGTCGTCCGGGTTGAAGTTGCTCTGCGTCCGCCGTGTGTCGAACGGCCGCGTGGTCTCCGCGTACGGCTCTTCACCGATCTCGGACAGCGCATCCTGGGTGGACTTGCCGCCCTGCTTGGCCGCCAGGAACTGCTCGTACTTCTCCGGCGAGACCACACGCAGCTCGAAGTTCATGAAGGCGTGGTAGCTGCCGCACAGCTCGGCGCAGCGGCCGACGTACGCGCCCTCGGCGTCCAGGCTGGAAACCTCGAACACGTTGCGGACGTTGCCCGGGAAGACGTCCCGCTTGAACAGCAGCTCCGGCACCCAGAAGGAGTGGATGACGTCGCGGCTGGTCTCCTCGAACCGGATGGACCGGTTGGTCGGTAGCACAAGCACCGGGATGACGTCACTGGTGCCGAGCGTCGACGCCGTGGTGCGGGCGTCCGGGCCCTGCCCGTCGCGGTAGTTGAACTGCCAGTTCCACTTGAACGCGACGACCTCGACCGTCACGTCCGGGTTCTTCGACACCTTGTCGACGTCGGTCTGCACGATCGCCGTGTAGTAGAAGAGCACGGAGACGATCAGGATCGGCGCGATGGTGTAGAGGAACTCCATCGGCAGGTTGTAGCGGGTCTGCACCGGCAGAGCGTTGCCGCGCTTGCGGTAGCGCACCACGCACCAGAAGATAAGGCCCCACACGAAGACCCCGACCGCGAGCGCGGCGATGCAGGAGGCGATCCACAGGTCGTACATCCGCCGCGACTCCGGCGTGATGCCGCCCTGCGGCCAACCGAAGCCGCCGAACGTCCGGCCCACGTCACAGCCCGTGAGCAGGACCAGCAGCGCCACGCCACCGAGACCGAGCCCGGCCAACCGACCGGCACCACGTCCCCGGCGTCCACCTGCTCCTGGGGAAGCGCTGTGCCGTACGGCCGTCGGCCGTACCTCCGAACTCCTTGCGACCACCTGGTCCTGCCTCCCTAGCGCGCCGCGGTGCGTCTTTCCTCAGCACCGGCGGCAAAGGCGTCACCGACGGTCGCAGATTACTCGACCATGACGAGCTGGGCCGTGGTGGGGTCACTCTCCGCCCCCATCGGGGGGATCCTGCCCATACCGCCGCGATACCGTTTGCGACTGTGAGCGCGAGGAGTGAGCCGGGGTTGCGAGCCCCGCAGTCGCGAACAAAGGTGCATCCGTGAGCGCTTCCCCTGTCTACCTGGACGCGGCGACCGCCGCGCCGCTGCATCCGGTCGCCCGGCAGGCGTTGCTGGCGGCCCTGGAGGACGGTTGGGCCGACCCGGGAAAGCTCTACACCCAGGCCCGCCGCGCCCGGCAGCTGCTCGACGCCGCCCGGGAGGCCACCGCGCAGACGCTCGGCGTCCGCGCCGACGAGATCTCTTTCACGGCCAGCGGTACGACGGCAGCGCACGCGGCGGTCCTCGGCGGCCTGGCCGGGCGGCGCCGGTCCGGGTCGGCGTTCGTGCACTCGGCGATCGAGCACTCCGCAGTCCTGCACGCAGCAGAGCAGCACGAGGCGGCGGGCGGGACGGCAGCGGCAGTGCCTGTCGACAGGCGGGGGCGCCTGGACCTGGCCGCGTGGTCGGACGCCGTCCGGGCTCCCGGTGTCGCGCTGGCCGCGCTGATCTCCGCGAGCCACGAGGTGGGCACCGTGCAACCGGTCGCCGAGGCTGCCGCCGCGTGCGCCGACGTCGGTGTTCCGTTGTACGTCGACGCGGCACAGTCCATCGGCCGGGTGCCGGTGCCGGCGGGCTGGTCGGTGCTCACCGGCAGCGCGCACAAGTGGGGTGGCCCGCCCGGGGTGGGGGTGCTGGCGGTGCGTAAGGGCACCCGCTGGGAGTCGCCGTGGCCTGCCGACGAGCGGGAGGGTGGGCGTACCCCTGGGGCGTTGAACCTGCCAGCGGTGGTGGCGGCGGCGGCGAGCCTGCGCGCGGCGGCGGCCGACGCGGCGACCGAGCAGGCCCGGTTGGCGCCGCTCGTGGACCGGATCCGGGCGCGGGTGTCGGCGGAGGTGCCCGACGTGGAGGTGGTAGGCGATCCGGTGCTGCGGCTACCGCATCTGGTGACGTTCTCCTGCCTGTACGTCGACGGCGAGACGCTGCTGCACGCGCTGGACCGGCGGGGCTTCGCTGTGTCGTCCGGCTCGTCCTGCACGTCGTCGACGCTGCGGCCGTCGCACGTGCTGGAGGCGATGGGCGTGCTGTCGCACGGCAACGTCCGGGTGAGCCTGCACCGGGAGACGTCCGAGGCGGACGTCGAGCGGTTCCTCGCCGAGCTGCCCGGAATCGTCGCCGGGCTGCGCGCCGAGGCGGGGGTGGTGGGGCTGTGACGATGCCCAACGAGGTACTCGACTGCCGGGGCCAGCGCTGCCCGCTGCCGGTGATCGCGGCGGCCCGCCGGATGCCCGAGGTGCCGGTGGGCACCGTGGTACGGGTGCTCGCCGACGACCCGGCAGCGGCGGTGGACATCCCCGCCTGGTGCCGCATGCGCGGCCAGGAGTTCCTCGGCACCATCCCCGGCCCCGAAGGCCCCGCCTACGACATCCGCCGCACCCACTGACCCACCCACACCCCCACGCCCTCGCCCTCGCGCGCCCGCGATCTTGCAGTTGCTGCCTCGGCAAAAAGGGCATAAGACGCGCAGGGGCGTCACAAAGTGCAAGATCGCGAGGGCGAGCGAGGTGAGGGCGGGGGTTAGGGCAGGAGGTGAGGGCGGACTTCTTCGGCCGCGGTGTCGCCGTAGGACTCGGCGAGGCGCTTGACGAAGAGGTCGCGGCGGACCTCGTACTCCTGGGTGCCGACGGTCTCCAGGGCCAGCGTGGCCAGCAGCGAGCCCACCTGGGCGGCGCGTTCCAGGCCGAGGCCCCAGGACAGCGCTGTGAAGAAGCCGGCGCGGAAGCCGTCACCCACACCGGTCGGGTCGACAGCGCGGATCTCCCGGGCGATGGGTACGTGGATCCTGTCGATCCCCCGCCCGGCGATCTCCACGCCGTCCTTGCCCAGCGTGGTGACCCGCACCTTGACCAGGTCGAGCAGCTGGTCGTCGCTCAGCTTCGCCTTGCTCTGCAGCAGCGACTTCTCGTATTCGTTCGTCATCAGGTACTCGGCGCCCTCGATCAGCGCCACCACGTCCTCGCCGGGCATCCGGGCGAGCTGCTGCGAGGGGTCGGCGGCGAACGCGTACCCACGGGAGCGGCACTCGGCCGAGTGCCGCAGCATCGCCTCGGGATCGTTGGCGCTGACAAGCACCAGGTCCAGGCCGCCGAGCCGGTCGGCGACCGGGGCCAGCTCGATGTTGCGTGCCTCGCTCATCGCGCCCGCGTAGAACGAGGCGATCTGGCACATGTCGGTGTCGGTGGTGCAGACGAAGCGGGCGGTGTGCGCCACCTCGCTGATGTGCACCGAGTCGCAGTCCACGCCGTGCCGCTCCAGCCAGGAGCGGTAGTCGGCGAAGTCGGCGCCCACCGCGCCCAGCAGTACGGGGCGCAGCCCGAGCTGCGCCATGCCGAAGGAGATGTTCGCCGCCACACCGCCACGGCGGAGCACGAGGTCGTCCACCAGGAAGGAGAGCGAAACCTTGTGCAGCTGATCAGCGATGAGCTGGTCGGCGAAGCGACCGGGAAAGCTCATCAGGTGATCGGTGGCGATCGAGCCGGTCACGGCGATCTTCATGTCAACCCTCGGGGTCGGGAGCAGGGCGCGGTCAGCCTACCGGCCCGGCAACCGCGTGATGTCTTGTCGGTCGGACAACAGCAACCTGCGATAACCGGCGGTGCGGGACCGCTCCCACCGGCGCACCGACACGACGACGGGGCCGCCCCGGAGGACGGCCCCGTCGTCGCGCTGGTGTGTGGCGCGACTCAGTTGAACGAGTCGCCGCAGGCGCAGGAGTTGCCCGCGTTCGGGTTGTCGATGGTGAAGCCCTGTGCGTCGATCCGGTCGGCGAAGTCGATCGTCGCGCCGGACAGGTAGGGGCTGCTCATCCGGTCGACGACGACCTCGACGCCACCGAAGTCGGTGACGACGTCGCCGTCGAGCGAACGCTCGTCGAAGAAGAGCTGGTACCGCAGGCCGGAGCAGCCACCCGGCTGCACCGCGACGCGGAGCCGCAGGTCATCGCGGCCCTCCTGCTCGATCAGAGCCTTGACCTTCTGCGCCGCGACGTCGGTGAGGACGACGGAAGTAGGGGCCTGGGCCTCGGTCGACTCGGTCTGCGCTGGCGTGGTCACGTGGAAGTCTCCCTGCGCGGTTTTAGGTCCGGACGCACTGGCCAACATCACGCGTCGTCCAGTGATTCCCGGTTGTGGTCCAGTTCCGATCGTACGCCGCTTCGGCCGGGCCCACCCGCGTGGCGGGATCGGCATCGCAGGTCGCCCCAAATGAGGCCGTGCCGACGCGGGGAGTAGCGCTCAGCGGCTCCACTGCCGGGCCAGCCGCGCGCCCAGCTCGCGCAACCCGTCAGCGGGCCTGCTGAGCGCGGCGTCCAGGCCGCCGGCCTCCTCGCCGCCGAAGTGCTCGACCAGGCTGTACGCGTCGGTCACCCCCGCTGAGGCGGCCTCCCGCCGGCCGGTGCTCACCTGACCGGCCACCACCACGCACGGCACCCCCCTGTCGCGGGCCGCCCCGGCCACCCCGGCGACGACCTTGCCGCGCAGCGACTGGTGGTCGAAGGACCCCTCACCGGTGATCACCAGGTCGACGGTGTCCAGCGCGGCGTCCAGCCGGGTGGCGCTGGTGACCAGACCGATGCCCGACTCGCAGGCGCCCCCGAGCGCGAGGATCGCCGCACCGAGGCCGCCGGCGGCCCCACCACCGGGCAGCGCGCCGAGCCCTGCCGGGCAGCCGGGCAGGTCCCGTTCCAGCACCTCGGCGAAGCGCTCCAGCGCGGCGTCGAGCAGCAGGACATCGGCCCGGTCGGCGCCTTTCTGCGGGCCGAACACGTTGCTCGCGCCATGCAGCCCGAGCAGCGGGTTGTCCACGTCGGTGGCGGCGACCAGCCGGGCGCCGCGCAGCCGGGGCGCGCCGTCCAGCGCGTCGATCGCGGCCAGCGCCGCCCCGCCGTACGGAAGCGCGGCACCGCCGGCGTCCAGTGGGGTGACGCCCAGCGCGGCCAGCATGCCGGCGCCGCCGTCGTTGGTGCCGGAGCCGCCCAGCCCGATCACCACGGTGCTCGCCCCGCTCTCCACGGCGGCGGTCACCAGCAGGCCCAGCCCGTACGACGTGGTGGTCTTCGGGTCGCGCTCGGCGGCGGTGAGCAGGTGCAGCCCGCACGCCTGGGCGCTCTCCAGGTAGGCGGTGGCGCCGTCGACGGTGAGCAGGATCTCACCTGCCGCCGGACGGCCCAACGGGTCGACGGTCGGCACCGGCACCCGCCTGCCGTCGAGTGCCTCGGCGAGCACCTCCACGAAGCCCGGCCCGCCGTCGGCGAGGGGCCGGAGCAGCAGGTCGTCGCCGGCGGTGACGGTGCGCCACCCGGCGGCAACGGCCGCGGCGACCTCCGGGGCGGGCAGAGTGCCGGCGAACTTGTCCGGGCAGAGCAACACACGCATGCGGTGCAGTGTGGCAGCCCACATCGAGAGAAGCTGCGCCGTGCTCGCGCTGTGGGACCATGGATCTCGTGACTTCGACCTGGGTGGAACCCTCCAACACGGCGACGGCTCTGCTGCTGCTCGGCCGGGGCAGCGACCCCGACACCGAGCGCGGCGTCGAATGTCCGGGCGACCTGCCGGCGCCCAGCGACCCCGACCTGGTGGCTCGCGCCACCGCGGCGAAGGCGAAGCTGGGTAGCAAGGTGTTCGTGCTGGGGCATCACTACCAGCGCGACGAGGTGATCCAGTTCGCCGACGTGACAGGCGACTCGTTCAAGCTGGCCCGGGAGGCGGCCGCCCGCCCGGACGCGGAGTACATCGTCTTCTGCGGCGTGCACTTCATGGCCGAGAGCGCCGACATCCTCACCACCGACTCCCAGCGGGTGATCCTGCCCGATCTGGCGGCCGGCTGCTCGATGGCGGACATGGCAGTGCTGGGTCAGGTCGAGGCCGCCTGGGACACGCTCACCGAGCTGGGCATCGCCGGCGACACGGTCCCGGTGACGTACATGAACTCGTCGGCAGACATCAAGGGCTTCGTGGGCCGCAACGGCGGGGTGGTCTGCACCTCCTCCAACGCCCGGCGCGCCCTGGACTGGGCGTACGAGCAGGGGTCGAAGGTGTTCTTCCTGCCCGACCAGCACCTGGGCCGCAACACGGCGGTGCTGGAGATGGGCCTGTCGCTCGACGACTGTGTCCTCTACGACCCGCACAAGCCCGGCGGCGGGCTCACCCCGGAGCAGCTGCGCGACGCCAAGATGATCCTGTGGCGGGGGCACTGCTCGGTGCACGGCCGGTTCACGCTGGACAGCGTCAACGACGTACGGGAGCGGGTGCCCGAGGTCAACGTGCTTGTCCACCCGGAGTGCCGGCACGAGGTCGTCACGGCCTCGGACTACGTCGGCTCCACCGAGTACATCATCAAGACCATCGAGGCGGCGCCGGCGGGTTCGGCGTGGGCGCTGGGCACCGAGCTGAACCTGGTCCGCCGGCTGGCGTTGGCCCACCCGGACAAGCAGATCATGTTCCTGGACAAGGCCGTCTGCTACTGCTCGACGATGAACCGGATCGACCTGCCGCACCTGGTGTGGGCGCTGGAGGAGCTGGTCGCGGGCCGGGTGGTCAACCAGATCACTGTGGACGCCGACACCGCGCACCACGCTCGGGTGGCGCTTGACCAGATGCTCGCGCTGCCGGGCGCCGTCACCCCACCCCCGGGCGCACCCTGATCACGTTCCGTGACGCTCGTGGCACACAAAAGTGCCGGATCACCGATTAGTACCGCACACGCCGGTGTGACCGAGTCCTTTTTCGTCACCGAGGGCTATGCTGCCGGAGCGACGACGCAAGCGGGCCGTTTCGATATGCCCGCATCCGGGGTAGCGACAGTGGTCATGCTCCCCACCATCAACACAGCAGCACCGACGCGCTGGAGGTTGCGTTGACCGACGACGTCCTGGTCGTGCACGGAGGGGCTCCGCTCGAAGGGCGGATCCGCGTGCGCGGCGCGAAGAACCTGGTTTCGAAGGCGATGGTCGCCGCGTTGCTCGGCGACACCCCGAGCCGATTGTTCGACGTGCCGAAGATCCGCGACGTCGAGGTGGTCCGAGGTCTGCTCGGGCTGCACGGCGTCAAGGTGACCGACGGCGTCGAGGACGGCGAACTCGTCTTCGACCCCGCCAACGTGGAGAGCGCCAGCACCGACCAGATCAACGTGCACGCGGGTTCGAGCCGGATTCCGATCCTGTTCTGCGGGCCGCTGCTGCACCGGCTGGGGCACGCGTTCATCCCCGACCTGGGTGGGTGCCACATCGGCCCGCGCCCGATCGACTTCCACCTTCAGGCGCTGCGGGAGTTCGGCGCCACCGTCGACAAGCGGCCCGAGGGTCTGCACCTGTCCGCGCCCAACGGGCTGCACGGCACCAAGTTCGCCCTGCCGTACCCGAGCGTCGGCGCCACCGAGCAGGTGCTGCTGACCGCCGTGATGGCCGAAGGTGTCACCGAGCTGCGCAACGCCGCGGTGGAGCCGGAGATCATCGACCTGATCTGCATCCTGCAGAAGATGGGCGCGATCATCAAGGTCCACACCGACCGGGTGATCGAGATCCAGGGTGTGCCGAAGCTGCACGGCTACACGCACCGGCCGATCCCGGACCGGATCGAGGCGGCCAGCTGGGCCGCCGCCGCGCTGGCCACCCGTGGTCACGTCGAGGTGCTCGGCGCTCAGCAGGCCGACATGATGACCTTCCTGAACATCTTCCGGTCCGTCGGCGGCGAGTACGAGGTCACCGACGCCCGTCCGCCGAAGCTGGGCGACCCGGGTCAGGAGGGCGGCATCCGCTTCTGGCACCCGGGCGGCGAGCTGAACGCGGTGGCGCTGGAGACCGACGTACACCCGGGTTTCATGACCGACTGGCAGCAGCCGCTCGTGGTCGCGCTCACCCAGGCCCGGGGCCTGTCGATCGTCCACGAGACGGTCTACGAGCAGCGCCTGGGCTACACCGAGGCGCTCAACTCGATGGGCGCCAACATCCAGGTCTACCGGGACTGCCTCGGCGGCACCCCGTGCCGCTTCGGTCGACGCAACTTCAAGCACTCGGCGGTGATCGCCGGACCGAGCAAGCTGCACGCCGCGGACCTGGTCATTCCGGACCTGCGGGCCGGTTTCAGCCACCTGATCGCGGCGCTCGCCGCCGAGGGCACCTCCCGGGTGTACGGCGTCGACCTGATCAACCGCGGCTACGAGGACTTCGAGGCGAAGCTCGCCGACCTGGGCGCGCACGTCGAGCGTCCGTAACCTCGATCACCTTTCGCGCCCGGTGCACCGCGATGTGCACCGGGCGCGAACCGTTGGCTACCCTTGCCGCGTGCCGTCGCTCTTTCGCCGCAAGTCCACCGACCTCGTCGACGAGGCCGCCTCCTCGGTGACCCCTGAGGAGTCCGCCGAGCGGCCCCGGGGCTACACCCCGGCCAAGGGTCGGGAGACGCCCAAGCGGCCGACCGTCGGCCGGCGCCCCGCCGGCCCCACCCGCCCCCTGAGCAAGGAGGAGGAGCGGGAGCGCCGACGCAAGCTGCGCGCCGAGGCCGCCGCGGAGTTCCGCCGTGAGGGCGGCCCCCGCGACCGTGGCCCGGAGCGGCTGCTGGCCCGCAACGTGGTCGACTCCCGGCGTACCGTCGGCACCTGGTTCTTCGGTGGCGCGTTGATCGTGCTGATCGGCTCGAACGCGGCGATGCCGCCGGTGGTCCGGCTGGTCTCCAACCTGCTCTGGGGCGCGCTGGCGCTGGGTGTGGTCGTCGACTCGGTGCTCATCTGCCGCAAGATCGGCAAGTTGGTCCGGGAGCGCTTCCCGAAGACCGACCAGCGGATGGGCTCGCTCTACCTGTACGCGGTGATGCGGGCGATCACCTTCCGGCGGATGCGTGCCCCGGCCCCGCAGGTAAAACTCGGCGACAAGGTCTGATCCCGCTCACGGCACACCGAGCAGGCGTAGCACGGCGGCCGTGACCGCCGCGCCGACCACCACCAGCAGGAACGGCGCCCGACGCCAGGCGAGCAGCAGGCCGACGAGCACCCCGACCGGCCTGGCCCAACCGGCGAACCGGCCGGCCTCGGTGATCGCCGCTGTCGCCGCCAACGCGGCGAGCAGCGTGGCCGCGGCGACCGGCAGCAGCAGCCGGGCCCACTCGGGCAGGTCGAGCCGGTCCCGCAGCAGCACACCGGCGACCCGGAAGCCGTAGGTGCCTGCGGCCAGCGTCAGGATCACCGCGATCAGCACGTCGCACTCTCCCCGGCTGCCGGCACTGCGGTGGGGCCGGCACCGCCGGTTGGCGTACGGCGGCGGCGCAGCGCGATGAGGGCCGGGCCGGCGAGTGCGAGCAGCACCGGCAGTCCGGCCGGCAGCAGCGGGGTGGCGACGACAGCGAGGGCGGCCCCGCCCAGCGCGGCGTGACGGGTGTCCCGGTCGCGCAGGGACGGCAGCAGCAACGCGATGAGCCCGGCCGGGAACGCGGCGTCCAGGCCCAACGCGGCCGGATCGCCGACCGCGCCGCCGGCGAGCACGCCGACCAGGGTGCCCGCGTTCCAGGCGACGAAGAGCAGCGTGCCGGCCAGCCAGAACGCCCGTCGGCGGGCGACGCCGTCCGGCTGGGCGAGCGTGAAGGCGGTCGCCTCGTCGGTCAGCAGGTGACTGCCGAGCAGCCGGTGCCCCAGCCGGGGTCCGAGGCTGTTGCCGAGCGCGAGCCCGAACGGCAGGTGCCGGGCGTTGAGCAGGAGCCCGGCCAGCACGGCGGCCAGGGGGCTGCCGGCGGCCACGAGACCGACGGCCATGAACTGCGCGCCGCCGGCGTAGAGGACCGCGGACATCGTCAGTGTGGCCCACACCGGGATCCCGGCAGCCACCGCGACCGCCCCGAAGGAGGCGCCCACGGCGAACATCGCCGCGCCGAGGGCGAGCACATCTCGAAGCACCCCGGCGTCGGCTGTTCGTTGTACCGTACGCATGGTTCATTATGGTGAACAGCTCGCAGCCGTTCGTCAAACCGAACATTCATCCGATGGAGCGAACAAATGCCGCCGGAACCCTCCGCCCCGCTGGCCACCATCGCCACCGCCCTACGCCGCGAACGGGAGCGCGTCGGCATCTCGCTCACCGAACTCGCCCGCCGGGCAGGAGTGGCCAAGTCCACTCTCTCCCACCTGGAGTCCGGGACCGGCAACCCGAGCGTGGAGACGCTCTGGGCGCTCGGCGTGGCGCTCGGCGTACCGTTCGGGCGGCTCGTGGAGCCTGCCGACGACGCCATCCGGGTGATCCGCGCCGGGGAGGGGCCACGGATCCGCTCCGAGCAGGCCGACTTCACCGGCACGCTGCTCAGCGCCGGTGCGGCGCACCTGCGGCGGGACGTCTACCTGATCGAGTTGGAGCCCGGCGCCGTCCGGGAGGCCGACGGGCATACCCCCCGCAGCGTCGAGCACGTGGTGGTGGCCGCCGGCCGGCTGCGCGTCGGCCCCGAGGCGAACCCGGTCGACCTCGATCCGGGCGACTACGCGACATTTCCCGGCGACCTTCCGCACCGCTACGAGGCCCTGCTTCCCGGCACCTTCGCCGTCCTGGTGATGGAACACCCCTGAGCCCGGTACGCCGATCCCGGCCGGCCCGGTCCGCTCGACGGTGGGGTATCGTCGAGGACCAGATACGGTTATCGACCCAAATGTCCGGAACCGTCGGATAACGTTTGCTCCCGTGGGCAGCGCCATAGTGGCGGTGACCGAGCCCACGCCGTTACCCTCCATCCGCAGCCACGCCCTGCCGGAACGGGCGATCTGACCGGCACGCGAGGCCCCAGCGCGACAACTTGCAACGAGGTGACAACGCCGTGAGCGAGCGGACGCGAGCCGGCCACCGAGGCGTGGCAGGCGGCGACCGGACGCCCGGCGAGGGCCCACCCCCGGGCACCTCGTCGCCCCCGGGCATCGCACCGCCCTCCGGGATCGGCTTTGCGGCCGGATGTGGCGACAGGCCCAACGGATGAACGGTCACTACACCGACCGCTGGCCGGACCCGAACGAACCGTCCTGGGTGGTCGAACCGACCACCGAGTGGCATCCCCAGTTCCCCGGCCAGCGTTATCCCGGCGACATCGGCGCATCCCACCAGCCACCTCCGCCGCCGCGCGGACGCGCGACAGTGGTCGGCCGCACCGAGGTGCCACCGCTGGCACCCACCCGCCCGGACGGCACGTACCTCGGCCGTTCCTGGGCCGACGAACCCCCTGCTGAGCAGGCTCACGACCGTTCCTGGCCGGACGACGAGCCGGTCGGCAACCCGGCCTACAGTTGGCCGCGCGGTGACGACCGGCCGCTGGAACCACCGCCGCGCGGCCGGTCCGACGCCCCCCACTACGACCACGAGCCGTACCGCCGCCCACTGCCCGAGCCGCCCCGGCGCGAGGAACGCCGCTCCCCCGAGTCGGACCGGCGGACCGCCTGGTCCGACCGGCGCCCCAGCGACGAGCGAGGGCCGGCCCGGGAGGCCGCCTGGCACCGCGAGCAGCAGGCCCCTGAGCGGTACGACAGCCGCCGCCCTCAGCCGACCGACCGGGGACATCCGGCCGCCCCGCCGGTCTCCCCCGCACCCCGGTTCGACGGCGGCTGGGTCCCCGAGCCCGACGAGACGCCGCGCGGACGTGGCACATCGGAGCGACAGGCCGCCGGCCACGACCGACGCACCCCCGACAGGTACGACGCCAGGCCGCCCCGCAGCCACGACGAGCGGCCTGCCAACGGCTGGGCAGCCGAAGCGCCGGGCACGTGGGCGCCCGTGGACAGCAGCCCGCGTCACCGCCCCGACCGAAGGCCCGACGACGCCCGCCGCCCCGAGCGGGCCGACGACATCCGCCGACCAGATCGGCCGGAGGACGCTCGCCGCCCGGAGCGGCCCGACGACGCCCGCCGCCCGGAACGCCCGGACGACGTTCGCCGTCCTGAGCGGCCCGACGACGCCCGCCGCATGGAGCGGCCGGAAGACATCCGCCGTTCGGAGTGGGCCGCCGAAGGCGCCGGGTCGGGCGGTCGGCCCCGGCCGGACGGCAACCCTGGTGCGTCCGCCGACCGGCGGCACCGTCCGGACGAGGGGTACGGCACGCCGCCGACGCCCGACGGCGGATGGCGGCGCCGGCCCGAGCAGGAGGCACCGGAGCAGTCGCGCCGGGACGAGCGCCGCAGACCCGACACCGAGCAGCACCGGCGCGAGGCAGCGGCCCGCGCCGAGGCGTACCCCGACCGGCGTCCGCGCGAGGAGACCTCGCCGGAGGCGTACCGCGAGCCCCGCGTGCAGCCCGCCTCCCGACCGGACGGCATGCTTCCGTGGCCGCCACCGGGCCCGGTACGCCCGGACCGTACCCGGGAGCCCGGCCACCGCGACCCCGAGACGGGCGCGCCGTCGCGGCCGGCCAGCCGACCCGAGCGGGCACCAGCCGAACGTTCCCGGTACGACGACCGGCCGGCTCGCCCCGCCGCGACGACACCGACCGCACCGGGCCGGGCCACGCCGGTCCCGCCTGCGCCCGTCTCCCCGGCGCGGCCGATATCGCCGGCACCTGCTTCGCCAGCACGACCGGTATCGCCGGCCCCCGGATCGCCTGCCGCGCCCGGCCGGGACCGTCCGGCGGCCTTCACCTCGGATTCGGCTGCCCCGAAGTCGCCCGTCCCGCACTCGGCCGCACCGACCTCGCCTGCCCCGACCCAATACGAGCGCCGGCCGTCCACTCCGGCCGGTCACGATCGGGATCGGCCGGTGTCGGCCGCGCCGGTTTCCCCGCCGCGCGACGTACCCGTCTCCGGCCCGCCGGCCGCCCGGCTCCGACTGGAGTTCCTCCCCGCCACGGTGGACCCCCCGATACCCGCCGACCGGGACGAACCATCACCGACCGATCGACGCGAGCCGTCGCCGCCGCTCGATCGACGGGAGCCCTCCCCGCCCGTCGATCGACGCGAGCCGTCGCCGCCGACCGACTGGCGCGAGCCGTCCGAGCGGCGGACGCCGGCCGGGCCGGCACCTACCGCCGCCGCCCAACCCACCGCACCACCGCGTTACCCCGGACCGGGCACGGGCACGGGCACCAGGCCGGGCGCGGGCAGTGGGCCCGGCGCGGGCAGTGGGCTGGACGAGGCGCGGCGGGACGTGGGACCTGCGGTCGCGCCACCTCCCACCTGGCAGCGCCCGGACCCGCCGGTCGCCCGCCCGCTCTCGGCGCCCACATCGCCCGCACCCGAGGTGGACCCCGATCGGGCGCTTCCGATCGCCCCCGGTGTGCCGCGCCGGTACGTGCCCCCGCCGCCCTCGGAGCCGCCCGCGTCGTCGGCTCCCCCACCGGCCGAGGTTCCGGCTCAGCGGCCGGACGCCTGGTTCAGCCCTGCCAAGCCGGCCGAGCCCGACAAGGGCGAGAGGACCGAGCGCGAGACCACCGAGCCAGTCGAAACGGTCGAGCGCGAGACGAGCGGGCCAGCCGAGACGGTCGACGCGGCCGTAGCCATCGAGACAGCCGGGACGACTGACGCGACCGACCCGGTCGAGGCGACCGACGCGACCGACGATCGGGCGATCCTCAGCAGCTCGGCCGCACCCGTGTCCGGGCCGGTGGGCGAGCACGACCGGTCGACGGTGGACGCCGAACCCGCCGCCGAACCCACCGCCGCCGACCGGTGGACCGACGCTGCCGTCACGGCACCCGTTTCCGCACCTCCAGCCCAGCCGATCTCCGCGCCCCCGGCCACTCCAATCTCCGCACCTCCAGCCACGCCCGCCTCCTCGCCGCCTGTCGACGAGGTCGACGCGGACCACGACGTCGATGTGGACCACGACGTCGACGCGGACCACGACGTCGATGTGGACCACGACGTCAATGTGGACGCCGACTTCGACGCGGACCACGACGACCGGGCAGGTGGGAACGACGACGAGGGCCCGTACCTCGTGCATGCGGCCGAGCCACCGCCCGCCGTCGCTGTCGAGCCGGCCCCGACCGAGGCACAGCACCCAGGCCCGGCGGATACCGGAGCGCAGGCCCACAGCGAACACCTCCGCGACACCGCCACCGACACCGACGAGGGCGCGGACGCGGAGCCGTCGAGCGCAGACACCTCCGACGTACCGTCGGCAAACGCCGGCTCCGACGACCCCGCGGCCCCGGACCGGCCGACGTCCGCACCACCGGCGCCGACCGACGTGCACGAGCCGTCCCCCACGGCGGACGCGGCGACCCCTACACACCACCCAGCCGTCGAGGCGACCTCCGCGCCACCCGAGGAGGACGCCAAGACCGATGCCGAGGAGGACGCCGACACCGGCGCCGAGAAGGATGCTGAGCCGCCTGTTGCGGCACGGCCGGTGTCGGGTGTGCCTGCGGGCGTGGTTCCCGGGCCACGGACCGGATCGGCGGACGTCGACGCACCGACGTCGGAGCCGCCCGCTGCCGCGCCGGAGCCGAGAAGACCGTCCCTGGCCGACCCGGGCGATCCGGAGCAGGTGCTGGCGGCGTACCGCTGGCGGCTGGACCCGGTCACGCTGCGTGAGGAGCTGACCGAGCCGGACAGTATGCGGGCGATCCGTCGGCGGCTGACCGAGAAGCTCGGTTCGGCGATCGACAACCGGGCGCGTGCCCGGCTGCTCAGCCTGCGGGCGGTGGCGTCGCGGATCCTCGGCGACCTGGACGACGCATTGGCCGACGGCCGGCTCGCCCTCACCTACGCGGAGGCGACCGGGGAGCTGCGCCGGACCGCACTGGCTCAGGCCCGGCTGGCACACGTGTTGCGCTGGCGCGGCGACTTCGCCGAGGCCGACCAACTCTTCGCCGAGGCCAACTCGGTCGAGCTGCCCGACCGGCTGCGGGCCTCCCTGCACGAGCACGCCGGACGGACCTGCTACGACCAGGGCCGGCTCATGGAGGCCTGCCAGCACTTCGAACGCGCCCTCGACCTGCGCGGCGCCGGCGACGCCGAACTGCTGGAGCGGGTCCGGGTGGCGCTCGACGCGGTCGCCGAACGCGCGTCCGCCGACGGCTTCGGCCCGTACCCCAGGAGTCGCGACGAGGTGCTCGACCGGGACCGGCCCCCGCAGCCGGACCGGGACGGACCACTGTGGGGCTACGTCGACCAGGACGGCGACGTGGTCATTCCCGCCCGGTACGCCGAGGCGCAGCCGTTCCACGACGGCCTGGCCTGGGTACGGCGGCCGGACACCGACCGGTGGTCCCTGATCAACCTGCTCGGTACGACGGTGATCCCCCCGTCGTACCGCGTGGCGCGCCCGTTCAGCGACGGCCTGGCCTGGGTGGTCACCGACGGCGGGTGGACGGCGATCGACCCCACCGGCGCGGTGCAGGTCCCGCCGAACTTCGCAGAGGTACGTCCGTTCCGCCGCGGGCTGGCCGCGGTACGCCGTGAGGGATGGGGCGCTGTCGACCGGACCGGACGGATCGTGGTGCCCACCCGCTACCACGGCTTCGTCACCGAGCTGACCGACGGTGGGCCGGTCGACGGCTTCACCGACGAGGGCCTCGTGGTGGTCGACGTGGCCGGTCGGCGTGGTGTGGTGGACCGGACCGGCGCGGTGCTCGTGCCGCCTGCGTACCCGATGCTCGTCATCCACCCGGTGGCGTTCCTGGTCGGCAGCGGCGGCCGGTGGGGCGCGCTGGACCGGCAAGGTGAGCCGCTCATCGACCCGGTGCACCGCGACCGCGCCGAGGTGCTGGCGGAGATCGATCGGCTGCTCACCGACGCCAACCCGGTGCTCTGAACGGCAGGTCGGCGGTAATGACCGGCTGGGTCTAGGTTCAGTACATGGAATTCCGACACCTGGGCCGTTCCGGCCTGATGGTCAGCGAGATCTCGTACGGCAACTGGATCACCCACGGTTCACAGGTCGAGGAGGACGCCGCGTTCGCGTGCGTCCGGGCCGCCCTCGACGCGGGGATCACCACCTTCGACACCGCCGACGTGTACGCCGGCACCCGGGCCGAGGACGTGCTCGGCCGGGCGCTGCAGAACGAGCGTCGCGAGGGCCTGGAGATCTTCACCAAGGTCTACTGGCCGACCGGGCCGGGCCGCAACGACCGCGGTCTGTCCCGCAAGCACATCATGGAGTCGATCAACGGCTCGCTGCGTCGGCTGCGCACCGACTACGTGGACCTCTACCAGGCCCACCGGTACGACCACAGCACGCCGCTGGAAGAGACGATGGAGGCGTTCGCCGACGTCGTGCACTCCGGCAAGGCGCACTACATCGGCGTCTCCGAGTGGACGGCCGCGCAGCTGCGCGCCGCCCACCCGCTCGCCCGTGAGCTGCACATCCCGCTGGTCTCCAACCAGCCGCAGTACTCGATGCTGTGGCGGGTCATCGAGGCCGAGGTCGTACCGGCCAGCGAGGAGCTGGGCATCGGGCAGATCGTCTGGTCGCCGATGGGGCAGGGTGTGCTCTCCGGCAAGTACCTGCCGGGGCAGCCGCCGCCGGCCGGTTCCCGGGCCACCGACGAGAAGTCCGGCGCGAGCTTCATCTCCCGGTTCATGCGCGACGACGTGCTGACCCGGGTGCAGCAGCTCAAGCCCCTCGCCGAGCAGGCCGGGCTGAGCATGGCCCAGCTCGCCGTGGCCTGGGTCCTCCAGAACCCGAACGTCTCCTCGGCGATCATCGGCGCGTCCCGCCCCGAGCAGGTGCAGGACAACGTCAAGGCGGCCGGGGTGAAGCTCGAAGCCGAGCTGCTCAAGGCGATCGACGAGATCATCGACCCGATCACCGAGCGGGACGCGGCGAAGACCGAGTCCCCCGCCCAGCGGCCCTGACGCGGCTCCGGCCCGGTCGGCAGCTCGGATCGGCGCGCCCGACCGGGCCGGAAAACCCGCTCAGCCCTGGCAGCCGCTCAGCCCTGCCAGAAGCGGATCAGGTCGAGGCCTGTGGCGTAGAGCCACGACGGCAGACCGAGCAGGTCGCCGACGGCGAAGACGGCATCGAAGAACCAGCCTCCGATGCGCGGGTTCCACAGCAGCGCGAAGAGCAGAATGAAGCCGTACGGGGCGAACAGGTCGTACATCTTGCGCCACTGCGGGTTGAGCCACGGCTGGATCATGTTGCCGCCGTCCAGGCCGGGCACCGGCAGCAGGTTCAGCACGCTCGCGGTGAGTTGCAGGAAGCCCAGCAGCGCGACAGCGGCCCAGAACTCCACAGGGCCACCCGACTGGGTGCCGAAGCGCACAGCGGCCACCAACACCAGCGTGAACAGCACGTTCGTGGCCGGGCCGGCGAGGCTGACCAGTGTGTGCCGCAGCCGACCCGGGATGGAGTGACGGTCCACCCACACCGCGCCGCCGGGCAGGCCGATGCCGCCGAGCAGCACCACCACCACGGGCAGCACGATCGACAGCAGCGGGTGCGTGTACTTGAACGGGTTGAGCGTCAGATAGCCCCGGTGGGCGATGTCCCGGTCGCCGGCCCGGTACGCGACCACCGCGTGGGCGTACTCGTGCAGGCAGAGCGAGACCAGCCAGCCGGTGACCACGAAGACGAACACGTTGAACCGGACATTGCCCACCCCGTTCCAGGTCAGGGCACCGCTGACCGCGAAGAGGGCGACCAGGCCGAGGAAGACCGGGCTGGGCCGGAATGCCGCCTTGGGCACGCCGAGCACCAGCCCGTCACCGCCCGGCCGGTCGTAACCCATCACTCGGCCGTGGGCTGCAGACTCATCCGGTAGTCCAACCGGTCGTCCTCCATGAGCGCGACCGAGGTGACGCCGGACGCCGCGAGCTCACGCCAGGTCTGACCGATCCAGGATTCGGCGTCGGCCTGGCTGCCGAACGACTCCGCCGGACCCTCGACCGTCTGGCCGTCCGTGCCCTCGTACCGCCAGCTCCACGCCATGTGCGCGTCTCCCCTCGCCGCTGAAGTCCCGCCGGGACGAACCTTCGCAAGCGTAGTCGGCCGCGCTGACAGCGGCCCGTGCGGAGGTTCCACAGCGCGTGCCTGAGGGTATGCCGCCGGCATCGGCACGGACCGACGGCGTACGACGGGGGGCGGGACGATGAGCAGGCCGTTGCGGGAATGGGACACCGATGATCTGCGGAACATCGCGGTACGGGGCGGCATCGAGGGCGCGCGGGAGATGGACCGGGAGGAACTTGTCGATTCCCTGCTCGCCCGCCCCGGCGAAGGTCTCTGGCAGGAGGACCCGAAGCCGGCGGACGTGAACCCCAACGACTATCAGTACCGCGCACCCGGCGAACGGTGATCCGGGCCGGGACAGCGCTACCTGTGCTGTTGGTGCCTTCGGGCTGGCTCTAAGGTACGAGCATGTCCGTTGAGGGGTGGAAGACGATCCTGGTGCTCGGCGGGATCCGATCCGGCAAGTCCGAGTTCGCCGAGTCCCTGGTCGCCGACGCGCCGGTGGTCCGATACATCGCCACCGCTGGTGAGGGCGACCCGGAGGACACCGAGTGGGCGACCCGGCTCGCGGCGCACCGCGCCCGGCGGCCGGGCACCTGGACCAGCGAGGAGACCGCCGGAGAGCCGCGTCGGCTGGCGGATGTGATCTCGTCCGCCGAGCCCAACGAGACGCTGCTCGTGGACGACCTCGGTGGTTGGGTGACGGTGCTGCTCGACCCGGACCACCAGCCCGCCGACGACCTGGCTACGGTCGCCGAGCTGGCCGAGGCGATCGGCTCCTGCGCGGCGCGGGTGGTGCTGGTGAGCCCCGAGGTGGGGCTGTCGCTGGTGCCGACCACCCCGCTGGGTCGGGCGTTCACCGACGCGCTCGGCGCGGTCAACCGGGCGGTCGCCGACGCCTGCGACTCGGTGGTGCTTGTGGTCGCCGGCCAGCCGGTCCCGCTGAAGCCGGCCGCCGTGCCGCCCACCGCCGCCGCCCCCTCTGTCGCCGCTGCCCCCGCGACCGGGACGGCGTCGGTCGGCTCCGGATCGAGCCCTGACGACGTCGAGCCCACCCCCGAGGTGCAGTTGCCCGACGTCCTGACCCACACGCCTCCGGTGGCCCCGAACCAGGAGCCCGGCAACCCCTGGGCCGCGCCGACGATGGCACTGCCGATGGTGTCGACAGGGCTTGTCATCCAGCCCGGCATGGAACTGCCGATGCCCGACGAGTACGCCGGCCCGCAGGCGGTGGACCGGCTGGCCACGTTGGACGTACCCGGCGCTGGGCTGGGCGTGCTGGACCGGGTGGTCGGTTTCGCCGCCGCCACCCAGGGCACCTCGACTCCCCAAGCCTGGGGTTCGGTGCGGGTGCTGCTGCTGCACGGCGACCACGCCGGTGGGGCGTCGGCGGGCGCCGTGGCCGGCGAGTCGGCGCGCCGGGCCGCGCAGGCTCGCGCCGGTCGGGGCGCGTTGGCCCGACTGGCCGCCGAGAGCGGCGCGAGCCTCCAGGTGGTGGATACTCCGGCCGCCGCGCCGATCGAGGACGGGCCGGCGCTCACCCTCGACCAGGTGGAGTCGGCGCTGCGCTACGGCTGGCGGCTGGCCGAGCAGGCGGCCGACGCGGGCGTACAACTGCTGGTTCTGGCAGCGTGCGGCGCCGGCACCGAGGCGGCAGCGGCGGCGGTGCTGGCGGCCACTGCGGGCGCGGAACCACCGGCAGTGCTGGGCAGGGTCTTCACCGACGCCGGGGCGATCGACGACGCGGCCTGGATGATCCGCTGCGCGGCGGTGCGCGACGCACTGCACCGCACCCGACACTCGCCGCGCGGCGCGAAGGACGTGCTGTCCGAGCTGGGCGGCGGCGACGTGGCGGTGGCCACCGGCGTGCTGCTCGGCGCGACCGCCCGGCGGGTGCCGGTGCTGCTCGACGGGCCTGTCGGAATGGCCGCCGGGATGGTCAGCCGTGACCTGGCCGGGCAGGCGCGACACTGGTGCCTGCTGGCCGACCACGGCGGTCACCCGGCGGTACGGCTGGCCGCCGACGTGCTCGGCCTCAACCCGCTGCTCGACCTCCGGATGGACCTCGGTGAGGGCGCCAACGCGCTGGTGGCGCTCCCGCTGCTGCGCTCGGTGCTGGCGCTGGCCGCCGCGCTGCCGGTGCACCCGTCGCTGGCCGGCGACGAGGCCCTGGACGAGCCGGCGACGCCGGAAACCGCCCCGGTCGACACCGCCCCGGACGAGGACGACGACGACGTCGAGCCCGGGCCTACCACCGAGCCGGATCGTGACGCCGAGCCGGACTTCGTCGAACCGGAGCCGGCCGGGCCGGGCCCGACCAGCACCGAGCCGGACGCGCAGCCGGCGTCGGGCTGGCGTGCCGGCTGACTCGCGGCTCCTCGCGGGAGCCCGGCTGGCGGTCACCACCTTCAGCACGCTGCCGGTACGCGCCGGACGGATCGACCGCACGGTGGCGGGCACCGCCATGGCGCTCGCCCCGGCCGTCGGCGCGCTGCTCGGCGCGCTGCTGGCAGGTGTCCTGCTGCTGGTCGGCGCTCTCGCCCCGGCGCTTGTGGCAGCCGGTGTGACTGTGGGGGCCGCCGCCCTGCTGACCCGAGGGCTGCACCTGGACGGGCTGGCCGACACGGTGGACGCCCTCGGCTCGTACCGGCGGGGTGCCGCCGCCCTGGAAATCATGAAGAAGCCGGACGTCGGGCCGTTCGGCGTGGTGGCCCTTGTGGTCGTACTCCTGGTGCAGGCCGCGGCGCTCGCCGAGCTTGCCGGCCGGTCCTGGCCGGCGTGCCTCGCGGCGGTGGTCGCCGCAACCGCCGCCGGGCGGCTCGGCGTGACGGTGGCCTGCCGGCGGGGGGTTCCGGCCGCCCGTCCGGACGGGCTGGGCGCCCTGGTGGCCGGCACGGTCGGCCCTGTGGCGCTGACCGTCGGCGCGGTCGCCGTCGCGCTGCTGGCGGTGCCTGCGGTGCCGGGCCGTCCGTGGCAGGGGCCGCTGGCCGTCGTTGCCGCACTCGCCGTCACGGTGCCGCTGCTGACCCACGTGGTACGCCGGCTCGGCGGGATCACCGGCGACGTGCTCGGCGCGACAGTCGAGGTGGTCACCACGCTTGTCTACCTGGGTGTGGTGCTGTCCGGCTGAACAGCTCCGGGCCGGCCGGGTAGCGTTCGGCTCGACAGCGCCGGCGCCGCCACCGGGGGAACGAACATGCTCATCACTGACGACTTCCTGCCCGTACCGGTACCGGAGTCGCTCAGCGCGACCTATCTGGTGCCGATGACAGGGCTGCCGAAGGTCAGCGCAAAGACCGCGGTCGCCGCGCTGACCGGACGGCTGGCCGAGCCGGTGCACGGCCTCGCCCGGCAGATGCTGGACAGCCCGCTGATGAGCGTGGACACCCGGCCGATCACCGAGTTCCCCGAGCTGCCGCCCGATCTGCTCACCGCGTTCGGCGCCACCGAGGCGCAGCTCGCCCGACTGGCCGCGGCGACACATCTGGTGGTGGTGCAGGCCGAATACCGGCCGGGCTGGCCACCGGCGCACGAGTGGGCGGCGCGGGCGGTCGCGGCTGCCGTTGCGGAATCCGTCGACAGCGACGTGGTGGACGTCTTCGGCCTCCAGTTCCTCGACCCGGCGACCGCGCTGCGCTCGCTCCCCGACGAGCACGGCCGGATCCGGCTCGTCGACTGGGTGCTGGTGCCGTACTCCTCGGACACCGAGGGGCTCTGGTTCACCACGAAAGGGCTGCGCCGTTTCGGGCTGCTGGAGTTGCAGACCCAGGGCGTGCCCGACCATCTCACCCGCGCCTGGGGTGCGGTGCTGACCGGGGCTGCCCGGCGGCTGCTTCGGGACTGGACCGACGGCCTGTCCGGCGCGGAGGTGCCCGCGTTCGTACAGCTCCCGGTGCTGGCGACGGTGACCGGGCACGACATCGCCGTGGCGTACGGCAATCCGGAGCAGCACGGCGCTACCGCGCCGGTGCTGCTGCGCCTGGAGCTGGATCCGGCGACCGACCCGGAGGCCGACTCGTTCCTGAGCCTGCGCCCGCCGGCCGGGCATCCCGGTCCCGACGGGCGTTACTACGCCGCCGCCTGCGCGACGCTGTTCGCCGGGATCCAGCCGGACGTGCGGTACGCCCGCTCCGGCGACGCGATGAGCCGGGCGGTCGCCACCGCCCGGGCGGCGTTGGGTGATGCCCGCGCCCGGTACGTCGCCGGGCAGTTGCCGCCGGAGTCGCAGCTCGTGGTCAAGTACGGGCTGCCCGGCGACGACGGACCGGAGTACGTCTGGGCCGGCGTCACCTCGTGGGAGACGCCGGAGCGGATAGTCGGCGTGAGCGCCGGCGACGCCGCCACGGACCCGGCAGTCAAGATCGGAGCCCCAGTGGTGATCGAGGCGACCGACGTAGTCGACTGGGCAGTCCTGAACGCGACAGGCGTGATCGAAGGCGGCTGGACCCAGGCGGTGCTGGACTCCGGCGAGCCCCCCAAAACCCCCTAACCCCATGTGCGGGGCTTGCGGGGGCGGGGGTTACCTCACTGAGGGGTTCACGAAGGGCGGCTTGGTGATCGTTACCGGGGCGCGGCGGTTGCGGATGTTGATCTCGATCACGTCGCCTTCGGCGAGGTTCGCGTCGGTGTCCAGCAGGGCCAGCGCGATGCCCTGCTTCCGCGTCGGGCTGAAGGTGCCGCTGGTTACCTCGCCCACCTGCTCGTCACCGACGTGCAGGGTCATCCCGGGGCGCGGGATGGCCCTGTCGACCGCCACCAGGCCGCGCAGCGTACGCCGGGGGCCGGCGGCCTTCTCGGCGAGCAGCGCGTCGCGACCCCAGAACGCCGGCTTGTCCCAGCCCACCGCCCAGCCTGAGCGTGCCTGTACCGGGGTGATGTCCAGCGACAGGTCCTGCCCGTGCAGTGGGTAGCCCATCTCGGTGCGCAGCGTGTCCCGAGCGGCAAGTCCGCAGGCACGCAGGTCGAAGGCCGCACCGGCGGCGAACAGCGCGTCCCAGACGGTCACGGCGTCGTCCGCCGGCACCACCAGCTCGTAGCCCAGCTCGCCCGTGTAGCCGGTGCGACAGACGGTCAGTTCCACGTCGGCAAGTGTGGCGGCGGAGAAGCTCATGTAGCCGTGCTCGGTGGGCAGGCCGAGGGCTGCCAGCAGCTCGCCCGAGCGGGGGCCCTGCACGGCAAGCACCGCGTACGCCTCGTGCTCGTCGGTGACGGTGACCTGAGCAGGCGCGGCGGCGCGCAACCGGCGCACCACCTCGGCGGTGTTCGCGGCGTTCGGGATGAGGAAGACGTGGTCGTCGGCGTACAGGTAGGCGATGATGTCGTCCACCACGCCGCCGGTGGCGTCGTCGCAGCAGAGCGTGTACTGCGCCCGGCCCGGCCCGATCCGGCCGAGGTCGTTGCTGAGGCAGGCGTTGACGAACTCGGCCGCGCCGGGGCCTGTCACCCGGGCCTTCCCCAGGTGCGACACGTCGAAGACCCCCACCGCGGTACGCACCGCCGTGTGCTCCTTGAGCACCCCGCCACCGGCGTACTCCAGTGGCATTTCCCAGCCCCCGAAGGGGGCGAACTTGGCGCCGGCGGCGGTGTGCCGCTCGTGCAGCGGGGATCGGCGCAGCCGGGTCGCGGCGGCGTCGGAGGTCACGTCGGTCATGGGTGGCAACTTACCGGGGGCAACACCGCTGGTTAGCATCGGCGGGACCCCGTCGGCGGCATCGACGGGACAGCCCCGATGTCCGGCGGGTAGGTTCCGTCGGAGACCTTCACCGCCGGTACGCGACGCCGCGACCGGCCCGGCCCGCCCGGAGTAGCTTCAGTGACATCCCCCCGTACGACCACCCTGAGCCTGGTCGACACCGACCCGGCGGAGCTCGCCGTCGACGCGATCGTGATCGGCGTGCACAGCCAGACCGGAGAGCAGGGCGCCACCAGCGGCCTCGCCGGCACCCTGCTGCTCGCCAGCGGCGCGGAGAGCATCGCCGCCGCTTTCGACGGCAAGCTGACCGCGACGTTGGCGCTGCTCGGCGCGACCGGCGCCCCCGGGGAGGTGATCAAGCTGGCGACGCTGGGCACTGTCACCGCCCCGCTGGTCGCCGCCGTCGGGCTGGGTCCGGAGCCGTCGGGCGCCGCACCGGCGCCGGAGGCGCTGCGCCGCGCGGCCGGCTCGGCGATCCGGGCCGTGGCCGGTGCCGCGAAGGTGGCGCTCGCCATGCCGCTGCCGGACGACGCGGACGCGCCGGCTGCGCTGCGCGCTGTCGCCGAGGGGGCGTTGCTCGGCGGGTACCGGTTCGCCGGTTACAAGACCCGGCCGCAGCCGACCCGGCGGGAGCCGGTGGCCGAGGTGCTCATCGCCGTGCCGGACGCCGCTGACGCGGGCGCCGAGGCGGAGATCACCCGGGCGCAGGCGGTGGCCGGCGCGGTCCGGCTCAGCCGGGACTGGGTGAACACCGCCCCCAACGAGTTGCGTCCCCCGTCGTTCGCCGACGCGGTGGCCGGTGCCGCCCGGGAGGCGGGGCTCGACGTCGAGGTGCTCGACGAGGCGGCGCTCGCCGCTGGCGGGTACGGCGGCATCGTGGCGGTCGGGCAGGGTTCGGAGGCTCCCCCGCGGCTGGTGAAGCTCACCTACACCCCGCAGGGCGGCGGCAACGGCAAGCGTGTCGCGCTGGTCGGCAAGGGCATCACCTTCGACACCGGTGGCATCTCGATCAAGCCGGCGCAGGGCATGTGGGAGATGAAGTCCGACATGGCGGGCGCCGCCGCGGTGGGTGCCGCCATGCTGGCGATCGCCGCGCTGAAGCCGGCGGTGGCGGTCAGCGCCTACCTGCCGATGGCGGAGAACATGCCGTCGGGCAGCAGCTACCGGCCGGGTGACGTGATCAGCATGTACAACGGCAAGAAGGTGGAGGTGCTCAACACCGACGCCGAAGGCCGGATGGTGCTGGGTGACGCCATCGCCCGCGCGTGCGAGGACGGCACGGACTACCTGTTCGAGACGTCCACGCTGACCGGCGGCCAGGTGATCGCGCTGGGCAAGCGGATGGCCGGCGTGATGGGTACCCCGGAGCTGTGCGAGCGGGTCCGGACGGTGGGCGACGCGGTCGGCGAGCCGGCGTGGCCGATGCCGCTGCCGGACGACGTCCGCAAGGGCATGGAGTCCGACGTCGCGGACATCTCGCAGGTCAACGCGGGGATGGACCGCGCCGGGCACATGCTGCAGGGCGGCGTGTTCCTGCGGGAGTTCGTGGCCGACGGCGTGGCCTGGGCGCACATCGACATCGCCGGGCCGGGCTACCACTCGGGTGAGCCGACCGGCTACTGGACCAAGGGCGGCACTGGTGTGCCGGTCCGCACCCTGGTTCAGCTGGTCGAGGACGTCGCGGCCAACGGCTGAGATGTAAGGAAGGGCCCCCTGTTAACGCCTGGCGTTAACAGGGGGCCCTTCCTTACATCTGCTGGTCGGGTCGGCGCTTGCGGCGTTCGTTGAAGTCGCGCATCCGCTGCGGGTAGCCCATCAGCCGCACGTCGTACACCGGAATCCCCATCCGGTACGCGAAGCGCCGCGCCCCGTCCGGGCCGTCGATGCGACGGCGGGTCCACTCCCCGTCGTCGGCGATCAGGATGACAGTGGTCTCGGTGACCGTCGTCCGAGGTTCGATGAACGCTTCGACGCCTCGCCGGCTGCGGATGAAGGCTTCGAGATGGGCCAGGTCGCCGCTGTCGGCCGCGCGGTCGAGGCTCGACACACGCGGCTTCTTACGACGTCGGAACAACCCCACCGAACATCTCCCCCAATGCTCCGTCGTCGACAACGGTGCCAAGGGTACGTGTCGATGACGTGTCGTTGGGCACCTCACTACGCGCCCTGTGCCGCATGGTGACAAGATGACCGAGGTGGGGTGTGTCCGTGTTACCCCTCTGTGACCCCCGAAGCAGCGACGCGACCTGGGAGTTGGACGTGAGCGAGCCGAACGACGCAACCTTCGACATCGTCATCCTCGGAGGTGGTAGCGGCGGTTACGCCACCGCCCTGCGCGCCGTCCAGCTGGGCCTTAAGGTCGCGCTGGTCGAGAAGGGCAAGCTCGGCGGCACCTGCCTGCACAACGGTTGCATCCCGACCAAGGCGCTGCTGCACGCGGCCGAGATCGCCGACCAGACCCGCGAGTCGGAGCAGTTCGGTGTGAAGGCCGAACTGGTCGGCATCGACATGGCGGGGGTCAACGCGTACAAGGACGGCGTGATCTCCCGGCTTTACAAGGGCCTGCAGGGCCTGGTGAGCGGCTCGAAGGACATCACCTTCGTCGCGGGCGCCGGCAAGCTGGTCGGCAAGAACGTCGTCGAGGTCGACGGCAAGCGCTACACCGGCCGCAATGTCGTGCTGGCCTCCGGCTCGTACGCCAAGAGCCTTCCCGGCCTGGAGGTCGACGGCGAGCGGATCATCACCAGCGACCACGCGCTCACCCTGGACCGGGTGCCGTCGTCGGTGATCGTGCTGGGTGGCGGCGTGATCGGCGTCGAGTTCGCGAGCGTGTGGAAGTCCTTCGGCGTGGACGTGACGATCGTCGAGGCGCTGCCCCGGCTGGTCGCCGCCGAGGACGAGGAGTCGTCCAAGGCGCTGGAGCGGGCGTTCCGCAAGCGGAAGATCAACTTCAAGGTCGGCAAGCCGTTCGAGAAGGTCGAGAAGACCGAGAACGGCGTCAAGCTGACCATTCAGGGCGGCGAGACCGTCGAGGCCGAGCTGCTGCTGGTCGCCGTCGGTCGCGGCCCGAACACCGCCAACCTCGGGTACGAGGAGCAGGGCGTGAAGATGGACCGCGGCTACGTGCTTACCGACGAGCGGCTGCGCACGAGCGTGCCGAACGTCTACGCGGTCGGCGACATCGTGCCGGGCCTTCAGCTCGCGCACCGCGGCTTCCAGCAGGGCATCTTCGTCGCAGAGGAGATCGCCGGGCAGAACCCGGCGGTCATCGACGAGGTGGGCATCCCGCGGGTCACCTACTCCGACCCGGAGCTGGCATCGGTGGGCCTGACCGAGGCGAAGGCCAAGGAGCAGTACGGCGCCGACAAGGTCAAGGCCTACAACTACAACCTGGGCGGCAACGGCAAGAGCCAGATCCTCAAGACCACAGGCTTCGTGAAGCTGGTCCGGGTGGAGGACGGCCCGGTGGTCGGCGTGCACATGGTCGGCGCCCGGGTGGGTGAGCTGGTCGGCGAGGCGCAGCTCATCTACAACTGGGAGGCGTACCCGGCGGAGGTCGCCCAGCTCGTGCACGCCCACCCGACCCAGAACGAGGCCCTGGGCGAGGCGCACCTGGCCCTCGCCGGCAAGCCGCTGCACGCGCACGCCTGATCACCCAAACCGCGGCGTCCGGCGACGGGCGAAGATCCCCTAGGGGAATGAAGGAGTCTGGAGAACATGCCGGTATCGGTCACCATGCCCCGGCTCGGCGAGAGCGTCACCGAGGGCACCGTCACGCGCTGGCTCAAGCAGGAGGGCGACACCGTCGAGGTCGACGAGCCCCTGCTCGAGGTCTCGACCGACAAGGTCGACACCGAGATCCCGTCGCCCGCGGCGGGCGTGCTGAGCCGGATCGTGGTCGGTGAGGACGAGACCGCCGAGGTTGGCAGCGAACTGGCCGTCATCGCCGGTGAGGGCGAGTCGACGGGTGGCGGCGAGGCCGCCCCGCAGGAGCAGCAGGAGGCTCCGGCCGAGGCTGTGGAGCCGGCCACCGAGCCGACCGCTGCCGCCGAGGGCACCGCCGACCAGGTGGCACAGGACGAGGCGCCGGCCCAGGACGAGGCGCCGGCTCCGGCCGCCGCGCCGTCGGGCGAGGGCACCGCGGTGAAGATGCCGGCCCTGGGCGAGAGCGTCACCGAGGGTACGGTCACCCGCTGGCTCAAGCAGGTCGGCGACACCGTGGAGGTGGACGAGCCGCTGCTGGAGGTCTCCACCGACAAGGTGGACACGGAGATCCCGTCCCCGGTCGCCGGCACCGTGCTGGAGATCAAGGTCGCCGAGGACGAGACCGCCGACGTCGGCGCGGAGCTCGCTGTCATCGGTGCCGCCGGCGGTGCTCCCGCCCAGGCCGAGCCCGAGTCGAAGCCCGAGCCGAAGGCGGAGGCCAAGCCCACGCCGAAGGCCGAGCCGAAGCCGGAGCCGAAGGTCGACGAGCCGACCCCGGGCACGTCCTACAACGAGCCGGCCGCGGAGACGGAGTCGTCGGCGCAGCCCGCGAAGACCGAGCAGGCCGCGCAGCCGTCCGCCCCGACGAGCGCCCCGCAGCGCCCGGCGCAGGGCGACGGCGAGGAGGTCGCGGGTTACGTCACCCCGCTGGTACGCAAGCTGGCAAGTGAGCACGGCGTCGACCTGTCCTCGCTCAGCGGCACCGGCGTTGGTGGCCGGATCCGCAAGCAGGACGTCCTCGACGCGGCGGAGAAGGCCAAGGCCGCTCCCGCCGCCGCGCAGCCGGCCGCCGCGTCGTCGGCGGCACCGGCCAAGCCGGCCGCGAAGCCGCAGCCGAGCGGCAAGCGGGGCACCACCGAGAAGCTGCCCCGCATCCGCAAGGCCATCGCCACCCGGCTGCACGAGTCGCTGCACGAGATGGCGCAGCTCACCACTGTGGTCGAGGTGGACGTCACCCGGGTCGCGAAGCTGCGCGCCCAGGCGAAGGACTCGTTCCAGCAGCGGCACGGCGTGAAGCTGTCCTTCCTGCCGTTCTTCGCGCTGGCGGCCATCGAGGCGCTGCAGACGTACCCGATCGTCAACGCCCGGATGGATCTCGAAGGCGGGACGATCACCTACCCGGAGGCGGAGCACCTCGGCATCGCCGTGGACACCGAGCGTGGGCTGTTGACGCCGGTCATCCACAACGCGGGTGACCTCAACCTGGGCGGCATCGCCAAGCGCGTCGCCGACCTGGCCGAGCGGACCCGCACCAACAAGATCAGCCCGGACGAGATCGCCGGTGCGACCTTCACGCTCACCAACACGGGCAGCCGGGGCGCGCTCTTTGACACCCCGATCGTGCCGTCGCCGCAGTCGGCGATGCTGGGCACGGGTGCCGTGGTGAAGCGTCCGGTAGTGGTCAACGACCCGGACCTGGGCGAGGTCATCGCGGTCCGGTCGATGGTCTACCTGGCCATGTCCTACGACCACCGGCTGATCGACGGCGCCGACGCGGCCCGCTTCCTGACCGCTGTCAAGGAGCGGCTGGAGGCCGGCAACTTCGAGTCGGAGCTGGGTCTGGCCTGACCCTCGCACCAACGCCGAAGGGCGCCCCGGTCGTCGACCGGGGCGCCCTTTCGTGTGAGCGGGCCGCAGCCCGCCGGTCGTGCCTCAGCCCGCCGGCCGTGCCTCAGCCCGCTGTCTGGGCGTCAGCTCTTGAGCAGGTCGGTCGAGACCTGCCAGAGCCGTTCGGCGGCCTCCGGGTCCAGCGCGTACCCGGCGACGCCACGCCGCTCGCCGGGCTGGGCAGGGCCGGCCTCCTGGCAGTCCTCGAAGTAGCGCCCGCCCACTCCGTCGAGCAGCGGCGAGGCCGCTACCAGCACCGACGTGGCGGCACCCTGTTCGACTGTCTTCCAGGCCGCCGCGTTGCCCGCGCGCATCCGGTTCAGCTCCTCCTCGCTGACGTACCGTTGCAGGTTGGTCTTGATCGCGCCGGGCGTGAGCGAGTTGGCAAGGATTCCGTCGTCGGCCCAGCGGCGGCTCGCCTCCACCGCGAAGAGCACGTTCGCCGTCTTCGACTGCCCGTACGCCTGCCACGGCTCGTACTCCCGACTGTCGAACTGGATGTCGTCGAAGACCACAGGTGAGCGCAGGTGGGCGGCGGAGCTGACCGACACGATCCGGGCCCCGTCGGCGGCGGCGAGGGCGTTGCGCAGCCCTGCGGCGAGCGCGAAGTGCCCCAGGTGGTTGGTGGCGAACTGCATCTCCCAGCCCTGCGGGGTCCGGCTCAGGGGCGCGGCCATGATGCCGGCGTTGTCGACGAGGATGTTCAGCGGGCCGTCCCAGTTGGCCACGAAGTCGGCGATCGACGCCTGGTCGGCGAGGTCGAGCGGAGCGACCAGGACCTGGTCGTTGCCTGTGGTGGCGGTGATGTCGTCGGCGGCGCGTTGACCGGCGTCGGTGTTGCGCACGGCAAGGGTGACCTGGGCGCCGGCGCCGGCCAGGGCACGGGCGGTCTCCACACCGATGCCCGACGAACCGCCGGTGACGATCGCCCGCCGTCCGCCGAGGTCCACGCCCTGAATCACGTCCATCGCTGTGGACTCATTGGTGAACGGGGTGCTGATCGGGTTGTTCGTCGTCATTGTCCATCCTTGTCCGGGTGGGGCGGCCGCTACGACCGCGAACGACTGCCGGAGGCACGGTCGAGGGGTTTTCCCGCCCCGGGACGGAGGTAACGCCCGACGCCGTCACCTCGGGCGCCGGCACGCGCGGAGCCGGCGACGCCGCTGCCCCGGATGGCTGCGGCACCAGGCGCAGGCTGGCCCGTTCGACCTCCGACCAGGCAATACGCTGCCAGAGTGAGACCGTGGGCGGCTTCCGGCGGCGTGGGCACCTGGGCCCCGCTGTCCCGATCGCCCCCGGTGCCCGCGTGGACAGGTTCGAGGTCTTCTTCGATCTGGTGTTCGTCTTCTCGTTCTTCATCATCACGCGGGCCACCGCCGCGAACATCTCCGGCCGGCAACTGCTGCACGCCGGTCTGGTGCTCGCCGTGCTCTGGTGGTGCTGGGTCGTGCACAGCCTCGTCGCCACCCGGGTCCGGCTCGGCGAAGGCTACGTACCGGTGCTCATGGTGATCGCCATGGCCGCCCTGTTCTCGTTCGCGCTGGGGCTGCCGCAGGCGTTCAGCGACCCGAGGGGAGGTGCCGCCGGCCCCATGCTGGTGGCCGTCAGCTACGTCGTGGTCCGGGGCGTACACATGATCCTGTACCAGCATGTGGTGCGGGACAGCCCGCAGGAGCGCCGGCAGCTACGCCGCTTCGCCCCGGAGTTGGTGGCGAGCATCGTGCTGCTGCTGGCCGCCGCGCTGATCCCGCCACAGATCGCCGACACCGACACGGCCGCGATGGTCCGGGACGGGTTGTGGATCGCCGTGGTGCTTGTCCAGTACGCCACCGGCTTCATCGTCGGCACCTGGGGCTGGGGGGTGACAAGCGCCGAGCACTGGACCGAGCGCTACGACCTCATCCTGATCATCGCGCTGGGCGAGTCGGTGATCTCCGTCGGCGTCGGCGGCAACCTGCTCGGCCAACAGGTCACCTGGCCGGCGGTGGCGGCGGCCACGCTCGGCATCGTGCTCACCGCCACCCTGTGGTGGGCGCACTTCGACTTCATCGGCCCGGCGGCCCGGATCGCCCTGCACGCCGCCGAGGGCAGCCCGCGGGTGGCGATGGCCCGGGACGCCTACGCGTACCTCTACCTGCCGATGATCGCTGGGATCATCCTCTTCTCCATCGGCAGCGAGGAGATCCTGCACCAGGTCACCGACCCGGCCGGCGGGTCCGCCCAACGGATGCACGGACCTGCCGTACCGATGCTGTTCGGCGGGTTGATCTGCTATTTCGCCGTCAACATGCTGTTCCAGATCCGCACCCTGCACACAGTCACCTGGACCCGCGTCGGCGTGATCGTGGCACTGGCGGTGGCCCTGCCGCTCGGCCACCTCCTGCCGGCGCTGGGCGCGCTCGCCCTCGCCACAGCGATCTGCGTCGGCCTGGTGGCCGTCGAGGTGCTGGTGCTGTCGGGTTCCCGGCGCGCGCTGCGGGCCGTCGTCTTCGAGGAACGGACCACTCACGAGGCCAGCGAGGCCGCCTGGCGGGCCCGCTGGCACGACAAGCACGAGCCGGAGAACCCCGCCCCCTGAGCAGCCTTCTCCCCTTGGCAGAATCGCTGGCCGTCTCCGTCCCGTGCCAGGCACGCTGAGGCGTGTGATCACCTTTTCGGTCCAGGCGAGCCCGTCCGACGCCGCCAGCTGGTGCGAACTGGCTCGGCGGGCCGAGTCCGCCGGCTACGACGCGCTGCTCGTCGGCGACCACCCGGGCGGGGTGCCCGCGCCGTTCGTCGCGCTGGCCGCCGCCGCGTCGGTCACCTCGACCCTCGGGCTCGGCTCGTACGTCTCCAACGCCGGCGTACGCGAGCCGGTCCTGCTCGCCACCGACGTGGCCACCCTCGACCTGGTCTCCGACGGGCGTGCCCGGCTCGGCATCGGCGCCGGCCACACCCCCTCCGAGTGGCGTGCCGTCGGCCGGGAGCGCCCCGACGTCGCCGGCCGGGTACGTCGCTGCATCGCGGTGACCGAGGCGGTACGCGCGCTGCTGGCCGGCGACGAGGTCACCGTCGACTCGGCCGACCTCGTGATGCGTGCCGCACGGCTGGATCGGCCCGACCCGGTGGAGTCCCGGATCCCGCTGACAGTCGGCACAGCGAACACTGAGCTGCTGCGCTGGGCCGGCGCGCACGCCGACGTGGTGGGGCTGACCGGCTTCGGCCGTACCCTCGCCGACGGCCACAACCACGAGGTGCGCTGGCGTGCCGCGCAGCTCGACGCGCAACTGGCAGCGGTCGCGGCCGGCGCGGCCGGACGGGACTACCCGCCGGTGTTGGAGGCGCTTGTGCAGCACGTGGCGGTGGGCGACGGTGCTCAGGCCGCCGCGGAGCAGATCGCCGGGGAGACCGGCCTGACCGTCGACGAGCTGCTGGCCACGCCGTTCGTGCTGATCGGCAGCCCGGACGAGATCGTCGCGGCGGTGGCGGCGCACCGACGGCGCTGGGGCGTCACCCGCTACGTCGTACGCGCCGACGCGCTCGATCCGCTGACCCCGCTGCTGCCCCGGCTGGCGGCAATCGCCTGATCGTCACGCGCCTCGTCACCGGGGAGCCGCTCGTAGAAGCGGATCTTCTCCCTAAGGTGGTCGTACTGGCGTTGGAGCAGACGCATCTGCTCCTGGACCTGCGTGGCGTGCTGTTGCAGCAGCTCACGCCGCTCGTCGGTGGTGTGCTCGCCCTCGCGGGCCAGGGACGCGTAGCGGCACATCTGGGCGATCGGCATCCCGGTGTCGCGCAGGCAGCGCAACAGCACGAGCCAGCTCAGGTCGTCGTCGGTGAAGACCCGACGCCCGCCCGCCGTACGACCCACGTCGGCGAGCAGGCCGATCTTCTCGTAGTACCGCAGCGTGTCCAGGCTGAAGCCGCTACGCCGGGCGGCCTCCGCGGGCGCGTAACGGGCGGCCTCCGCAGGCGCGTGACCGGTCATGGCCGAGATGTTAGCCCTTGACCTGGAGTGCACTCCAGGTTGGAGGCTTGGCGCATGACGACGACACGGACGCTGGGACGCAGCGGCATCGAGGTGAGTGCGATCGGGATGGGCTGCTGGGCGATCGGCGGCCCGCTCTGGGGTGACGACGGGCAGCCGTTCGGGTGGGGCGAGGTGGACGACGACGAGTCGATCCACACCATCCACCGGGCGCTGGAGCTGGGGGTGACGCTGTTCGACACGGCCAGCAACTACGGCGCCGGGCACAGCGAGCGGATCCTCGGCCGGGCCCTGGCCGGCCGACGCGACGACGCGGTGATCGCCACCAAGTTCGGCAACGTCAGCGACGAGACCACCCGGCGGGCGCTCGGTACCGACGCCAGTCCGGCGTTCGCCGTGCGCAGCCTGGAGGATTCGCTGCGTCGGCTCGGCACCGACCACGTGGACCTCTACCAACTGCACCTCAACGATCTGCCGGTGCCCGCCGCGCTCGACCTGGTCGACACCCTGGAGGCGCTTGTCGACAAGGGCAAGATCCGGGGGTACGGCTGGAGCACCGACAACCCGGCTTCGGCGGAGGCGTTCGCGGCGGCCGGCCCGCACTGCGTCGCCATCCAGCACGACGAGTCGGTGCTGAGCGACAACGCGGCGGTGCTGGCGGTCTGCGACAACTACGACCTGGCAAGCCTCAACCGGGGGCCGCTGGCGATGGGGCTACTCACGGGCTCGATCCGGGCCCTCGGCGCGGACGACGTACGCGGCCGGGCACCGGAGTGGTTGCAGTGGTTCACCGACGGCCGGCCGACGCCCCGCTGGGCGGCACGTGTCGAGCAGGTCCGGGCGGCGCTCACCGCCGACGGGCGAACCCTCGCACAGGGCGCGCTGGGCTGGCTGCTGGCGCGCAGCCCGCGTACCGTGCCGATCCCCGGCCTGCGCACTGTGGCCCAGGCGGAGGAGAACCTGACCACCCTGGAGCTCGGCCCGCTGGGCCCCGAGGCGTACGCCGAGGTGGAGCGGTTGCTGGCAGACCTACGCCCGGCCCACGCGGCCTGACCGATCCACGCCCCGGGCGCCGTCGGCGGAAGTCGTCCGCGTGCTCAGCGGCCCACTGCCGGAACGTGCGCCCGGGGCGGCCGGTCACCTGCTCGACGTCCGGGGCGACCCGGGCGTTCCCGTGCAGGTGCTGGACGTCTCTGGTCCAGTCACGGCATATCGGGCGGCGATGGTGCGGACGGCCTCGTCGACCACCTGGGTGACGCGTTCGGCGCTCACCCCCCAGCCCGGCACCAGGAGTGTCGGCCAGAAGACGTAGTTGGAGATCATGCCCAGGAACTGGGTGGCTGCGAGTTCAACATCTTCGACCCGCGCCGTTCCTGCTTCGTGCTCGGCGAGGAGGTAGCCGCGTACGGACTCGAAGTAGGGCATCTTCCCCTGCGAGAACTGCGCGTGGGCCAGCTCGGGGAAACGCGGCAGCTCGGCGATGACGATTCGGAACAGGTCGGTCATCTGGGGCTGGCTCAACAGCTCGGCGTAGCGGCGACCGATGGCGCGGAGTCCGTCGACGAGGTTGCCCGCCGGAGGCGGATCCTCTTCGTCAGCTGTTGACCAGGACTCGGTGACGATGGCGTCGAACAGTGCGGCCTTGCTCGGAAACTGCTTGAACAAGGTGGCCCGCGAAACGCCCGAGCGCTCTGCGATCTGCGCCAGCGACGTCCGGTCGTAGCCCAACTCAAGGAACAGCGCGGTCGCGGCCGCCACGATCAGCGCGCGCTTCTCCTGGGCGACGCGCTGGTGATACGTCGTCACGACCCTGCCCATGGGCAAAGCATACGAGGTGAGTGGCTTGACTCACCACTGCCGTCGGCCTAGTGTCAGGCCAGTGGTGAGTCGAGCGACTCACCATCGGCCGCCGTTCATCACTGATGATCCCGGTCAGCCGCCCACATACCGAAGGAACATCTGATGCTCCGCTTCGACAACCAGACCGTGCTCGTGACCGGTGGGACCGGCGGCCAGGGCTCCAGCCACGTACGCGCCTTTCACGCGGAGGGAGCGAACGTGGTGATCGCCGACATCGACACCGAACGCGGCGCCGCTCTCGCCGACGAACTCGGGACCCGTGCTCGCTTCACCCGCCTCGACGTCAGCGACGAAAGCTCGTGGTCCGCCGCCGTACTAGCCGCCGAGAGCGCCTTCGGCGCCCTGAACGTGCTCGTCAACAATGCGGGCGTCCAGAACCCACCGGCGCCGATCGAGGACACGGACCAGGCCACGTGGTCGCGCATCCTCGACATCAACCTCACAGGGACCTTCCTCGGCATCAAGGCCGTCGCCCCGGCTCTGCGCCGCGCAGCAGGGGGAGCCATCGTCAACATCGCCTCGACGATGGCCCTGGGCGGCACGGCGTACTACGCGCCGTACGTCGCCAGCAAGTGGGCGGTGCGTGGTCTCACACGAACGGCGGCGCTCGAGCTCGGCCGCGACCACATCCGTGTGAACACCATCCACCCCGGCGTGATCGCGACCCCCTTCATCCACGAACCAGCAGCCGGTGCCACCACGGCAATCGCCGACTTCTACTCACCCGAGCCGTTCGCCATCCCCCGGCTTGGAGAACCGACCGACGTCACCCGGCTTCTCCTGTTCCTCACGTCATCAGACGCCTCGTTCATCACGGGTTCGGAATACGTCATCGACGGTGGACTCCTCCTTGGCCCCGCCCTTCAGACCGAGACCGCATGAGCAGTCCGGGCGCGACCGGATGGAACGACCCCACACGGGACGCGTCTTTATCGCACCTGCCCGATCACATTCGACGAGCCATCGAGATCACACCCGCCGCGGGCACCAGCGAACGGATCATCGACATCACGACGCTGGGACCGGTCACCGCCCCAGCGGAACGTCAGGCCGTACTGGCGGAGATCGTCGCGGATCTCAATCAGCCCCACGACCCCGGCACCATCCGACCGACTCGGCTCGAAGATTGGGCCGACAGCCGGCTGATGCGCATCAGCTTCCTCCATCGGCCGTGATCGCGGACCCTCGACAGATCACACTGAAAGCGTGCCGCTTCGCCGGGCGCGCTCCGTAACCGGGGACGTCGGCCGCCCGACGCATTCACCGGCGGGGTTCTGGGCAAAGATGGGGGTATGCGGATCCTTCTGGCCGGCGCGTCCGGCTTTCTCGGCACCCGGTTGGCCGACCGGCTCTCGGCCGACGGGCACCAGATCACCCGGCTGGTGCGCCGGAAGGCACGCGATCCGCAGGAACGGCGGTGGGATCCGACCGCCGGGCAGCTCGACCCGGCCGTTGTCGCCGAGGTGGACGCGGTGGTCAACCTGGCCGGCGCGGGTGTCGGTGACAAGCGCTGGAACGACGACTACCGCCGGCTCATCCGCACGAGCCGGGTCGACACCAGCGGCACATTGGCGACAACGATCGCCGGGCTACCCGCCGCCGACCGTCCCCGGGCGCTGCTCAACTCGTCCGCCGTCGGCTGGTACGGCAACACCGGCGACCGGGTGGTCGAGGAGGACGCGCCGGCCGGCGAGGGCTTCCTCGCCGACGTCTGCCGGGTGTGGGAGGCCGCGACCCGGCCGGCCGAGGACGCCGGGGTACGCGTGGTGCGGCTGCGGACCGGCCTGCCACTGCACCGCGACGGTGGGCTGCTCAAGCCACAGTTGCTGCCGTTCCGGCTGGGCATCGCCGGTCGGCTGGGCAGCGGCCGGCAGTGGCTGCCGTGGATCTCCATGGTCGACTGGCTGGACGCGACAGTCTTCCTGCTGACCCACGACGAGATCGCCGGGCCGGTGAACGTGGTGGGGCCGAACCCTGTGACAAACGCCGAGTTCACACGGGAGTTGGCCCGCCAACTGCACCGGCCGGCGATCATCCCGATCCCCGCGCTGGCGCTCAAGGTGGCGCTCGGCGGCTTCTCCCACGAGGCCCTCACCAGCACCCGCGTCCTGCCGGGCGTCCTGACCCGGGCCGGCTACCAGTACCGCCACCCCGATCTCCCCGGCGCCCTGCACGCCGCCCTCACGGCGTAACCCCCGCCGATCGTGACGCCTGCCCTCCCCCGGCGGGGATGCGGCGGGAACGTCATGATCGACGGGGGTCAGCTTCAGACGTCAGCAGCCGATGACCCAGTAGTTGGCGGCGGTCTGCTTCAGGGTGCTGGTGTAGAAGGTGTTGTAGAGGCCCATCCGTTGGTTCGAGCCGTTCGCGTAGGCGTAGCCGCCGGACTGGTGCGCCCGACCGGCCACCACGTGCGCATAGTTGCTCGCCGTCACGCAGGTCGGCGCCGCCGTCGGGGACGGGGTCGGGGTCCGGGTGGGGCTCGCGGTCGGCGTGGGGCTGGCGGTCGGGGTGGGGCTGGCCGTGGGCGTGGCGGTCGGGGTCGGGGTGGTGCCGCCGCTGTTCAGGCCGAAGAAGAGCGCGTCACGGTACGTCGAGCAGATGGTGTCCAGGAAGTAGGCGGCCGCCGTGCCGCACTGGTCAGCCCCGGAGCCGGGGTCGACAGGCGTGCCGTGGCCCATTCCGGAGATCCGGTAGAGCCGTACGTCGTCGTTGCCGTACACCTCAAGGCTGGTGTTCGCGGGCAGCGACGAGGTGCTGGTCGGGGTCTGCGAGACACCTCGCACGTTCGTCCACTGGTCGCGGGACTCGGTGCCGTTGAGGGGGGTGACTGTGGTGTCCGAGGTGCCGTGCCAGATGGCCACCCGGGGGCGCGGGCCGGTGTAGCCGGCGTACGCGCCACGGACCAGGTCGCCCCACGCGGCGGGGGTCTTGTCCGCGCCCGGGTTCATGCAGCTGAACGCGTTGACCATGCTTGTGGCGCAGCGGTACGGGATGCCGGCGATGATCGACCCGGCGGCGAAGACGTCCGGGTAGGTGGCGAGCATGACCGCGCTCATCGCCCCACCGGCGGAGAGGCCGCTGACGTAGACGCGGGAGGGGTTCACCCCGAAGTTGGTCTTGGCGTGGTCGACCATCTGCTTGATGGACAGCGCCTCGCCCTGACCCCGGGCGGTGTCCCCCGCCTCGAAGAAGTTGAAGCAGGCGTTGGCGTTGTTGCCGGACTTCTGCTCCGCCACGATCAGTGCGAACTTCCACTGGTCTGCGTACTTCTGCCAGCCGGAGTTGGCGAAGTAGCCGGAGGCGTTCTGGACGCACCCGTGCAGGAGCACCACGGCCGGGGCGTTGGCCGGCAGGTTGTCCGGCCGGTAGGCGTACATGCTGAGGTTGCCGGGGTTGGAGCCGAAGCTGGCGACCTGGGTGAGGGTCGCCGCCTGGGCGGGTGCGGCGATGGCGACCGCGCCCGCTGCGGCGAGCACGAGCCCGGCGACCGCGCCGATCAGCCGGGTGAGGGTGGACGAGGAGCGGCGCACGGCGGCCTCCTGGAAGGGCAGACTGTGAACTGGGTCACCGTCGAATTGCCGGAACGTTACGACGATGTGTCGCCGCGATGACATGGGTTGCGCGCACACATTCACGACGGCCGCTGTGTACGCCGCGCCGTCGACGTGTTAGGAAGGGCCCCCTCCTCTACCTCAGGCGATAACAGGGGTCCCCTCCTTGCATGTATGACCGGCCCGTCCAGGTCCGGTTGGTAACGTCCGCTGCGTGCCGTCCTCCCCGTCGCTGGCCACCGGGCCCGCCCCCGCGTCACCGCCGCACGCCGTCCGGGACCGCCGGGCGGACCTGACCGTCGTGCTGGTGGCACTCGTGCTCGCCGTCTGGGTGACAAGTGGCCTGTGGCGGGACCCGAACGGGCGCGCCATCACCGTCAACTCCAGCGACCAGGCGCTCTTCGAGTGGCTGCTGGCCTTCGGCGGGCACGCTGTCACCCACGGGGACAACCCGCTCTTCACGAACCTGATCAACGTGCCGGACGGCGTGAACCTCGCGGTCAACACCTCGATCACCGTGTACGCGGTGGTGTTCGCACCGCTCACGTATCTGATCGGGCCACCGGCCACGTTCCTGGTGATCCTCACCCTGAACCTGCTGGCCACCGCGCTGGCCTGGTACTGGCTGTTCTCCCGGCACCTGGTGCGCAGCCGGCTGGCCGCCGCGGTCGGCGCCCTGTTCATCGCCTACTCCCCCGGCATGGTGTCGCACGCCAACGCCCACCTCAACTGGACCGCGGGCTGGCTGGTGCCGCTGCTGATCTGGCGGCTGTTCGCCCTGCGCCGGCCGGGGCACTGGCTCCGCGACGGGGCGATCCTCGGCGTGCTGGTGGCGGTGGCCTTCTCGATCGCCGCCGAGGGGCTCTTCTTCACCGCGCTGGCGCTCGGGGTGTTCGTCGCCGTCTGGGCGCTGCACCCGGCCCACCGGGCCGAGGCACGCGCCGTGCTTCCCAACTTCCTGCGCGGGCTCGGGGTGACCGCTGTGGTGGCCGGGGCGCTGCTGTCGTACCCCCTGTGGTTGCACTTCGCCGGGCCGCAACGCTTCCATGGGACCGGCTTCGACCCGGTGATCCATTCCGAGGACATCGCGGCGTTCGCCGCCTTCCCCCGCCGCTCGCTGGCCGGCGAGGTCGGTCTGGGAACCTCGCTGGCACCGAACCCGACAGAGGAGAACTCCTTCTTCGGCGTACCCCTGCTGGTGCTCACCGTGGTCTGCTTCGTGGCGCTGTGGCGGCGGGCCGACCCCGGCCGACGGGCCGTCCTCTGGGCGCTTGGCATCCTCGCGGTGATCTTCACGGTGCTCTCGTTCGGGCCGGTCGCGAAGATCGACGGACGGCGAACCGAGCTGCCGATGCCGTTCGACCTGCTCGGCCAACTGCCGGTGGTGAACGCCGCGCTGCCCGCCCGCCTCGCGCTGGTGGTCGCGCCGGTGATCGGGGTGCTGCTGGCGTACACCCTCGACCAACTGCGCGCCGCGCCTCCCCGGCACCGCTCGGCGGAGCTGGCCTGGACGGTCGGCTTCGTGGTGGCCCTCCTGCCGCTGGTGCCCACGCCGCTGCTGACCCGTGAGCGGGAGCCGATCCCGCAGTTCATCACCTCCGGCACCTGGAAGGAGTACGTCTCCCCGGGTGGGGTGCTGACGCCGGTGCCGCTGGCCGTGGACATCTATCCGGACGGGCAGCGCTGGCAGGCGTACGCGCTGTCGCACCGGCAGGGCGAGTTCTCCATCCCGGGCGGGTTCTTCCTCGGCCCGGGCGGCCCGGACGGGCGGGGCCGGATCGGCCCGGTTCCCCGACCGCTGAGCGCGTTGATGGACCAGGCCGGCCGCACCGGACTGGTGCCGATCATCACCGACGGCACGAGGCGGGACGTGGCTGCCGACCTGCGGCACTGGCAGATCGAGGCGGTGATCCTGCCGGACGCGGTGCACGGCGCGAAGTTCGAGGTCGACGAGGAGGCGGTGCGGCGTACCGCCACCGAGCTGTTCGGCGAACCACAACGGGTCGACGACGTCTGGGTCTGGCGCATCCCGCCCGCCTGACAGTGCGGGGTGAGTCGGCTCACCAGCGATCATCGCCGGTCACGGGACTACGCTGAGGGCGTGACAACGACGACCTCCGGCCTGACGGCCGTCCGCGCCGGCCTGTTGGACTACCTGGCCGCCTGGGACGAGCAGCGTCGCCTGCACGAGTCGGTGGTGGCTGGCGAGCGCGGCGACACAGTGCTGCTGCTGGAGCACCCGAGCGTCTACACAGCGGGAAAGCGCACCGAGCCGTGGGACCGTCCGATGGACGGCACGCCGGTCGTCGACGTGGATCGCGGCGGCAAGATCACCTGGCACGGGCCGGGGCAGCTCGTCGGCTACCCGATCCTGCGGCTGCCCGACCCTGTCGACGTGGTCGCCTACGTGCGCCGTACCGAGCAACTGCTCATCGACGTGTGCGCCGAGTTCGGGCTTGCCGCCGGCCGGGTCGAGGGGCGCAGCGGCGTCTGGGTGCCCGAGGACGACAGGGGGCCGGCCCGCAAGGTGGCAGCCATCGGCATCCGCGTGGCCCGGGGCGTCACCCTGCACGGCTTCTCGATCAACTGTGACTGCGACCTGACGTACTTCGACCGGATCGTGCCCTGCGGTATCCGGGACGCGGGCGTCACCTCGCTCACCGCCGAGCTGGGCCGCCCGATCACCGTCGCCGACGTGCTGCCTGTGGTCGAGCGCCGGCTCTCCACCCTCGTCGAGGTCTGAGCGGCGGCCCCGGCGGCGACACCGAGGGCCGCGACGCTCACGGCGTCAGGCGGTGCCTGTCGCGCGGGAACGCGGTGACCTCCCGGACGTTTGCCGCCCCGACCAGACGGGCCACGAACCGTTCCAGGCCGATGGCGAAGCCGCCGTGCGGCGGCATGCCGTGCCGGAACGCGTCCAGATATCCGGCGACCGGCTCGACCGGCTCACCCCGCGCGGCCAACGCCGCCAGGTAGTCGGCGTGCCGGTGCAGCCGCTGCCCGCCGGTGACCAGCTCCACGCCACGAAAGAGCAGGTCAAACCCGTTCGAGTACGCGGGACGCGCCGGGTCGGGGTGGGTGTAGAACGGCCGCTTCGCCATCGGGTAGCCGGTGACGAAGAGGAAGTCCGAGGCGTGTTCGAGGCGGGCCCACTCCCCCAGCGCCCGTTCGTGGGCGGGCGCGAGGTCCGGCTCGTCGGCGGGCGCGCCGGCGATCCGCAGCGCGTCGGTGAAGTGCACGGCCGGGATCTCCGCCGGCACCGTGGGCGGCTCGACGCCGAGCGTGTCGAGCGCACCGGCGGCCCGCTCGCCCACAGTGGCCAGCATGCCGGCCACTGTGTCGCGCAGGACCCGCATCACGTCCCGGTGGTCGGCGACGAAGCCCAGCTCGGCGTCGAGCGAGGTGTACTGGGCCAGGTGCCGGACCGTGTCGTGCGGCTCGGCCCGGAAGACCGGCCCCACCTCGTAGACGCGCTCGAAGACACCGACCATCAGCTGCTTGTAGAACTGCGGTGACTGCGCCAGGTACGCGGGCCTGCCGAACCAGTCGAGCGCGAACACGTTCGCCCCGCTCTCGGTCGACGAGCTGACCACCTTCGGCGTATGGATCTCCACGAAGTCGTGGGCGTCGAGTGCGGTCCGGAAGCCGGCCACCGCCGCCGCCGAGATCCGCAGCGCCGCCGACCTCCTCGGGTGCCGCAGCGCTGTGGGTGCGTTGTCGAGCTGGGTGGGCAGGCTCGCGGTGAGCGTCGGCCGGTACAGGTCGAACGGTGGCGGCACCGCGGGCGGGCCGAGGGGACGTACCGTCGGGTCGGTCAGTTCGACCCCGGCGGGCGCTGCGGCGTTCGCGGTCACCGTCGCGGTGACCTCGACGACCGTCTCCTCGGTGAGTTTCTCCAGCTCGGCGCGGACGGCCGGGTCGGTGACGACCACCTGGGCCAGGCCTGCGGCGTCCCGCACGATCAGGAAGACCACCGACTTGAGCGTTCGGCGGCGGTGCACCCAGCCGGCGATCCGTACTGTCGCGCCGACGTGGGCGGGCAGGTGGTGGGACAGGGTTCGTTGCATGGCGATCTGCTCCTCGGTCGATCGCGACGCCGCCGCCGGGGCGACGGTGTCGCGTCAGCCCCAGGGAGGTGTGGGCGAGCGGGAACCTCGCGGTGCCACCACACCTTCGCTCCCGCCGCGGCGGGAGCCTCGTTCGTCGCCTGGTGACCGGGGCCAGCCGGGCGGGCTCTACTAGGCGTGCGCCGCCGTTCTGCCCGCAGCTCGGGAGGGTCTTCGCGCATCGGCGCCAGACCGCCTCTCAGCACCGGCGGCTCTCTGCACTGGCGGTTCGGCGCGCTACTCGGCTCCGTCGTCGCTGTTGGCTGGGACCGTAACACCCGATCCCAGCAAATGTGACGGCAATTTTTGGCAGCGCGGTGTCGGGCGTCACAACATCCGCGGCGTGACGCCGGTCGCCTGGCGTACATAGATGGCTGCCGTCGGGCGTAGGCTCGTTTTCGTGACGATCGAGCACTCCGCGCCGACGACCGGCCAGGCAGCGCGCACCGCAACGGCGGCCCCCGAGGGGCGGCGCCTGCTGCGGATCGAGGCGCGCAACGCCGAAACGCCGATCGAGCGCAAACCGCCATGGATCAAGGTCAAGGCCAAGATGGGGCCGGAGTACACCCAGCTGCGTGGGCTCGTCTCGCGCGAAGGGCTGCACACCGTCTGCCAGGAGGCCGGCTGCCCCAACATCTACGAGTGCTGGGAAGACCGTGAGGCCACATTCCTCATCGGTGGTGACCAGTGCACCCGGCGCTGCGACTTCTGCCAGATCGACACCGGAAAGCCTGCCGAGTTCGACGCCGACGAGCCGCGTCGCGTCGCCGAGTCGGTGGTCTCGATGGGCCTGCGCTACGCCACCATCACCGGTGTCGCCCGCGACGACCTGCCCGACGGCGGTGCCTGGCTGTACGCCGAGACCGTCCGGCAGATCCACGCCCTCCAGCCCGGCTGCGGCGTCGAGCTGCTGATCCCGGACTTCAACGCCGTCCCCGAGCAGCTCGCCGAGGTCTTCGGCTCCCGCCCGGAGGTGCTGGCGCACAACGTGGAGACCGTGCCGCGCATCTTCAAGCGGATCCGGCCGGCGTTCCGCTACGACCGCTCGCTGGACGTGATCCGGCAGGCGCGCGCCGACGGCCTGGTCACCAAGAGCAACCTCATCCTGGGCATGGGCGAGGAGCGGGCCGAGATCTCCCAGGCGCTGCGTGACCTGCACGAGGCGGGCTGCGAGCTGATCACCATCACGCAGTACCTGCGCCCCACCCCCCGCCACCACCCGGTCACCCGCTGGGTCAAGCCGGAGGAGTTCGTGGAGCTGCGCGAGGAGGCCGAGGAGATCGGCTTCGCCGGGGTGATGAGCGGGCCACTGGTGCGCTCGTCGTACCGGGCCGGCCGGCTCTACAAGCAGGCCCTCGACGCCCGCGCCGCCACCCCGGTCGCCGCCGGCTGACCCGCCGGCAGCGCGCCGCACCACCGCCCGGCAGCCGGATGTCATGATCGTGCGGTGACCGCCGGGGTACGCCAGCAGCCGCGTGGCGCGGGTCGACCGCGCCCAGGGCCGAGTGCGCGCCCCGGCCTGGTCGGCTGGCTCACCGCCTCGGCCCTGCTCGCCGGGATCGGTTACCGGCTCTGGCTGCTGGCCCACTCCACACCGGCCACGAACAGCGACGAGGCCACAATGGGGTTGGGCGCGTTGCACATCGCCCGGGGCGAGGGCTTCCCTGTCTGGTTCTACGGCCAGCAGTACATGGGCACCCTGGAGGCGTACCTCGCCGCGCCGATCTTCGCGCTGGCCGGTGGGCCTTCAGTGCTCGGCCTGCGGCTGCCCACCCTGGCGCTGTACGCGCTGTTCCTGCTGCTGGCGTGGCGCCTGACGCTGCGGCTGACCGGGGACCGCTGGTTCGGGTTGTTGGTGGTGGCGCTGCTGGCTCTCGGCTCCGACCGGATCGTCAAGAACCAGCTGATCGCCGGCGGCGGCTACCCGGAGATGAACGCGGCAGGAGTCGCGCTGGCACTGCTCGCCGTGGGCCTGGCCGCCGGTCGGCCGGGGCGGCGCCTCGCCCGCTGGGCGCTCTGGGGGTTCCTGGCCGGCCTGATGCTCTGGGTCGACCCGCTCGTGCTGCCGTACGTCGCGGCGACCGGGGCGGTACTCGTCGGGTTCTGCCACCGGGAGCTGCGCGGGCGGGCCGGTGCGCTGCTCGGATCCGCCGCCGTGCTGGGGGCGGCCCCGCTGCTGCTGCACAGCCTGGTGAACGGACGAAATCCCCTTCGCGCCGTGCTCGCCGCCAGTGGCGCGAACGCCTCCGCCGACTGGGCCGACCGGCTGCACGGGGGCCTGGTGCTCGGCCCCCCGCTGGGCATGGGCTTCTGCGCTCCCGGTTCGTGCGCCACCTGGCAGTTGTGGTGGGCGCTCGCGCTGCCGGTGCTGCTGGCCGTCGCCGCCGCCACGGCCTGGCGGGCGCTGCGTCGACCGGCCGACCCGGCACCTCGGGCCGCTGCCGCGACGCGGCTGGCGCTCGTGCTGGCCGCCGTGGCGACCCTCGGCGCGTACACGGTGAGCAGTGCCGCCGGGCTCACCCCGGTGGAGAGTTCCCGCTACCTGTCCTGCCTGCTCATCTCCCTGCCCGCGCTGCTGTGGCCAGTGTGGACGGCTGCCCGACGCGGCCTGGCCACGGACCGGGGCGGCGTCGGGTCGGCGCTGGTCCGGCCGGTCGCTGTGGCGGTGCTCGTCGCCACGCTGGGCACCGCCGTCCACGCCACCTGGCGGGCCGCACAGACCGTCCCGCCGACCCGGGCGGCCGAGGCCCGGCACGCCGAGCTGGTGAGCACGCTGCGTCAGCTCGGCGTACGACACGTCCGGGCCGGCTACTGGACCTGCAACAGGCTCACCTTCGCCAGCGCGGAGGACGTCGTCTGCGCCGTCGTCGACGACACTCTGCACCCCGGATTCGACCGCTATCCCGCGTACCGCCGAGAGGTCGAGCGCGCGGCGACGGCGGCGTTGGTGGCGCCGACCGGATCGCCGCTGGCGGCCCGGCTCGACGAACGTCTCCGCGCGGCTCCGGGCAGCCTGGAGCTGGTCACCGTCGACGGCTGGCGGATCTACCTGCCCCGCGCCTGAACACCCGGCCCAGTCGTCCTCCTGGGACTCCCTGCCGGTCCGCTCTGACCGACTACCGGCGGTGGGTCACCGAGCACGGCAGCGATGCGAAGCCGCGCTGGTTCGGGGAGTGCACCCGCCGGGCGTTGGCGAAGTCGATCTCATAGTCGGAGAAGACCGCGCCGGCCTCCTCCAGGGCGATCGTCATCTCGATCCGTGCCAGCGGAGCGCCCAGGCAGTGATGCGGCCCGCGACCATAGCTGATCATCTTCGACGTGTCGCGGTCGAGGTCGAACCTGTCAGGGTCGGGAAACACCCGCTCGTCCCGGTTGGCCGACCCGAGCAGGACCGCGATCCGGGAACCGGCTTCCAGCCGGGTGCCGTGGATCACCCGGTCCTCGGTGAGGGACCGGACCGTCATCTGGTTGCCGGAGTCGTACCGGAGGGCCTCGCTGGCCCAGTCCTCGGCGCGACCGTTGAGGCCGGCCTGCGCGACGTCCGGGTGCAACGCACCATGGAGCCACGCGTTGCCGATCGTCTTGCCCGTCGACTCGTTTCCGGCGCTGACGACGAGGAACAGGAACGCGACGACCTCCGCGTCGGTGAGCTTCGCCCCGCCGACCTCCGACTGGATGACCTGGGAGGTCAGATTGTCGCGCGGTTGACGGCGCAGATCGGTGATCAGTCCCACGAAGTACTGGGCCAGCCGCAGTGCCGCCCGGACCGAGTTCTCACCTCGCTCGTCCGACCCGTCCACCCGCTGGTTGAGCTCGTCGGTGTCGGCTCGCAGCTGGTCCCAGTCCTCAGGTGGTACGCCGAGCATCTCGCACACCACGTCGTTGGGCAGCGCGGCGGCGTAGTCGGAGGCGAAGTCGAAGGTGCGCTGGTCGCGCAGCGGCTCCAACCGGGCGCGGGCCAACTCGCGGATGCGTGGTTCCAGTCTGGCCACGTGACGCGGGGTGAAGGCGCTGGACGCCAGCCGGCGGTAGGCACCGTGCTCGGGTGGGTCCATGGCGTGGAACAGGATCCGGTTCGCCGCCTGCGGATCCCACAGCTCCGGCTCGAGGGAGATGCCGTTGCGGATGGAGAACAGGGCGGAGCGGCTCAGTGCCAACTCCACGTCCTCGTACCGCGACAGCGCCCAGAAGTCGCGGCGCTCGTTGCGGTACAGCGGCGCGTTGGCCCGCATCCAGGCGTACGTGGGATACGGGTCCTCGTGCATCCGGTAGTCGAACGGGTCGTAGGCCGGTGGCGTACCGGCACCGAGCACGGAGGCCGACGCGGTCATGTCCAGAACCTAACCGCACCGGTCCCCCGGGCGACTGCCCCTGGATCGCGTGACAGGAGGTGCCGGGCGCCCGTGCGTACGGTCCACCCGTGGGGTACCTGACGAGCACGGCGGCAGACCCGAGTTACGATCCGTTCTCCTACCGCCTGCACGCGGACCCGTACCCGGCCTATGCCTGGATGCGGGAGAACGCGCCCGTCTACCGCAACGAGGAACGGAACTTCTGGGCGCTGTCCCGCTACGACGACGTGCTTGCCGCGTTGCGCAGCCCGGCGCTGTTCTCCAACCGCCACGGCATCTCCCTTGAGCCCGACCTGTGGGGCACGGACGCGACAAAGACCAGCTTCTTCCTCGCGATGGATCCGCCCGACCACGGGCGGCTGCGCCGGCTCGTCGGGAGCGTGTTCAAGCCACGCTGGGTCGCCGGGATGGAGGCCCGGGTGCGCGAGTTGGCGCGGGCCCGGCTCGAACCGTTGCTGGACGTGGAGAGGTTCGACTTCACCGAGTTCGCCGCGGCTCTGCCCAACGACGTGATGTGCGAGATCGTCGGGATACCCGACGACGACCGCGACATGATCCGCGCCGACAACGACGTGCTGAACCACTGTGAGGACGGTGTCGACACGAGGTCGAGCGCCACCGTCGCCGCCGGGTTCCGCCTCGCGGAGTACTACGTCGAGCTGGTCGGCGACCGGCGCCGGAGCCCACGCGACGACCTCACCTCCGCGATGATCGAAGCACGGGTCGACGGCCGGCCGCTCACCGACTCCGAACTCGTCGCCTTCCTCTTCCTCCTGGTCAGCGCCACGAACGAGTCGACGGGCAAACAGATCGGGATCGCGTGGTACCACGGCTGGCGGCTGCCCGAGGTGCGATCGGCGGGCCTGGGCGGCCGTGCCGCCGACTGGTGCAACGAGTCGCTGCGGTACGACTCGGCCAGTCAGATGACGGCGCGCACCCTTACGCAGGAGTCCACGATCCACGGCACGCGGCTCCCCGCGGGCGCGCGGATCGTGCTGCTCCCCGCGTCGGGAAACCGTGACCCGCGGGCATTCTCCGAGCCGGACCGGTTCGACCTGGATCGCGACACGAGCAAGATGATCAGCTTCGGGCACGGACCGCACTTCTGCCTGGGCGCACCGCTCGCGCAGCTGGAGATCACCGTCGCGCTTGAGGAACTGGCGGCGCTCGTGTCGGACTACGAACTCGACATGGACAGGGCGCGATGGATCCACTCCCCGCACCAGCGCGGGTTCGCGTCGTTGCCGTGTACCGTCACCCTCCGTCCCGGGCGGTCCCGCTGACCGGCACCGCCTGCCGCTCGGTCACGCCGCCAGGAACGACCTGAGGCTGCGCACCTGCTCGGCTGTCGCGCGAAAGGCATCCAGGTGGTTGCCGTGTTCGGCCACCACCAGCCGGGCTCCGGGCACGATCTCGGCCAGTCGCCGGGACCCGGCCGGGTGCGCGGTGTCGTCGTCCTCGCTGGTGATCACGAGGCAGGGCTGGTGGACGCCGGCGGCGGTCGGCCGGGAATCCCAGTGCATCGTCGCCGCGGTGAGCTTGGCGTACCGGTAGAAGAGCTCGGTCGTGGCGTACGGCCGGACCACAAGCGGCCCGATCCCCGCGGGCACCCCTGTCATCGGGCCGCTGGTGAGCTTGCCGCGCAGCCAGGCCGCGGTGTCGCGGGACTCGCCACCCAGGTCCATCAGGGCCCGCAGGTTGACCTGGTGGTCGGTCTTCTCCGCGTCGCCGCCCATCTCCAGATCGGCGTGCCAGAGGCTCAGGGAACTGACCAGGTCGGGGCGCTGCGCGGTCGCGGCCAGCGCCACCGATGCACCGGCGCAGAGCCCCATGACGTGCGCCGGGCCGAGGGCCAGCTCGTCGACCACCGCCACCAGGTCCTGCACCTGATGGCTCAGGTCGTACCCCCGCCGGTCGAAGTCCTTCTCGTCCACTATCGGCTCGGTGGTGCCGCGCGTCTGCATGATCACGCAGCGGTACGAGGAGTTGAGTGCCCGCAGCCACGGCAGCGCGATCCGGTAGCTCAGGGAACACGGCGGGGAGATCAGCACGCCCGGGGCGTCTGGCGGGCCGGACTCCACGACCGTGATCACGGTGCCGTTCGCCCGGGGTACGGTCCGTATCCGGTACCCCGCCTCCTCGTCCGCGTGCAGGCGCCGCGCCTGCGCGGCCCCGTCCTCGGGCCGCAGGCCGGCCAGTTCGGGCGCGCGCTGCGCCCGCTGGATCTCCGCGGCCAGGGCGACGACAGCGAAGTCGCGGTCCCGGGCGCTCGACGGTGCGTCGAAGGTGAGGGGAACGTCCAGCGCCCGGCACACGGCGGCGACCAGATCCGGTGCCCTGTCGCAGGTGTCGTCAGGAAGCGCGAACGGGCCGACCTGTCCGGTCAGACCTTCGAGCTGGCGTACGGCCTCGACAAGTGTGGCCAGCGCGCGGCTGGGGCCCTCGGTCATGGCTGATCGGCCGGCGGTCGCTGCGCCGGTGCTCGCGCGACACGGGCGAGGTTGCGTACCGTGACCGTCCCGCCCAGATCCCGCGGGTCGATGTCCAGGCCGAGCGCACGGCTCGCCTCGGCGACGATCCGGATGATCGACAGGGACGTGCCGCCGTGGTCGGCGAGCTCGTCGTCGGGAGCGACGTCGGGAGTGGACAGCACGTGGCGCGCGATGGCGAGGATCCGGTCGACCCTCTCCTCGTCGGTGCCGTCCAGGCGCAGGTCGCTGATGGCAACACCTCCGGCGCGTCCGACCTCGGTCCGGTTCACCCCGTAACGAAATCCGGTCGCCCCCCGCGCGGGTCAGTCGCCCGTTCCGGTGACTCCACCGAGCTGCCCGGCCGTACCTAGCCTGAACACACGTGCGGCAGTCACTGGGCACTCGGGCTGACCCGCGTCGCTGGGGAACTTCCGCTCTTCGCGAGGATGGTGGCGGAATGCAGGTCTCAGCAGCGCCCTCCGGTCGCCGCTTGCACGAAATCTTCCGGGATCGGGCGCGCGAGGCTCCGGAGCGCATCGCGCTGACCACGACGGACGAGTCCGTCTCCTACGGCGACCTCGACGCGCGCAGCGACCGTCTCGCCGATCACCTCGCTGAACTCGGTGTCGGGCCGGACGTCCTGGTCGGGCTGTGCGTACGGCGCAGCCCGGAGGCCATCGTCGGCATGCTCGGCATCCTGAAGGCCGGCGGCGCGTACGTACCGATCGACCCCAGCTATCCGGCCGAGCGGATCGACTACCTGCTGTCCGACAGCGGTGCGCCGATCGTGGTGGCGGCGAGGAACACCGCCGGCGTCATCGGGGACCGCCACCCGTCGGTCGTGTGGATCGACAGTGACGAGGTGACGTCCGGCCCCGGCGCCGTCCGCCTCGATCCCAGCGGGCACCCGCCGGCGTCCGCCGACAACCTGGCGTACGTCATCTACACCTCCGGCTCGACCGGGACGCCGAAGGGCGTGACTGTCGAGCACCGCAATGTGGTGCGCCTGTTCGAGCAGACCGATCCGTGGTTCGCGTTCGACGATCGCGACACCTGGTCGTTGTTCCACTCGATCAGCTTCGACTTCTCCGTGTGGGAGATCTGGGGCGCGCTGCTGCACGGCGGGCGACTGGTCCTGATGCCCGAGGCGAGCACCCGCTCACCCTCGTTGCTGGTCTCGCTGCTGCGCTCCGAGCGGGTGACAGTCCTGAACCAGACCCCTTCGGCGTTCCACCAGTTGCTGTTCTCGGCGAGCCAGGGTGCCGACACGGCCGGTCTCTCCCTGCGACTGGTGATCTTCGGTGGGGAGCGGCTGGAGCCCCGGCAACTGGCGCCCTGGATCGAGCGGCACGGCGACGAGCGACCGCAGCTCGTCAACATGTACGGCATCACCGAGACCACTGTGCACTGCACCTACCGGCGGATCACCGGTGCCGACCTGGACACGACAGGCGTGAGTGTGATCGGCGTACCCATTCCGGATCTGCGTGTGCACGTCCTGGACGACGACGGCCGTCCGGTACCGGACGGCAAGCCGGGCGAGATGTACATCGCCGGCGGCGGGGTGGCCCGCGGCTACCTGAACCGCCCCGACCTCACCGCGCAACGGTTCGTCTCCTCGATGGCGGAACTCGGCGAGCAGCGCCTGTACCGCACCGGCGACGTCGGGGTACGCCTTCCCGGCGGCGAGCTGGCCTACCTCGGCCGGGTGGACGACCAGCTGAAGATCCGGGGCTACCGGATCGAACCAGGTGAGATCGAACAGTGCCTGGCCCAGGTGCCCGGCGTCGGGCGGGCAGTCGTCGTGGCGCGGGACTTCGGCCAGGGCGACGTGCGGCTGGTCGCGCACCTGCTGCCGGCGCGCGGAACGGACGCCGACGACGGCCTGGCCGCCGCCGCCGAGCGTCACGCCGTCCGGAGTCTGCCGAGGCACCTTCGGCCGTCCCTCTACAAGGTCGTCACGGAGATTCCGATGACGCTGCAAGGAAAGGTGGATCGCGATGCACTCGGACAGTGATCTGCCTGATGCCACGGTGAGTGACATCAGGCAGACGATCAGCAACATCACACGAACCGTGCTGGAACGCGACGTCGACCCGGCCGTCGACATGTTCGACCAGGGCGCCACGTCTCTGGCCTTCATCCGCATCGTGGCCGAGATCAACGAGCGGTACGGCATCACCGCGGATGTCGCGGAACTGGAGGAGGCGAGCGTCGACGAGATGTCCGCGCTCGTGGCACGGCAACTCAACAGTCAGCAACCCGTGACGGCGAGGGATTGACGATGACGAACACGTTGGAACGCAACTTCACGCCGAGCCCGGAAGAGGTCGCCCAGTTCCATCAACGCGGCTACCTCGGACCGTTCAAGGTGTACGAGGAAGACGAGATGCAGCGCCTCTGGAAGCGGGAGCGGCTCCGCCTCATGGACCGCAGCCAGGCTGTCTACGACGAGGGCGACGCCCAGGCGGGCAACACGAACATCGCCAACTACGACCGGCACCTCGACTCGACGTTCCTCGCCGACCACATCTGCCGGCCGGAGATCGTGGACCGGGTCACCGCAGTGCTCGGCCCGAACGTGCTGTGCTGGCGCTCCGAGTTCTTCCCGAAGTACCCCGGCGACGAAGGCACCGACTGGCACCAGGCGGACACGTTCGCGTTCGCGTCGGGCAAGCCCCAGATCGTCTGGCCCGAGGCGGAGAGGGAGTACGGCGGCACCCTCACTGTGTGGACGGCGTTCACCGAGGCCACCGAGGAAACCGCCTGCCTGCAGTTCATCCCCGGCACGCAGCGCACCATGTACTACGACGAGACAAAGGGCATGCACTACCAGCCCGACAAGATCAACGCTCAGCGCAAGGAAGACGGCGTCACCCGCGGCTTCTACGGATACGACTACCGCGAACTGCAGAAGGACCCCGACTGGAAGCCGCCGGTGGACCAGGCGGTCTCGATGATCATGCGCCCGGGTGAGGCGGTGATGTTCTGGTCGACAATGATGCACGCGTCCAAGCCCCACAGCGCGCCGGACAAGGGAATGCGCCTGGGCTTCGCCGGCCGGTACGTTCCGACCTGTGTGGAGGTCTACCCGGACACCGACGACGTCGACGAGTACGGCGGTCGCGTGAGCCTGCAGGAATACGGCACGGTGCTGGTGGCCGGCGTCGACACGTACACCCACAACCGCAAGGTGACCACCACGACGCGGGGCCACAAGTTCCCGGTTCGGTGAATCGCGACCGGGAACGGCCGGGCTGGTGAACGTCTCCGGCCCGGTCACCGGTCCCCGCCGTCACAGAGAGAGTCGGCCGATGGTGCAAGCGCAGGCGAGGTCGGCGGTGGCGCGGCTCGCGAGATCCGTGCTGTCGGTCCGGCCCCTGGTCGAAGGGCTGGGTGGACCGGTCAGGGTCGTTGCGGAGGGCCGCGACGCCAGCGGCGCACCGACCGGCTGGTCCGCCCGGCAGTGGCACGACGTCGAACAGGTCCTCGGACGGGTCGCCCGGCAGGCCGGCGTCCCGTCGCTCGCCCTGAGCCGCGACGTCGCCTCCGGCGACCTTCAGGTCTTCGAGCGCGTGGTGAGCGACCGCCTGGCCCTGGCGGACCTGGTCGACGCCGTCACGCCTATGCCGGACGGTCTGCTGACCGACATCGACCGGATCACCGCCGAGGCCGTCGCGAACAGCTTCGACGGGTTCTTCAGCCGGCAGAGCACACGCTCGCACGACGGACTCCCGCTCAACGTGTACAGCGCCGGGCCTCCCGGCGAGACTGTCGTCGTCGTACCCGCCTGCGGAATGCCCGCCGCGCTCGCGGAGTCGTGGATGCGCTTCCTGGCGCGGGACCGCCGGGTCCTGGCCTGGGAGAGCCGGGGTCTGTTCGGGGCCGCCGACCACAGTGACGACTACGCCGTCGACACCGCCGCGCAGGCCGCCGACCTGTTCACCGTCATGGACCACTACGGGGTGGCCGACGCGCACGTGGTGGGCCTCTGCGGCGGTGCGGTGATCGGCCTGGCCGCCGCGGCGAGCCGGCCCGAACGGATCCTGTCGCTCAGCCTGTGGCACGGCGCCTACGAGTTCGCCGGCGGCTCGCCGCGAACCCGGTTCCAGAACGACCTGATCGAGCTGATGACCATCGCCGCACACAGCCGGGCCGCCGCGCGGTCGGTCCAGGCAGCCTTCTGGCAGGTGGCGCTCACCAGCACGCCCGCCGAGGTGGCGCATCTGGTGCTGTACCCCTACACCAGCGCCGAACTCTTCTACAGGTACTGCCGGCTCAACGGCGCCCTCGCCCGTACCGACGTGGAGCAGTACCTCACTCACGTCAGACAGCCCACGCTCGTGGTCACGAGCGAGGACGACGAGACCGCGCACCCGCAGGGTTCGCGGCAGCTGGCCGAGGGCCTGCCGAACGCACGCCTGCGGATGGAACCGCACGGCGACCACGCCTCCCTGTTCCACGCCGACAGCACCGCCCTGATGCAGGCGGCCGCCGACTTCATCGCGCATCCGACCACGCGGGGGGACGTGGCCCACGCCTAGCATCGGGTGAATTCTCGTCAATGGAGGACACCATGAGCGACTTCACTGTCAAACCGCTCGGTCCGGACACGTGGGATGCGTTCGCACGGCTCGTCGAGAAGCACAACGGGGTATGGGGCGGCTGCTGGTGCATCTACTTCCACCCCTCCTGTGCCGAGCGGGGACAGGGCGCCGAGGTCAACCGCAGTCTCAAACAGCGGCTGGTCAACGAGGGACGGGCCCACGCCGCACTGGTGTTCGACGATGACGCGGCAGTCGCCTGGTGCGAGTACGGCACGCCTGACGAACTGCCGAACGTCCAGCACGGCAAGCAGTACCTTGCCGAACTCGACATCCTGCCGGACCACCGGATCACCTGCTTCTTCGTCGACCGCGACTACCGTCGCAAAGGCGTGTCCCGGGTCGCGCTCGACGGAGCCCTCAGCCTGATCGCGCAGGGCGGCGGCGGGCTCGTGGAGTCCTACCCCCAGGACACCGCCGGGAAGAAGACCTCGGCCTCCTTCCTCTACAACGCCACGCGCAGCCTGTTCGAGCAGGCGGGATTCGCCTACATCCGGCCCAAGGGCAAGAGCCACTGTGTGATGCGCAAGGAGGTTCCGGCGACGTCTCCGCCGACGAGGCGACATGAACGGTGAGCCGTCCGTCGCGTCGATCACGTGGGCCGCCGAGGTGCTGCGACCCGTGGTACGCCGTACTCCCCTCGATCCGAACGCGCGCCTGAGCGCCGCCGCCGGCGTACCCGTGTGGCTCAAGCGCGAGGATCTCCAGCTGTGCCGCTCGTACAAGGTCCGTGGCGCGTACAACGCGATCGCCTCACTCACCGCGGGCCAGCGCGCCCACGGTGTGGTCTGCGCGAGCGCGGGCAACCACGGACAGGGCGTCGCGTTCACGTGCCGGCAGCTGGCCGTTCCCGGGCGCGTGTTCCTGCCGGCCACTGTGACTCGGCAGAAGCGGGAACGCATCGCGGCGCTCGGCGACGGCGTGGTGCGCACCGTCGTCGTGGCCGGCGCCGACTTCGCCGCCACCACAACCGCCGCGCTGGAGGACTGCGAACGCACCGGTGGCGCCTACGTGCACCCGTTCGACAATCCCGCTGTCGTGGCCGGGCAGGCCACAGTCGCTGTCGAGGTGGTCGAGCAGCTCGGCGGCGGCGTCGGCACGGTGATCGTTCCGGTCGGCGGCGGCGGGCTGGTAGCGGGAATGCTGACGTGGCTCAAGCACAGGCTGCCGGGCGTGACGGTCATCGGCGCCGAACCGGCGGGCGCGGCGAGCATGCGGGCCGCGCTCGACCACGGCGGGCCCACGGCGCTGCGTCCGATCGACACGTTCGTCGACGGCGCCGCCGTTCCGTCGGTAGGGCGGATCGGTTACCGGGTGGTGCGCGACCTGCTGGACGAGTTGGTGTCCGTGCCCGAGGACGCGGTCTGCGCCGAGATGGTCGACCTGTACCAGACCGACGGCATCATCGCCGAACCGGCCGGAGCGCTGGCGAGCGCCGCGTTGCGGATGCCCCTGCGCAGCCCGCTCCGCGGGGCTGTGGTGTGCGTGCTCTCCGGGGGAAACAACGACATCCACCGGTACGGCGAGATCCTCGAACGGACCGGCAGGTACGTCGGGCGCGAGGTGAACCGCCCGCAGCTGGTGACGGGCGGATAGCGCCGGGAGGTCGCCGCATTCGGTGACGTGTTCCGGTCGGGCCGGCCCTTCAGGATCAAGTGCACGAGTCGGGCCCGTACGCAGGCCAACGCGGGAGGATGGTTCACACATTGGCCCCGGACAGGGTCGCAGTCGTCATGGGAGGAAACCGCGGACTCGGCCTGGAGCTGGTCCGGCGGCTAGCCGCGCTGGACATGCGCGTGGTGCTCACCTGTCGCGTCGCCGAGGACGGTCGCGCGGCGATCGAACGGTTGGGCGGCCTCGCCGACCGGGTGGCGGTACGCCAGGTGGACGTCAGCGACGCGGACAGCGTCGCCTGGCTCGTGACCTGGGTGAACCGGCGCCTCGGCCGGTGCGATGTGCTGGTGAACAACGCCGACGCGTTGTTCGGCGACGACGCGGCCGCGGCGAGCGTCGACCTGGAACTGGTCCGCCGGACGCTGGAGACCAACCTGTTCGGTCCGTGGCGGCTTGTCCAGGGGGTCCTGCCGTTGATGCGCGCCGCCGGCTACGGACGGATCGTCAACGTCTCGTCCGGGTCGGCCGCCGATCCCCGCGCAGCATGGGCGAGCCGCGTCTCGATGTCCGCCGTCAACGCGCTGACCCGCGTGTTCGCCGACGAGCTGGCCGGCGACGGGATCCTGGTCAACGCGTGCTGCCCGGAGGCAGGCGCCGACCAGGCCGGCGGTAGTGGGCCGCTGGACGCCTCGACGTCAGCCGACACCGCGGTATGGCTCGCCACCCTGCCGGACGACGGTCCGACCGGACGGCTCTGGCGCGGCCGGAGCCCGATCGACTCCTGACCGCGCCGGAGTCACCGGCCGGCCGGACCGGACGGGGACGTGGGCAGGCGGAACGGGCGCCCGGTCGTGGTGTGCGTGGCGATGCGGTTGTGGTCGTAGCGGTTCTCGCCACTGACCAGAACGGCGCCGTACCGGTCGAGGCTCACGGTTCCCCCGTACTCCTCCACCACGTCGGTGTCCGGGTAGACGTGCACGGAGGTCGGCACGTACCGGGCTGCGAAGCCGAGCCGCATCGCGTCGGTCTTGCCGGAGTGCGGGTACGACGCGTGCATCAGCGTCGACCAGAACATCACCGCCTCGCCCGGCCGCATGACCATCGGCACGGCCTTGGACTCGTCCGGCCGGAAGTCCGGGTCGACCTGGAGCTGCCGGTAGTCGTAGCCGAAGAAACCGCGCTTCTTGCCGCTCTTCGTCGCGTTGTTGATCGTGTCCGGCGAGTACTCCATCACCTTGGACTCGTCGTAGTTCATCCGCGTGTACGAGCCGGGGATGAACTCGAGGCAGCCGTTGTCGGTCGTGGCCTCGGTGAAGGCCGTCCAGACCGTGATGGTGCCACCGAACTCGGCGTCCTCGGGCCAGACGATCTGCGGCTTGCCGGAAGCGTTCGCGAACGTGTCGGCCTGGTGCCAGTCGGTGCCCTCGTCGCCGGGGTACTTCGGGAAGAACTCGGTACGCCAGCACAGCACGTCCGGCCCGATCACGCTTGCCACCCGGTCGGTGATCCGCGGGTCGGTGACCAGGTCGGCAAGGAAGCCGTTGTCCAGGTGCCTGTCGTAGTTGGAGATGTTGGTGTTGCCCGACACCGCCGTGTTCTCGGGGTAGACGGCGTTGCGCCGATCCAGCACGGACAGCCGCTCCGACCGCCAGGTGCGCACCATCTCGTCCTCGTCCAGGACGCGGAACGGGCCGAAGAAGCCCTGCCGCCAGAACGTCTCCTGCTGCTCGTCGGTGAGCGCGAACTGTGCGCGGGCGATGTCGGTCATGGCTGCTCGCTCATTTCGGTAGGGGGGCATCGGGCAACGAGTCCGGGTCGTACTCACCGTCGACGGTGAGCGGGAGCCGGGCGACCACGACGGTCCGCTTGGGGATCAGGTGCTCCGGCAGCCGCGTGACAAGGTGCTGGCGCAGGCGGCCGAGGTCGACGGTGCCGACGACGTACGCGGTCGCCGATCCGTCCACCAGCGCGTCGTCCACGTCGGGCAGGTCGCGCAGGGCCGTGAGCGTCTCCAGCGGATCGGCGAACGGTGCGGACGCCGGCCCACCGCCGGCGAAGTCGAGCACGCCGTCGGGCCGCCGTCGGGCCAGCTGACCGGTGGTCAGCTCGCCGACGTGGAGTTCGCCCACCTCGCCGACGGCCGCCGGCCGCCCGGCCCGGTTGCGTACGTCCAACGCGCCGGCCAGTTCCGTGCCGATCGGTACGCGCAGCGGGGCCGTGGCCGCCGTCCATGTCGCCGGGACGGGGTAGCCGGCCAGCGGTCGGCCCGTCGGCGGTCCGCAGTAGACGCCGACCACCTGGCAGCCGGGTGCCAGCGGCCGGAGCCGCTCCACGTCCTGTGCGGTCAGGTCACCACGGTTGGCCACGAACGCGTACCGCAGGTGCGGCAGCGCCGCCTGCGCCAGGTGCGAGGTCAGCGCCCGCAGCGACGGCGGGGTGAGGTACACAGCTGTCACGGCTGTGGTCCGTAGCCAGTCCAGCAACGCATCGGGCTCGTCGTCGGCCGGCAGATGCAGCACAGCCCCGGCGGCCACCGCCGAGGACAGCGCCGACGCCGCGAGACCGGGCGGGCCGGACACGACGGCGAGCCGGTCCTCGCCCGTCAGGCCGAACCGATCGACAGCCCAGTCGGCGGGCTCGGCGGTGCCGGCCGCGTCCGTGTCGGCGGTTTGCCGGAGCGCGGCGATCAGTGCCGCCAGCCTGCTGCCGGCAGCCGGGCGATCCGGTCCGGCCGGATCGGCGACCGCGTCCGCGAGCTGCCGGTCGGTCCACTCCCGGTCCCCGTCGACAACCGCGACGCGGTCCGGCGCCCGCTCCGCCCGAGGCTCCCCGACGGTACGAGGCTCGGCGGCCACTGTCGCGGCCGGACCAACGGCGGCCGGTGAGCCGGACAGCTCGTAGTCGAGGATGCCGCCTGTCGGATCGGCGGCCACCGCAGGCAGCAACGCGGCGATCTGGTCCAGGAACGCCTGCATCGCCGCGGCGTCGTACCGGTCGGCGTGGTAGAGCAGTTCGAGCCGGAACTCGCCGGTGCCGTCCCCGCCCTCGTGCACGTTCAGGTTGAGATCGACCTTGCCCGGCTGGGGTGGCGGTTCCACGCCCTCCACCTCGACGCCGGGCAGCCGGAACCTGCCCTCGGCCGTGTCGATTATGCTCACGAGCGTCTGGAACAACGGCGTACGCGACGGGTCGCGAACCACCGGCAGCTCGCGGAGCAGGAGGTTGATCTGCGTTTCGCCGTGGTTGACGCAGTCGTCGATGCACGCCCGGCGGACCCGGCGCAGCAGCTCGTCGAAGCCGGGAGCGCCGCCGAGGTCGATCCGCACCGGGACGGTGTTGACGAACAGTCCGAGCAGCGCGTCCACCCCGGCGTCGCGGCGGGTGTTCACCGCGACGCCGATGACCAGGTCGTCCTGGCCGGACCAGCGGTGCAGCACGGTGGAGAACAGCGCGACAGTGGCCATGAACGGCGTCACCTCGTGCTCCCGGCACAGCCGCCTCAACGCCGCGGCGTCGGCGGAGCCCAGCGTTGCCCGGACCCGGCCACCGACAGCGCCCTGAGCCGGCGATCGACGGCGTGCCGTCGGCAGGTCCACCGCCGCCGGCGCCCCGGCCAGCCGGTCGCGCCAGTAGTCGACCTGGGCCGCGCGCCGCTCGGCGGTCAGCCACCGTCGCTGCCATGCGGCGTAGTCCCCGTACTGGACGCGCAGGGCTGGCAGCTCGGCGGCTGCGGTGTCCCCGCCGACCGCGTACAGGGCGGACAGCTCGCGCAGGAACAGGCCTACCGACCACGCGTCGGAGATGACGTGGTGGATCGTGATGCTCACCAGGTGATCGGTGTCGCTCTGGCGAACCAGCAGGCAGCGGAACAACGGTCCCCGAGCGAGGTCGAACGGCGTGGCCGCCTGGTCGTCCGCGAGCCGCTCGGCCACCTCCGGCCGGTCGGCGTCGGCCCGGTCGATCCGCCAGGCCGGGTCGGGCGGCGCCACGTGTGGCACGGCCTGGCCGCGGACCACCGGGAACGTCGTCCGAAGGATCTCGTGCCGGTCGACGATCGCCCGGACACTGCGCTCCAGCGCCGCGACGTCAAGCGCTCCGCGCAGCCGCAGGCGGCCGTGCACGTGGTAGGCGGCACCGGGCCGGATCTGGGATTCCAGCCACAACCGCTCCTGGTCGAACGAGAGGACCGGTGGTTCGTCAGCCGGCCGTGGCGACACCTCCGGGCGGTCGGTCGGGTCCGGCGGGCCTTCCGCCGGTGCGGGCAGCGCTGCCGCCAGGTCGGACAGGCGCGAGTTCTCGAACACCAGCCGCAGCGGCAGTGACGAGCCGGCCCGCGCGCGCAGCCGGCCGAGCACCTGACCGGCCAGCAGGGAGTCCCCGCCGAGGTCGAAGAAGTCGTCGTCCCGCCCGACGCGGTCGAGTTCGAGAACCTGCTGCCACACCTCGGCGACCAGTTCCTCGTCGGCGCCGCGCGGCGGATCGCTCTGGGCACCACTTGTCGGATCGGCCGGCGGCGGCAACGCCAGACGATCGACCTTTCCATTAGGTGTGTGCGGCAGTTCGTCGAGCACCACCAGGCTGCCCGGGACCATGACGACCGGCAGCGTCCGGCGCAGGTATGCCCGCACCCCGTCCAGGTCGATGCCGTCTGCTGGGCGCGCCACCAGGTAGCCGACCAGACGGTCGCCGTACAGCGCGACCACAGCGTCGCGGACGTCGGGATGGTTCTGCAGCGTGGTCTCCACCTCGCCGAGTTCGATCCGCTGCCCCCGCACCTTGACCTGGAAGTCCTGCCGACCCAGGTAGAGCAGGGCACCGTCGGAGCGGTAGCGCACCAGGTCGCCGGTCCGGTACATGCGGTCGCCGGGCGCTGTCGCGAACGGGTCGGCGACGTACCGGGCGGCGGTCAGCCCGGACCGGTTGATGTAGCCGCGGCTCAAGCCACGCCCGGCCAGGTACAGCTCCCCGACCGCGCCGACCGGCACCTGACGCAACGCCCGGTCCAGGACGTACGCGCGCGCGTCCGGCAGCAGCGCGCCGATCGGAGGCGGCTGCTCGCCGGGCCGGAGCCGGGCGTACGTCGAGTAGGTGGTGTCCTCGGTCGGACCGTAGAGGTTGATCACGGCCTCGATGTGCCCTGTGGCGTAGAGGTCGTCCACAAGGGTCCCGGTGATCGCCTCGCCGCCCAGGCCCACCACCCGCACACTGCGGGGCAGGGCCTCCACCTCGACGAGCGCCTTCGCGGCAGACGGTACGACGCTCATCATCGTCACGTCCGGTACGTCGGCGAGCAGCGAGAGGGCGTTGTCGACGATCACCGCGGTGCCGCCCGCACACAGCGGCGCGAAGAACTCGGGAACCGACACGTCGAAGCAGATCGACGTGGACGCGAGCACCCGGGACAGGTGGGCCGGCGCGAACGTCCGCCGGACCCAGGTCACCATCGTCACCGCGCTGTCGTGGGTGAGCAGCACGCCCTTCGGCATGCCGGTCGAACCCGACGTGTACAGCACGTACGCCGAGGCGTCGGGTGGCACCGGCGGCCCGTCCACAGCGGACACCGGCCGCTCGTCGAGCGCGGCCAGCTCTGCGGCGGTCACCACCATCCGGGCCGCGCTGTCCTGGAGCATGAAGGCCGTACGGTCGGCCGGGTAGGCGGGATCGAGCGGAAGGTACGCCGCCCCGGCCTTGAGGATGCCCAGCATCGCCACGGCCAGGTCGACGGACCGGCCGAGCCGGATGCCGACCATGTCCCCGGCGCACACCGCCCGGTCCCGCAGGTAGTGGGCCATCTGGTTGGAGCGCTCGTCGAGCTGCCGATAGGTAAGCGTTCGACGGGAGTCCTGGACGGCGACAGCGTCGGGCGTGCGGGCTACCTGCTGGGTGAACGCATCGTGCAGGGTGAGTGGCGGGTCACCGGCGGCCGGACCGCGCCCCCACCGGTCGAGCAGCGCGCGGTCCGTGTCGGTGAGCGTGTCGAGCTGGTCGACCGGCAGATCCGGTTCGGCCAGCGCCCGGGCCAGCAGGACCGGCAGCCGCTCGGCCATCCGGGCTGCCGTCACCGGGTCGAAGAGTTCGGTCCGGTAGTCCCAGCTGCCCCACAGCCGGCCCCGCGCCCGCCACAGGTGGAGGTCCACGTCGTAGCGCAGGCCGGGCCGCCCGACCGTCACCCGTTCGAGGGGCGCGCCGGCCAGTGTCGGTTCGCCCGTCTCCCCGTGGAAGACCAGGCTGGCGGAGACCAGGGACCCGTCGAGGCTCCGGCCCGGCGCCAACGCCGCGACCACGTCCTCGAAGGCCACCCCGCGGTGGGCGAAGCCGGCCAGGAAGCTGTCCCGGGCACGCCGGACCAGCTCCCGGAACGATGGACGGCCGCTCAGGTCGGCCCGGAACACGACCAGGTCGGCGAGCAGGCCCACAGCGCCGTGCCGGCCCCGTCCCGACCGTCCGGCCTCGGGGAAACCGACAGCGAAGTCGTCCTGTCCGCTGTGCTCACCGAGCAGGAGCTGGAACGCCGCCAGCAGGACCATGAACACAGTGGCCCGCTCGGTCTGTCCCAGTCGCTCGGCTGCCGCGACGACGTCCGGTCCGATGGTCAGCGGTATCGAGTCCGCGGCGAACGTCGGCCGCGGCGGGCTCCCGTGGTCGGCCGGCAGGTCGAGTTCCGGCAGGTTGGCCAGCCGTTCCCGCCAGTAGTCAAGCGCCCCGGGGCGGGGCGGCGCGGGGTCGGGGCTGGGCACCGTGTCGCCCGGCCCGCCGGTCAGCTCGCCGCGGTACGCGCGGTCGAGCTCGGTGAGGAGCACGCGCATCGAGCCGCCGTCGCAGACCAGGTGGTGCGCGACGAACACGAGCAGGCGCTCGTTGTCGGTCAACCGGAGGACGTGTACCCGGACCAGGGGCCCGTTCGCGATGTCGAACGGTTCGGTGACGAGCCGCCGCGCATGTTCGAAGGCGGCGACCGCGCGCTGCGCCGGCTCCAGGTGGGTCAGGTCCGTCCGTTCGGCCCGCAGCGTCGTCCAGTCGTGCACGATCCGGGCCGGACCACGGCCGTTGGCGTCCGTGAACGTGCTGCGCAGGGCCGGGTGCCGGCGGAGCACGACGGACAGCGCGTCGTCGAGCCGGTCCTCGTCGAGTGCGCCGGTGTGCCTGGCGACGTGCTGCAGGTTGAAGACCGCGGTGCCCGGGTAGAGCCGTTCGAAGACGAGGACGCCCCGCTGCGCTGTCGACACCGGGGCCGGGCCGGGCCGGGTCGCCGGCGCGGGATCGCCGGAGCGCCAGCGCTTGACGAGGTGCCGCCCGACCGCAGGTTCCATCACGAGACGCTCGCGTGGCTGTCGATCGCGGCGAGCCGCTCGCGGACCTGACCCGGTGTGCTGCCCTCGCTCAGCCACCGGTCCATCAGCGCGTCCGCGACGGCACGCGGTGTGGTGGCGGCGAGGACCGTTTCGAAGGGCACGTCCAGACCCACTGTGTCGCCCAGCACGTCGGCGGCCTCGCCCGCGCGCACCGAGTCCACGCCCAGGTCCACGAGGCGATCGGTCGGTCGGCACTCGTCGACGTCGCACAGTTCGGCGACGATGCCGCAGATCACGCCGGCCAGGGCGGCGACCGCGGCGTCGCGGTCCCGCCGTTGGGCCAGCGCACCGAGCAGGGCCGGGTCGGCGACCACCGAGCCGTCGTACGCTCCCGCCAGCAGGGCATCGCGGCAGTTGGCCCGGCGTACCTTGCCGCTCGACGTACGCGGCACCGATCGCGGTGGCACCAGCGCGACGGCGCCCAGCCGCAGGCCGGTCCGCGCCAGCACCTCGGCCCGCACGTCCCCGACGAGGGCCGGGGCGGGCCGGCCCCGCACCTCCAGCACGAGGCAGGCGAACGGCTCGGGTTCGATGTCGACAAGGAACGCGGCGGCCGTGCCGACGGCCTTGCCGGCCGCGTCCAGGGCCGCCGCCTCCACGTCGATCGCGTGGTGGTTGACGCCGCGGAGAACGATGACGTCCTTCTTCCGCCCGGTCACGAACAGCTCGCCGCCGGCCCGGTAGCCCAGGTCGCCGGTGCGCAGGTAACGGACACCGTCGAGGTCGCCGAACAGGTCGTCCTGGTCGCGGCCGGACAGGTAACCAGGCGTGATGTGGGGTCCCGCCACCCAGATCTCACCCTCGTCGCCGTCGCCCACAGGGCTCAGACCCTCCGGATCGACCACAGCGATCCGCTGGCCGGGCACCGGCGTCCCACAACTGACCGGACCGGGGGCCGGCCGCCAGTGGCCGGCGCTTACCATCAGTGTCGCCTCGGCCAGCCCGTAGCAGGGCAGGAACGCCTCGGGACGGAACCCGACCGGGGCGAAGGTCTCGGCGAACTCGGTGAGCGTGCGGTGCCGGACCGCCTCGCCACCGTTGAAGGCCACCCGCCATCCCGACAGGTCCAGTCCGGCGAGCGCCTCCGGCCCGCGCAGGCGCGCCCGGCGTACGCACAGGGCGTACGCGAAGTCCGGCCCGCCGCTGGCCGTCGCACCGCTCTCGGTCACCTGCCGAAGCCACCACAGCGGCGACTTGAGGAAGTCACCCGGCGGCATGATGCGGATCGTGATGCCCGCCCCGACCGGGGTCAGCAGGCCGCCGATGAGGCCCATGTCGTGGTAGGGCGGTAGCCAGACCAGCCCGCGAGCGGACTCGGTCAGCTGGAACCGGTCGGCGATGCCCGCGACGTTCGCAAGGACGCTGTCGTGCCGGACCAGCACACCGCGCGGCTTCCCGGTGCTGCCCGACGTGTACTGCACGATCGCCACATCCGTCGCAGCGCTCCGGCCCTGCCTGCTCCACGGCCCGCCGTCCGCCTCCGAACCGGGCACTGTCAGCGCCGCCGGCACCGCCGCCAGTTCCGGATGCGTCTGCTCCGCGATCACGACCGACGGGCGGGCGTCGGCCACGATGCCGTCCAGCCGGCCCCGGTCTGGCCCGCTCGACCCGGGCGGGTAGGCCGGGATCACCGGGCGTCCGGCGAGGAAGGCACCGAAGACCGCCACGGGGTAGTCCAGCCCCGCCGGAACGGCCAGCAGCACCGGACCGTCGTCGCCGCACCCGGCGATCTGCTCGGCCAGGGCGGACGCGCGGGTGGCCACCTGGGCGTAGCTGAGTGCGCTCACCTCGCCGGCGGCATCGACACATTCGTAGGCGACGGCGTCCGGCGTCGATTCGGCCCGGATCAGCAGCACGTCGGCCAAGGACTGGGTGGCCATGCCCAGAACGTATCGGGCCTGCTCGCGCCGTAGCTGTCCCCTAAAGCGGGGTAGTGGTCAGGCCAGAGCCGCGTACTGTCCATCGTGGTACAGCAGGGGGCTGCCGTCGCCGATCTGGGCTTCCAACGGCTCGGCGAGGACGATCACGTGATCGCCGGCGGGGATCCGCGCCGAGACGTGACACACCAACCAGGCGAGGCTCCGGGGCAGCAGCGGCACGCCGTACGGCCCGGGGCGCCAGCCGGTCGCGGCGAAGCGGTCGATGCCGCGGGTGGCGAACGTACGCGCCAGATCGGCCTGCCCGGCGTCCAGCACGTGCACCGCCACGTGTTCGGCCTCCCGCAGCATGGGCCAGCTCGACGAGCCTCGGTCGACGCAGAACGACATGACCGGTGGGCGCAGCGACACGGAGGTGAACGACGTCGCGGTGAACCCGAAGGGCCGACCGTCGCCGGCCGCCGTCACCACTGTCACAGTTGTGGCCCAGCGGCGGAGGAGGCGGCGCAGATGCTCCGCCCCGACCGTCTCGTGAGCCGGCGACGTCACCTGGCCGGCTGACCCGTTTGCCGGGCCAGCTCGGCCAGGTGTCGCAGGGACCCGAGCACGTCCTGGCGGGGCACGCCGAAGTCGATCAGACAGGCGATCTCGTCGACACCTATCGCCTCGAGCCGGCTCACCATGTCGGCCCCGTCGGCCACAGTGCCGAACAGGCCGCTGCTGGTGAAGTAGCGGTCGAAAGCGTGCGCGATGAGGAACTCCTTGTCCCGCTCCGGCAGCCGGTTCGGGTCGAAGCCGGGCGGCAGGATGCTCGCGGCCGCCTTGACGATCAGGTCGGCGGAGCTGCGCAGGTAGTTACTCATCGGCTCGCGGACCTGTTCGCGCACCTCGGCCCGGTCCGTGCCGATCAGCGTGTGCAGCATCAGCACGACGTGTCCCGGCGCCCCGCCCAGCTCCGACCGGTAGGTGGCGATGTTCTCGGCGAGCCGGGCGTGATCCTGACCGAGCATGTGGGTCAGCAGCCCGGCGCCGAGGCGGCCGGCGGTCCGGAACGTCTCCGGCGAGCCGGCGCTTGTCACCCACACCGGCAGTTCGGGCTGCACGGGCGCGGGGAAGATGCGGACGGCCCGCTTCTCCCCCGCGCCGTCGGGAAACTCGACCTCCTCGCCGCGCCACAACCGGCGTACGGTGTCCACGGTCTCGGCCGTCACGTTCTTGCGGTCGGCGTAGTTCTCCGGCCGCAGCACGAAGTCGGCCGCGTGCCAGCCGGACGCGAACGACAGCCCCACCCGGCCCTTGGACAGGTTGTCGACGACCGACCACTCCTCCGCGATGCGGGCCGGGTGGTGCAGGGGCGCCACCACGCTGCCCGCCCGGACGCCCACCCGCTCGGTCACGGCGGCCACCGCGGCCCCGGTGACCGCGGGGTTCGGGTACAGGCCGCCGAACGAGTGAAAGTGCCGCTCCGGCGTCCAGACCGCCGTGAACCCGTTGGCGTCGGCGAATCGGGCGCTCTCCAGCAGGAGGCGGTAACCGTCGTCGCCGGCGGCACCTCCGTCGGCGAAGAAGAACAGGCTGTAGTCCACCACCACTCCCGTCGGGTCAGAGCCGGCTGAGCAGAGCGTCGAGCCGGGATTGGTCGACGCGGGCGAGCGGGAAGTCGGTCGGCGAGTGCGTGGTCTCGGCCGGTTGCCGCGCCGCCTCGATGAGCGCCTCAAGTTCGGCGAGGTAACTGTCGGCCTGGACCTGCATGGTCTGCTGGTCGTGCCGGATCTCGCTGTAGCGCCAGCGGACCACCAGGGCGCCGCCGGCCAGCGACGCCTCGACAGCGATCGGGTACGGCCGTCGCCCACGAGGGCTGGCGTCCGGGCCGACCGGAGCGGACGCCGAGGTGAAGCCGGGCGGGTCGACGTCGCCGAGGTACGTGAAGGCCAGCTCGACCGGCACTGCGGGCACCGGCTCGGGGTCGAACCGCAGCAGCGACCATCCGACACCGTCGGCGGGCACCGCGCGCAGCGCCTCCTTGACCGCCTTCAGGCTCGTCTCGGGCGTGTCGTCCGGGTCGCCGGTCAGGGGCAGCGGATGGGTTTGGCTGACCCAGCCCACTGTGCGGCCCAGGTCGACGTCGTCGAACAGCGCCGCGCGGGCGGGCCGCTCGACGTCGACCAGATGCCGCCCGGCGCCGCTCCACGCGCGCAGGGTCCGGCCGAGCGCCGTGAGCAGCAACTCGTCGATCTCGCAGTTGAGCGCCTCCGGGGCTGCGAGCAGCTCGGCCGTCCGTGGGGCGTCGAGCGCCACGGTGATCGTCTGCTCGGTCGCAGCGGTGTCGGCCTCCGGCTCCGCCTGGCGGTCGGCCGGGACCGGGTCGCCGGCCGAGGCGACCAGGTCGGCCCAGAACGCACGTTGCTCCTGCACCGCGGGCGTACGCCCGTACGCGACCAGCCGGCGTACCCACGACTGCCACGACGTCGTCTTCGGCGGCAGCGCCACCGGCTCGCCGGCGGCCAGCGAGGCGAGGGCGCGGCCCAGGTCCTCGACCAGGATCCGCATCGACCAGGCGTCGGCGACCAGGCGGTGGGCGACGATGGCGAGCCGGTCCGGCTGGCCGCCGCCGCAGCGGAACCACGCGAACCGGATCAGCGGCCCGACGGCCGGGTCCAGACCTGCCTGGATCTCGGCGCCCACTTCGTCCATCCGGCGTCGTTGCGCCGCCTCGTCGAGATCGGTCAGGTCGTACCCGCTGAACGGTGTGAGGTCGCCGCGCGGGGCGATCCGCACGCGCATGCGGTCGGGGCCGGCCAGCAGGATCCGCTGACGCAGCCCGTCGTGGTGGCCCATCAGGTGTTCGACGGCCGTCTCGATCAGCTCCGGCTCGATGAGGGCGGGCAGATCCAGCACCACCGACCGGTTCCAGTGCCGTGCCTCCGCGATCGCGGCGGCGCCGAACCAACGCTGGCTCGGCGCGACGGGCACCGGACCGATCACGTCGGCCTGCTCGGCGTCGATGGTGGGCGCGGCGCTGGCCGCCACGGCCAGGGTGGCGATCGTGGGGTGCGCGAAGAGGTCCTGCGGGGACAGCCGCAGGCCCGCCTCCTGCGCCCGTGCGACGACCTGGATCGCGAGGATGGAGTCGCCGCCGATCTCGAAGAAGTTGTCGTCGACGCCGACCGGGTCGACGCCGACCACCGCCGAGACGATGCCGGCGAGCGTCCGCTCGATCGGCGACTGCGGTGCCGCGTAGGCCGGGCCCACATCGGGTCGGCCCTCGTCCGGCGCCGGCAGACGGTCCCGGTCGACCTTGCCGTTGGCGGTCAGCGGGATCGCGTCGAGTTGGACGAACGCGGCGGGCACCAGGTACGCCGGCAGCTCGCCGTCGAGATACCGGCGCAGCTCGCCGAGGTCGGGCATCCCGTCCGGGCCGGGCACCACGTACGCGATCAGGCGCCTGTCGCCCGGGGCCGGCTCGTGCACCGACACGACGGTCTCGGCGACCCCCGGGTGGCGGCTGAGCACCGACTCGATCTCCAGAGGTTCCACCCGGAAGCCACGGATCTTGACCTGCCGGTCGACCCGGGCGACGAACTCCAGGTTGCCGTCGACCCGCCGGCGGATCAGGTCGCCGGTGCGGTACAGCCGGCGGCCCGGCCGCGCCGGATCAGGGTCGGCGACGAAGCGGTGCGCGGTCAGGCCGGGCTGTCCCACGTAGCCGCGGCCCACGCTGACGCCGCCGATGTACAGCTCCCCGGTGCCGCCGAGCGGCACCGGACGGAGCCGGTGGTCGAGCACGCGCAGGTCCGCCGAGGGCAGCGGGGTGCCGATCGGCAGGTTGGGCCAGTCGACCACCGGCCCGGCCGGGTCCAGGCGGAAGAACGTCGAGGTGACCGTCGTCTCGGTCAGCCCGTAGCAGTTCATCAGCGGTACGTCGAGTTTCCTCCACATGGCCAGCCGGTCGGCGAGGACCGGCTCGCCACCGATGATGACCAGGCGCAGGCACCGGGGCAGCCGCCGGCCGGTCCGGTCGAGTTCACGCACCCACTCGTGCCAGTACGCGGTGGGCAGCTCGATCACTGTCAGCCACTCGCGCTCGATGAGGGCTGTGAGATCCTCGCCACCGCTCAACAGCGACCGGGCCGGGATGACCACGCAACCGCCGGCCAGCCAGGTCGGGAACAACTCCTCGGCGAGCACGTCGAAGCTGGGCGAGGCGAACTGCAGGAACCGGTCGCCGGCGCCGAGCCCGAGCCGGTCCACCACGTCGCGCGCGTACGTCACAAGGGACCGGTGTTCGATCACTGTGCCCTTGGGTCGCCCGGTCGAGCCGGACGTGAACACCACGTAGGCCGGTGCGTCGGGATCCGGTCCCGGCAGGTCGGTGTCGGGGCCGCCGGCCCCGTCGTCCACAAGCACCGTGTGGTCCACCGAGCCGGCCCCGATCGACGCCAGCCGTTCCTCGGAGACCAGCACGCGGACGCCCGCGTCGGCGAGCATGCCGGCGATGCGCTCGGCCGGATAGGCGGCGTCGATCGGCAGGTACGCGGCGCCGGCCTTGAGCACGCCGACGATCGACACGGCCAGCCGGGGCGAGCGGTCCACAAGGATGCCCACAGTGGTGTCGCGGTCGACACCGAGCGCTCGCAGCCGGTGGGCGAGTCGGTTGGCGGAGCGGTTCAGCTCGTCGTAGCTGGTCGGGACGCCGTCGTGCACCACCGCCGGAGCGAACGGGGCCTGTGCGACGCGGCGCTGGAACAGCTCGACGAAACCCGGCGCATCGTCCCGGGCGGCGTCCGGCGTCTGCTCGACCGCCGCCGGGGATGCCGGTGCGACAGCCAGCGGCAGGTCGCCCACCGTCGTGTCGGGCGCGTCGACGAACGCCCGCAGGATCCGGACGAACTGATCGGCGAGCACCTGCATGGTCTCGGCGTCGAACAGCTCGGTCATGTAGATCCACTGCAGTCGCAGCGTGTCGCCGTTCGGGTCGGCGTCCAGCGTCAGGGGCGTGGCGGCGATCAGGTCCGTCTCGATCGTCTCGGCGCTGATGCGCAGGCCCGGGACCTCAAGGTCCCGCTCCGGCGTACGCACGTCGAGCCACATGTCGAACAGGGTGGCGGACGCGGCCTCCAGACCGAGGCCGAGCCGGTCCAGCATGCCGTCCACCGGTAGATCCTGGTGGTCGTAGGCGGTCACCACCGTGTCCCGGGCCTGCCGCACCACAGCTGCGAGGGTCTGCTCGTCGGTGAGCCGCATCCGCATCGGGAGGGCCCCCACGAAGCAGCCGATGAGAGGTTCGAGTTCGGCCCGGTTGCGGCCGGCGACGTTCTCGCCGATGACGACGTCGTCGCGGCCGGTGTACCGGTGCAGCAGCACGGCGCAGGCGGCAAGCAGGAGGATTCCCGGCGATGCGCCCTCGCGCTCGCCCAGGCGGCGCAGGTCGGTGGAGACCGCGGCCGGCAGCTCGGTGAGGTGGGACGCCCCGGCGAACGTCGGACGCGCCGGGTACGGCCGGTCGGTTGGCAGCCCCAGTCCGGCCGGGATCCCGGCAAGGGTCTCCTGCCAGTGCCGGGTCTCGTCGTCGATCCGCTCCGCCTCGACGGACCGCTGCCAGGCCGCGAAGTCGCCGTACTGGATCTCCAGCGGGTCGAGTGGGGCGCCCACGTAGAGGGTGGCGAACTCCCGGACCAGAAGGCCCACCGAGAACGCGTCGGCGGCCACGTGGTCGGCGGTGATGAAGACGACGTGGGTCTGCTCGGCCAGGCGGAACACGCGGACCCGCAGCCGCAGCGGCTCCCCGGGGTCGAACGGCATCTGGACCTCGGACTGCCAGCTCTCGCGCAGCTCGGCCCGCTGCTCGTCGTCGGCCAGGTGCGACAGGTCGACGATGGGTACCGGCACCGACGTGGTCGGGTGCACCACCTGCGCCATGGTCCCGTCGGACTGCATCTCCACCGTGGACCGGAGTATCTCGTGCCGTTCCACCACCTCGGCGAGAACGCGGCGAAGCAGGTCCTCGTCCAGTTCACCCTCGACCCGGAACGCACCCGGGATGGTGATCGACTGGAACTGGGCGAAGGTCCACTCGCGCTGCTGCTGGATCGCCAGCGGTGTGGGCCGGTCGCGGTCACGCGGCTTGATGGCGGTGCTCACCCGGTGACCACGGGCGGCGGCCATCTCGGCGAGGCGTTCCTCCAACCGGGCCCGCTGCTCCGGCGAGAGGGCTGCGATGCGTCGTTGCAGATCAGTCATTGGTCATCCCGTCCCTGTGTCGTCCCGCGGCACTCGTTCCAGCGGGTCGAGTCCGGCGGTCGACGAATGCGTCCACTCCTCCGTCGCCCGCAGCCGCGCCAACGCCATCGCCAACGTATGCGGCAGCCCACGGGCCTTCCCGTCCTCGTTTCACGTGACAGATGCGGCACCACCGGGCGTCCTAGGGTCAGCGACATGAACCCCTTCGATGACCCCGACGGCACATTCCTCGTGCTCGTCAACGATGAGGATCAGCACTCGCTCTGGCTGGCGACGCTTGCCGTTCCGGCCGGTTGGCGCGTCGTGCACGGCCCGGACGGTCGTCAGGCCTGCCTCGATTACGTCGAGGCGAACTGGACCGACATCCGTCCGCGCAGCGCCCGCCGCGACACAGCCACCACGAGCTGATTCCGGTCCCCGCGATGACCCAGCTGCAGGACGTCGACCGGCGCTGGTTCAAGCGATTCGGGCGCCGCGAACAACCGTCCGAGGTCCGGCTACTGTGCTTCCACCACGCCGGCGGCAGCGCCGCGATGTACCGGAAGTGGCCCGGTCTCCTGCCCGCGTCCGTCGAGCCGATCGCTGTGCAGTTGCCGGGACGCGCCGACCGGTTCGGCGAACCGGCGTTCGACCGGATGGCACCACTCGTCGACGCGCTGGTGAACGCGCTGCTGCCGCTGCTGGACCGACCGTTCGCCTGCTACGGCGTGAGCATGGGGTCCCGGGTGGCCTGGGCGCTCGCACACGCCCTGCGCGAGCGCGCGATGCCGATGCCCTTCATGCTCTTCCACGCGTGCGACGTCGCACCGGTAAACGACGACGACGTCTGGCCGTGGGAAGGACGCACGGACGGGCTCGAGGGCTACATGCGGGAGATGGGCGGAACGCCGCCCGAGGTCCTCGCCGAGCCGGAGCTGGTGCGGGCGCTGGTGCCCACGTTGCGTGCCGACCTCACAGTGCTCAGCACACACGGGTTCCGTCCGCACACGCCGCTCGACGTGCGGATCCGCGCTTTCGCGGGCGCCGAAGACTGGACAGCGCCTCCCGATCAGATGGCGGGGTGGCAGGCCGAGACGACAGCCCGGTTCGACCTGGACGTCGTCCCGAGCGGGCACTTCTTCGGCCCGGAGGCCGAGCAGCAGGTCATTCGGAGAATCGGCGACGACCTCGTCCGGGCACGCTGACCCAAGGAGCAGCGGTGAGCGACAACCTTGTCGACCTGGCCACCACGGATCTCACGTCGGACCGGGTTCACCGCGCCCGCCGCCGCGGCACCACAGTGACGCGGCGAGCGCCTGACGACCTGGCCGACGCCGCCCGCGGACACGCCCAGCGCCACGGCGTGCCCTGCTCCGCCCTGTGGCAGGCCGCGCTGCTGACCGTCCTGCACCGGTACACCGGAGAAACGGATCTGGCGATCAGGTCGGGCGGCGCGGTGTGGCGCGCCGACCTGAGCGGCGACCCCGGCTTCGCCGAGCTGACCGCGCGCTGCCACACCTCAGCCGGCACCGATGCGCGGTTCCAGGCTGGCCTGGCCGGGCGCGACGCAGCAGCAGGAAGCCCGTTCGACCTCGCGCTCACAGTGGGGTCCACGGACCTCACACTGGAATGCCCGGCGGACCAGTCGGACGAAGGCCGGGCCGGCCGGTTGCTGGATCATCTGACCGCGGCGCTGGCCGGTGGGCTGGCCGACCCGCACCGGCCGGTCGCCGCCATCGACATCCTGCCGGCGGCCGAACGGAACCTGGTCCTGCACGGCTGGAACCCGTCACCCGTTGCGCGCACCCCCGGCCTGCTGCACCACGTCACCCTCGGCCACCAGCCGGACCGCGTGGCCATCCGGTTCGCCGGCGTCGAACTGACCTACGACCAACTCGAACGCCGATCCAACCGACTGGCCCACGCCCTGCACGGGCACGGCATCGGCCCCGGCCACATCGTCGGGCTGCTCCTGGACCGCGGCATCCACCTGCCCATCGCCCAACTCGCCGTCATGAAGGCCGGCGCCGCCTGGCTGCCGCTGGATCCCCAACATCCGCCGGCCCGGCTCGCCCTCCTGGCCACCGACGCTGGCACCAGGCTCGTGATGACCACCACCGACCTGGCCCCGGCGGCCCCCACCGACATTCCCCACTGGAACCTCGACGACCGCGACGACAGCGGCCCTGACACCCCACCTGAGATCGACGTCCGACCGGACGATCCGGCGTACCTGCTCTACACCTCCGGGTCCACCGGCACCCCCAAGGGCGTCCTGGTGCCCCACCACAGCGCCTACTCCTTCTGCGAGACAGCTGTCCAACTGTTCCGCACCACCCCCGCCGATCGGGTCGCCCAGACCTCCAACCCGGCCTTCGACGCGAGCATCTGCGACTGCTACGCCACACTGCTCGCCGGCGCGACAATGATCAGCGCACCTCGCGAGACCATCGCCGACGCGGCCGCGTTCACGACGCTCATCCGTGCCGAACAGGTGACGCTGTCCTTCATCTCGACAGCCGTTCTGGCACTGCTCGAGCCCGAAGACTTCGCCGGCACCGCGCTGCGCGCCGTCTGGAGCGCGGGCGAGGCCCTGCCGCCCGAGCAGGCCAGCCGTTGGTCGCGGCCCGGCCTCGAACTGCACAACTGCTACGGGCCCACCGAGACCACAGTGGTCGTCACCGACTACCTGTGCACCGACGAGCCGCTGACCGGACCGACCCCGATCGGCACCGCCCTGCCCAACCACCGCGCGTACGCCCTCGACGAACACCTCCGCCCCACCCCGATCGGCGTACCCGGACAGCTGTTCGTCGCCGGCACCGGCGTCACCTACGGCTACTACGGCCGGCCCGGCCTCACCGCCGAACGCTTCCTCGCCGACCCCCACGCCGACCAGCCCGGACAACGCATGTACGCCACCGGCGACCTCGTCCGCTGGCTCCCCGGCGGCATCCTCGAATTCCTCGGTCGCCGCGACCGCCAGGTCCAGATCCGCGGCCAACGCGTCGAGCTCGGCGAGATCGAACACACGCTCAGCCGCCACCCCCACGTCCGCCAGTGCGCAGTCCTCCTCCACGACGCGACCCACCTCGTCGCCTATCTCACCGGCGAACCCGACCTGGACGACGTGCGCCGGTACCTGGCGGACCGGCTGCCCACGTACATGATCCCGACCGTCCTGGTCACGGTGCCCGAGCTGCCGCTCGCACCGAACGGCAAGCTCGACCCCACGCGACTGCCCGAGCCGACGACACCTCCGGCCACCGGGTACGTCGCGCCGCGCACCGACACCGAACGCTGGCTGGCCGCCGTCTGGCAGGAGGTCATCGGGGCGGAGGAGGTGGGTGCCACCGACAGCTTCTTCGACCTCGGCGGCGACTCGCTGCACGCCATCCAGCTCGTCGCCCGGATCCGGGACCACCGCAACGTCGACCTGCAACCACGCCACCTCTTCGCCCACCCTGTGCTCGACCAGTTCGCCGCCCTCCTCGACGAGGCCGCTCCCCTGGCTGTCGACGAACCGATCACGCCGGTGCCGCGCACCGGGCCGCTGCCCTGCACACGCCAGCAGGAAGGGCTCTGGTTCCAGCACCAGTTCGACCCCTCGTCGGCCACGTACCACATCGGGTTGCGGCTCTGGGTGCGCGGCGAGCTGGACGTGGCGGCGCTCGGCCGGGCGGTGCACGCCCTCGTCGTACGCCACGAGGCGCTGCGGACCCGGTTCGTCGACAGGGGTGGCCTGCCGGAGCAGGTGGTCGACGACCCGCGGCCGATGGCCCCGCTGCCGGTGGTGGACATCGAGCCGGCCGCCGTCGAGGCCTGGGTCGCGCGGGAGATCCGCCGGCCGCTGGACCTGGCCGCCGGGCACCTGTTCCGGTGCCCGCTGGCCCGGATCGCGGCCGACGAGCACGTACTCCTGATTGTCGTGCACCACATCGTGGCCGACGGGTGGTCGGCGCGCATCCTCGGCGCCGAGTTGTCCCGGCTCTACGCCGTCGAGGCCGGCGTCGCCGACGAGGCGCTGCCGGCGCTCGTCCTCCAGCCGGCCGACCACGCCGTCTGGCAACGTGACAAGCAGCGCAGAGCCGAACTGGAGCGCCAGGTCGGCTACTGGCGGGACACCCTTGCCGATCTCCCTACCGTGGACTTCCCGACCGACCGGCCCCGGCCGACCCACCGCACCGGCGCCGGTGTCACCGTGTCCCGGCGCCTGCCGGACGACGTCGCCACCGCCGCCCGCGCGTACGGCCGGACCCACCGCGTCTCGTTCCTCGCGGTCCACCAGGCCGCGCTGCTGACAGTCCTGCACCGCCACACCGGGCAGCACGACCTGCCGATCGGGTCGATCTTCTCTGGACGCACCCGTCCCGAGATCGAGCCGCTCGTCGGCTTCTTCGCCAACCCCCTCGTGCTGCGCACCGATCTCACCGGCCGCCCCACCTTCGCCGACCTTGTCCGCCGCTGCCACGACACGGTCCTCGACGCCGGCGCCCACCAGGACGCGCCGTTCGCCCTCGTGGTCGAGAGCCTGCGACCGGAGGTGACGGGCCAGACCAACCCGCTGTTCCAGATCAGCCTGTCGCTCCAGCCACCGGGCACCTCCCTGCCCGGCCTGGCACTCGCCGGGGCGACAGCCGAGGCCCTCGACGTCAGCACCGGGTACGCCCGCTTCGATGTCGCGCTGGCCGTCATCGACCTGGCCGACGGCGGGCTGGAGCTACAGGTGGAGTACTCCACCGAGCTTTTCGACGCCGACCGCATCGACCGCCTTGTCGAGCAGTTCACCACAGCCCTCGCCCGCGGGCTGGCCGAGCCGGACCGCCCGACCGACGAGATCGACGTCCTGCCACCGGCCGAACGGGACCGGGTACTGCGCGACTGGAGTGCCCGCGCCGCCCTCCCGCCCGGGGTGGGAGCCGCTGCCGGGACCACAGTCGTCACGGACACGCCCGGAAGGCGCCTGTACGTCCTCGACGCCGCGCTGCGTCCGGCGCCCATCGGCGTCCCGGGGCAGCTGTACGTCGCGGGCACCGGCGCGGCGCAGGGCGACCCCGACCGGCCGGCGCTCACGGCGTGCCGGTTCCTCGCGGACCCGTACGCCGACCGGCCCGGCGAGCGCATGTACGACACCGGCGACATCGCGCGCTGGCGCTCCAACGGCGTGCTGGAGCACCTCGGTCGAGGTGACCGGCAGGACGAGGGAACGGCACGGCAGGACGAGGGAAGAGACCCGCAGGACGGGCACGGGGCCGGGCAGCCCCGACCGCCGGTCGTCGACGCGGCCGTCGCCCCACCACCGCCGGCGCCCCGGGGCGAGCTGGACGCCGAGATCGCCGAGCTGGAACGGAGACTTGCCGAGCGGGCCCTACTGGAGCGGCTGCTCGAGGAGAAGCGGGCCGCGAGGGCGCGGCGGGACGCCGCCCGCCGGGTGGTTCCGGTGCCCCGCGACGGGTCGCTCGTGTGCACGTACCAGCAGGAAGCGATGTGGTTCGAGCATCAGCTCGACCCCGACTCGCCGGTCAACCACATCGCGTTCGCACTGCGGTTGCGCGGCGCCCTGGACGTGGCGGCGCTCGGGCGGGCGCTGCACGCCCTGACGGTGCGTCACGAATCACTGCGGACCCGCTTCGTCGCCGAGGACGGCAGGCCCCGCCAGGTGATCGATCCGCCGGCGGACGCGCTGCCGCTGCCGGTGGCCGAGCTGGACGCCGGGACCGTCGAGGAGTGGGCGGCGGCCGAGATCAGCCGGCCCATGGACCTGACCGTGGGCGGGCTCCTCCGGACAGCGCTGGCCCGGCTGAGCCCCGACGAGCACGTGCTGGCGCTTGTCATCCACCACATCGTCGCCGACGGCTGGTCGGCAACCATCCTCTCCGACGAGCTGACCCGCCTCTACGCGGCCGGGACCAGCGGGGCGCAGGCACGGCTGCCGGAGCTGGCAGTGCAGCCGGCCGACTACGCGGTGTGGCAGCGCGCCCGGCTCGACGGTGGCGAGCGGGAGCGGCAGCTCGACTTCTGGCGCGAGACACTTGCCGACCTGGCCACTATCGACCTGCCCACGGACCGCCCCCGCCCACTCAGCCCGGCCGGCGACGGCGCGGACCGGTGGCGACATGTGCCCGACGATCTGGCGCAGGCCGCCCGGGAGTACGCCCGCGCCCGCCGGGTTTCGCTGCTCACCCTCACTCAGGCGACACTGCTCACCGTGCTGCACCGCTACACGGGGCAGACCGACCTACCCATCGGGTCCATCTTCTCCGGCCGGACCCGTGCCGACACCGAACCGATGGTCGGCTATTTCGTCAACGCGGTGGTGCTGCGCACCCGTCTCGACGGTGATCCCAGCTTCGACGGGCTCGTCGGCCGCTGTCACGAGACCGTCCTGGCCGCCACCGCCCATCAGGACGTCCCGTTCGGCCTCGTCGTCGACGCCCTGCACCCCGAGCGCGTTCCCGGGCGCAACCCGCTGTTCCAGGTCAACCTGTCGCTTCAGCCGCCTGCCGCCGCACAGGGTGACCTGACGCTGGGCACCGTCACCGCCGAGCCGATGCCGGTCTCCGGCGGCCACGCCCGCTTCGACCTCGCCATGGCGGTGATCGACTCGCCGGACGGCCGCATCGAACTGGGCGTGGAGTACGCCACCGATCTGTTCGATGCCGACCGCATCAACCGACTCCTCGACCACTTCCTCACCGCGCTCGCCAACGGACTGGACCGACCCGAGCAGCCCGCCCGCGAGGTCGAGATCATGCCGGCCGCGGAACGCCACCAGGTGCTACACGGCTGGAACGACACCACCACCGGATACCACCACGAACCCCTGCACCACCTCGTCGAACGCATCGCCGAACACACCCCACACGCCATCGCCGTCATCGACCACGACGGCACCCACCACACCTACCGCGACCTCGACACCACCGCCAACAAACTCGCCCACCGCCTCCACCACCACGGCATCACCCCCGGCGACCACGTCGGCGTCTGCCTCCCCCGCAGCATCCACCTCGTCA